>NZ_CP023406.1:3047069-3351776 GCF_002327105.1 Luteimonas chenhongjianii | reverse complement strand
GCGGCGCGGAGGGCGACAGCGGCACGACGCCGTTCTTCCTCACCATCTCGCTGAACCAGCCGGCCGGCCCGGACGGGGTCAGCTTCGACTACGCGACCGCCGACGGCACCGCGACCGTCGGCGACAGCGACTACGTCGCGCGTTCGGGTTCGCTCGCGTTCGCCGAGGGCCAGCGCGAGCTCACGATCGACGTGCCGGTGGTCGGCGACACCAGGGTCGAGCCCGACGAAGCCTTCTACGTCAATCTCGGCAACGTGGTCGGTGCAGACGTGGCCAAGGGCCAGGGCGTCGTCACCATCCTCAACGACGACGTGACCACGCTGCCGATCCACGCGATCCAGGGCAGCGGCGAGCGCTCGCCCGTCGAGGGGCAGCCGGTCGCGACCACGGGCATCGTCACCGGGCGCAAGAACAACGGCTTCTTCGTCCAGACGCCCGGCGGCGAGGACGACGGCGATCCGGCGACATCGGAAGGCCTGTTCGTGTTCACCAGCAGCGCGCCCTCGGCCGATGCCGCGGTGGGCAACAAGGTGCTGGTGCAGGGCACGGTGACCGAATACGTGCCGGCTGCCGATCCGCTGCAGCTGCCGCTGACCCAGATCACCAACGCTTCTGTGGTCAAACTGTCGGAAGGCCATGCGCTGCCACCGGCAGTCGTGCTGACGGACGACATGCCCAGTACGGATGGCGGCCTCGCCCAGCTCGAGCACCTTGAAGGGATGCGGGTCACCGCGCCCGGCTTCACCGTCGTCGCGCCGACCACCGGCAACACCAACGAGGCGCAGGCGACCGGCAGCAGCAATGGCCGCTTCGCCGTCGTCGTCACCGGTACGCCGCGGCCGTTCCGCGAGCCGGGCATCCAGATTCCGGATCCCGATCCGCTGGGCAGCAGCGCACCGGACATCCCGCGCTGGGACTACAACCCCGAACTGATCGCGGTCAACAGCACCACGATCGGTGCGCCGACCGCCGATCTCGCCGCCGGTTGCCGCATCACCGGTGGTTCGCTGACCGGTCCGCTCGACTACAGCTTCCGCCGCTACACGATCTATCCGGAAGGCGCGCTCACCAGCGACTGCACGGGCGCTGGCGAGCCGCGTCCGTCGGCGCTGCCCGGTCCCGACCACGTGACATTCGCGACCTACAACCTGCAGCGCTTCTTCGACACGGTCAACGACGCCAACAGTGGTCCGACGCTGACGCCGGCCGCGCTCGAGCGGCGCCTGTCGAAGGCCTCGATCGGCATCCGCGCGTATCTGCACGCGCCGGATGTCGTCGGCGTCACCGAGGTCGAGAACCTGGCGGTGCTGCGCACGCTGGCCGAGCGCATCAACGCCGATGCGGTCGCCGCCGGCCAGCCGGATCCGCGCTACGTCGCCTATCTGGAAGAAGGCTTCGACGTCGGCGGCATCGATGTCGGCTTCCTGGTCAAGACCGCGTCGGTCGGCAGCGTCGCCCGCATCGCGGTGGGGTCAGTCCAGCAGCAGGGTGCCGACGAGGTGCTGGTCAACCCGAACGGCTCGACCAGCGTGCTCAACGATCGCCCGCCGCTGGTGCTCGATGCCGAAGCGCACTTCGCCGACGGCCGCCGCTATCCGTTCACCGCGATCGTCGTGCACCAGCGTTCGCTGAGCGGGATCGAGGACGATGCCGCGGGCAGCAACGGCTGGGCGACCGCCGGCCAGCGCGTGCGCGACAAGCGCCAGAAGCAGGCCGAGTACCTGGCCACGCTGATCGACGGCATGCAGAAGGACGATCCGACGCGCCAGATCGTCGTGCTCGGCGATTTCAACGCGTTCGAGTTCAACGACGGCTACGTCGACGGCATGGGCACAGTCACCGGCCTGCCGTCGCCCGACGCCGAAACCGCGGTCGACAATGACGGCGCCGTGCTGATCGCCCCCTCGCTGCTCAACATGACGCTGGAGGCGGCCAACGAGGAACGCTACTCCTTCGTGTTCGACTACCAGGCCCAGTCGCTCGACCATGTGCTGGTGAACCAGGCGCTGGTGGATTCGCCGATGGTCGCCGGCCTCGACATCAGCCATGCGCGCATCAACGCCGACTTCCCCGAAGTCGCGCGCAACGATGCGGACACGCCGACGCGCCTGTCCGACCACGACCCGACGGTGTTGCTGGTGCGTCTGCAGCCGGCGACGGTCGCCGATCTCGGCATCACGGTCGCGGCCGCGAATACGGAAGTGTTCGCGGGCGATCCGCTCGCGTTCAACGCCATCCTGCGCAATGCCGGCCCGGATGCCGCGCAATTCCCGGGCTTCGGCGCAGTGCTGGATGCGGAGCTCGACGATCTGACGGTCACGCCGCCAGCCGACTGGAGCTGCGAGGCCCCTGAAACCGGCGATGGCAAGACGTCGCTGGCATGCAGCAGCGAAATGCTCGGCAACGCTGCGCAGGCGCTGTTCGCACTGTCGGCGGCCGCGCCCGATTCGCGGATCGACGAGACCGTGACGCTGACCGTCGCGGCGACCTCGCAGACGCACGATCCCGACGAGACCGACAACAGCGCGACCGCGTCGGTGTCGGTGGTCGAGCATCCGGCGGCGGCCGCGCAGCCGCTGGTCAACGGCGTGCAGGTCGGCGGCATCGAAGGCGCGGCCGGCGAATCGCGCCTGTTCCGGATCGACGTGCCGGCCGGCGCGCGGAATCTGCGCATCCTCACCGCCGGCGGTACCGGAGACATCACGCTGTATGCCAGCCACGAAGTCCTGCCGACCGCGGACGACTGGCAGCTGCGTTCGCAGCGTCCCGGCAACAACGAGACGGTGACGCTGGCAGTGCCGCAGGCGGGCATCTGGTACGTGCGCGTCGTCGGCGAGCGTGCATTCGGCCACCTCACGGTGCGGGCCAGCTACGCGCCCTGATCGCGATCGGATGTGCGCTTCGAGAGCCCCGGCCACGTGCCGGGGTTTCCCGTTGCGGACGTGCGTGCAGAGCGCCGCGCGGTGCCCGACTGCTAGGATGCGCGGTTGACGAAAAAGGGGACGACACCCGCATGAGCCAGCCTTCTCCGGACACTGCCGCGCCGCGCGGTGCCATCGCCCGGTTTCTCGACACGGTCGAACGCGTAGGCAACAAGCTGCCGGATCCGGCGATGCTGTTCCTGCTGTTGATGCTCGCGGTGTGGCTCCTGTCGTGGGCCTTGTCGGGCGTGGATTTCCAGGCGATCGATCCGCGCACCGGCACGCCGATCCAGGTGGTCAACCAGCTCTCGGGCGAGTCGCTGACCGCCTTCATGGCGAACATGGTGCGCGTGTTCCTCGGCTTCGCGCCGCTGGGCGTGGTGCTGGTCGCGATGCTCGGACTTGGCGTCGCCGAACACACCGGTTTCATCAATGCCGCGCTGCGCCGCGTGCTGTCGGTGACGCCGAAGCAGCTGCTCACCCCGGCGCTGGTCGCGGTCGCGGTGCTGAGCCACGTCGCGGTGGATGCAGGTTACGTGCTGGTGATTCCGCTTGGCGGGGTGATCTTCTATGCGGCGGGCCGGCATCCGCTGGCGGGTATCGCGGCGGCGTTCTGCGGTGTGTCGGGTGGGTTCTCCGCCACGCTGCTGGTGCCTTCCTCGCTGGATCCGCTGCTCGCCAGCTTCACCCAGGAGGCGGCGCAGATTCTCGATCCCGCACTGATCGTCAACCCACTCAACAACTGGATCTTCACCAGCGCGTCGAGTCTGTTGATCATCGCGATCGGCTGGTTCGTCACCGACCGCATCGTCGAGCCGCGCCTCCAGCGCACGCCTGTCGATGGCGATCCGGCGAACCTGCCGAAGATGGACGATCTCAGCGCCGCCGAGAAGCGTGGCCTGCTGTGGGCGGTCATCGCGATGTTGGTCGCCGCCGGGCTGTTCGCGCTGACGCTGATGCCCGAGACCTCGCCATGGCGCGCGCCGGCCGATGTCGTGCCCGACGGCAGTCATCCGCTGCTCGTCGCCGCCGCGCCGGTGATGCAGTCGATCGTCGCGCTGATCTTCGTGCTGTTCCTGTTGCCGGGCGTGGTCTACGGCTACATCGCCGGCACCGTGAAAACGCATCGCGACATCATCGCGGCGATGACCAGGTCGATGAGCGGCATGGGTTACTACATCGTCATCGCGTTCTTTATTGCGCAATTCCTCGCCGGCTTCAACGGCTCGGGTCTTGGCACGCTGATGGCGGTCGAGGGCGCCGATTTCCTCAAGGGCCTCGGCCTGCCGATGTGGCTGACGATCATCGGCCTGATCCTGATGACCGGCATTGTGAACCTCTTCATCGGTTCGGCGTCGGCGAAGTGGGCACTGCTCGCGCCGATCATGGTGCCGCTGATGATGCAACTGGGCGTCTCGCCCGATCTCACCCAGGCGGCCTACCGCGTAGGCGATTCGATGACCACCATCCTGACGCCACTGATGCCGTATTTCCCGCTGATCGTCGTGTTCTGCCAGCGCTATGTGACCTCGGCGGGGATCGGCACCCTGGTGTCGATCATGATTCCGTACTCGATCGGGCTGTCGATCCTGTGGACGCTGTTCCTGCTGGCGTTCTGGGGTCTGGGTATCCCGCTGGGCGTCGGCGCGAGCTACATCTATCCGGCTGGCTGAATACGCGCTCCCGTGTGTGTCAGCGTTCCGACGCGCGCACGGTCACGGGGCAGGGGTGGCAATGGTCACTTTCCATGAGCGCCGGGCGCCGCTAAGTTAGCGCGTCGCCCGGCCCGGTCCGGGGCATCGATCAACGTCAGGAGTCGCCCTACGTGTCAATGAATCCGTACGCCGCCGAGGAAAAGAAGACCATCCTCGGCCATCCGCGCGGCCTGTTCGTGCTGTTCTTCGCCGAAATGTGGGAGCGGTTCTCCTACTACGGCATGCGCGCGCTGCTGATCTTCTATCTCGTGCAGCACTGGATGTACTCGGATTCCGAGGCTTCGGTGATCTACGGCGCCTACACCGCGCTGGTGTACATCGCACCGGTGGTCGGCGGCTATCTGGCTGACCGGTATCTGGGGCAACGCAAGGCGGTGGTGTTCGGCGCGGTGCTGCTGACCTTCGGCCACTTCCTGATGGCGTTCGAGGGCGATGGCGGCCAGTCCGCGGCGGAGATCAACATCTTCTGGCTGGCCCTGTCCTTCATCATCGTCGGCTCGGGCTTCCTGAAGGCCAACATCTCGGTGATGGTCGGCCAGCTGTACCCGCGGACCGATATCCGCCGGGATCCGGCGTACACGATCTTCTACATGGGCATCAATCTGGGCGCCGCGCTGGGCGCATTGATCGCCGGCTACCTGGGCCAGACCTACGGCTGGGCCTGGGGCTTCGGCGCCGCGGGCGTCGGCATGCTGCTGGGCCTGATCGTGTTCGTGCTCGGCAAGCCGCTGTTGATGGGCCGAGGTGAGTCGCAAAACCCCGACGTTCTCGCACGTCGTCTTGCCGGCTTCAAGTTTGAGTGGCTTTTGTACTTGGCCGGCATTTGTGCTGTGGGCGTCGTGTGGTGGCTGGTCCAGAACCAGGCGTTTGTAGGGGGGCTTCTCGGACTGGTTGGCGTCAGCCTCGTGCTCTACGTGCTCGCGATCGCTATCTTCAAGCTTCCTTATGACTCCTTTGGTCAAGCTCCAAGGCGTGCATTGATGCTTTACGCCGCGGGTGCTGCCATCAGTGTGCTTGGTTCGGGGATCAGCTGGTTGGCTCCCGAATATTCTCGAGTTGGGCTGCCAATCGCAGTAGCCGGCGCCGTATTGCTCATGGGTGTGATCATTCATCAGTTCGTTACCAGGCGCGACGAGCCCAGGGACCGCATCTTCGCCGCGCTGATCCTGATCGTCGGATCCATCCTGTTCTGGGCGCTGTTCGAACAGGCCGGTGCATCACTGAACCTGTTCACCGACCGCTCCGTCGATCGCCAGATCTTCGGCTGGGACGTGCCGGCATCGATGTTCCAGTCGCTGAACTCGATCTACATCATCCTGCTGGCCCCGGTCTTCGCGATGCTGTGGCTGTGGCTGGGCCGGCGCGGCTGGGAGCCGTCCACGCCGCTGAAGTTTGCCCTGGCGGTGATCCAGGTGGGTCTCGGTTTCCTGATCCTGGTCTGGGGCGCCAACAGCGCTGGCACGGGGCAGATGACGCCGGTGCTGTTCATCTTCCTGATCTACCTGGTCCACACGATGGGCGAGCTGTGCCTGTCGCCGGTCGGCCTGTCGGCGATGAACCGGCTGGCGCCTGCGCACATGGCCAGCCTGATCATGGGCACCTGGTTCTTCGCATCGGCGACCGGCAACTTCACCGCCGGCCTGATCTCCGCCGCCACCGGCGGAGAGGGCGCGGGTCCCGAACGCGTGCTCGAGGTCTATTCGAAGGTGGGCTGGCTGGCGGTCGGGGTCGGCATCCTGATGATTGTGGTGGCCCCGCTGATCCGGCGCCTGATGCATCTCGATACGCTCAAGGACGACGTGCCCCCGCTCGCCGGGGAGAAGGCCATCGGTGAGCCGATCGCCCCCGGGCTGCGGATCGACGAAGAACGTCGCCTCCCCTGATCCACAGACAGGTGCAGACACGAAGACAGCGCCCTCGGGCGCTGTTTTCGTTTGTGGACGGCGGCGGTGCGGTGCGGCCGGGTGGGCTGCTGCCGGAGGTCAATCCTTGAGCGGCGCTTCGAGCTTGTCCATCAGCCGCGCAAGCTGGATGCGTTCGTCGGCGTCCAGCGGGGCCAGTACGTCGCGCTGGTAGTCGAGGGCCAGTGGCACCACGACGTCGAAGACGGCGTGGCCGGCCTGACTGAGCTGGAGGACCGATCGCCGCCGATCCGCGTCGTGCATCTCGCGCTCGATCAGCGCCCGTTCCAGCAGGCGGGCCACCGCGCGGCTCACCGCGACCTTGTCCATGGCCGTGCGTTCGGCCACGCCGTTCGCCGACAGGCCCGGGTAGCGCCCCAGCACCGCGATCACCCGCCATTCCGTGACGCTGATCCCGAAACGCTCGCTGTAGAGGTCCGCCAGGCCCCGGCTGATCCGGTTGGTCAGCACGCTGAGGCGATAGGGCAGGAACTGGTCGAGATCGAGGCTGTGATGGGCCTGGGACTCGGGGTCGGCGGCGACAGCGGGCTGGGTCATGATGCGATGCGCCTTGCGGTAGGTTGCATGCGTAACTATAAAGAAGGTCTGAGGCCGGCCTTTGCCCGGCCCATCGCGACGGAGTATCCCATGAGCGCTCAGGCACACACCGCACCCAACCTCGGCATGGAGGTCACCACGTTCGACAACCCGATGGGCATCAACGGGTTCGAGTTCGTCGAGTTCGCAGCCCCGCAGGGCCAGGGTCCGCGCATGCGCGAGTACCTGCAGAACCTGGGTTTCACCGCGATCGCCAGGCACCGCGAGCGCGACATCACCCTGTTCCGTCAGGGCACGATCAACTTCCTCCTCAACGAACAGGCCGATTCGTTCGCATCCGACTACGCGGCCGCGCACGGGCCGTCCGCCTGCGGCTTCGCGATCCGCTTCCGCAAGCAGCCGTCGCAGGTGCTCGAGCACGTGCTGGCCAACGGCGGCGAGAAGGCCGACCACCGGGTCGAGACCGGGGCGGTGACCTTCCCCGCGATCAAGGGCATCGGCGATTGCATGCTCTATCTGATCGACGACAGCAGCGACAACGTCTATGCCGACTACGAGCCGCTGCCCGGCGTGGACCAGCACCCGCGCGGCTTCGGCCTGACCTTCATCGACCACCTCACCCACAACCTGTTCCTCGGGAACATGCAGAAGTGGTCGGACTACTACGAGAAGCTGTTCAACTTCCGCGAGATCCGCTACTTCGACATCAAGGGCGCCAAGACCGGCCTGCTGTCCAAGGCGATGACCGCGCCCGACGGCGTGGTACGCATCCCGCTCAACGAGTCCTCGGACGAGAAGAGCCAGATCAACGAATACCTGCGCGACTACAAGGGCGAGGGCATCCAGCACATCGCGCTGTTCACCGACGACATCTACGAGACCATCGAGAAGATGCGCGCGGCCGGGATCGCCTTCCTCGACACGCCCGACGCGTACTTCGACGTCATCGACCAGCGCGTGCCCAACCACGGCGAGGATGTCGAGCGCCTGCGCCGCAACGCGATCCTCATCGACGCCGATCCCGAGACTAAGCAGCGCAAGCTGCTGCAGATCTTCGGCCAGAACGCGTTCGGGCCGATCTTCTTCGAGATCATCCAGCGCAAGGGCAACGAGGGCTTCGGCGAAGGCAACTTCCAGGCGCTGTTCGAGAGCATCGAACGCGACCAGATGAAGCGCGGCGTGCTGTAAGGGACGTCCAGGCACGGATCCGGGACAGCACCCGGATCCGCCCGGTATCACGGACGCAGTGCGCCAACGCGCAGCGCCCTGATGTCGCCGAACCTCCGCAGCATCGGCCGATGTGCCGGATATCGAAGGCGCCAGCACGGACGCCGAGCGAAAACCGGATCCGGCTCGGGTCCGCGGACACAACTCTTTCGGGTGAAGCCATGAACGCAACGACGGACGACACGGTGACGGCGCTGGACCGGGATGCAGCCGAGCTGCGCGTCGCGCGCGGCTACATGTCGGGGTTCGGCAACGAGTTCGCGACCGAGGCGGAACCCGGCACCCTGCCGATCGGCCGCAATTCGCCGCAGCGCGTGGCGCATGGGCTCTACGCCGAGCAGCTGTCGGGCACGGCGTTCACCGCGCCGCGCGGCGAGAACCGCCGCAGCTGGCTCTATCGCATCCGCCCCGCGGCGATGCACGGCACGTTCTCGCCGTACCAGCAGCCGCGCTTCCATGACGGCTTCGACCGCGGCCCGGTGCCGCCGGACCAGATGCGGTGGAGCCCGCTGCCGATTCCGGATACTCCTGTCGATTTCATCGACGGCCTGTTCTCGATGGCTGGCACCGGTGGCCCGGGCGCGCACGAGGGCGTGGGCATCCACGTCTATGCCGCCAACGCGTCGATGCAGGGCCGCTATTTTTACAGCGCCGACGGCGAACTGCTGATCGTCCCCCAGCAGGGCCGGCTGGTGCTGGCGACCGAGTTCGGCGTGCTCGAGGTCGAGCCGCAGGAGATCGCGGTGATCCCGCGCGGCGTGCGCTTTCGCGTCGAGCTGCCCGATGGCCCGAGCCGCGGTTACGTCTGCGAGAACCAGGGTCATGCGCTGCGGTTGCCCGATCTGGGCCCGATCGGCGCCAACGGCCTGGCCAACCCGCGGGATTTCCTCGCGCCGCTGGCCGCCTACGAGGATCTCGAAGGCGACTTCCACCTGATCGCCAAGTTCCAGGGCCACCTGTGGCAGGCGCCGATCGACCACTCGCCGCTCGATGCCGTCGGCTGGCACGGCAACTACGCGCCGTACAAGTACGACCTGCGGCGGTTCAACGCGATCGGCTCGATCAGCTTCGACCATCCCGACCCGAGCATCTTCACCGTGCTGACCTCGCCCAGCGATACGCCCGGCACGGCGAACATGGATTTCGCGATCTTCCCGCCACGCTGGCTGGTGGCGCAGGACACGTTCCGTCCGCCGTGGTTCCACCGCAATGTCGCCAGCGAGTTCATGGGACTGGTGCATGGCCAGTACGACGCCAAGGCCGACGGCTTCTCGCCCGGCGCCTGCTCGCTGCACAACTGCATGAGCGGGCATGGCCCGGACGCGGCGACGTTCGAGAAGGCCAGCGCCGCCGATCTGTCGAAGCCCGACGTGATCAGCGGCACGATGGCTTTCATGTTCGAGACCCGCGCGGTGATCCGCCCGACGCGCCAGGCTCTGGAAGCCCAACACCGCCAGGGCGATTACCAGAGCTGCTGGGCGGGGCTGCAGCGCAACTTCGTGCCGCCGCGCGGCTGAGCCGTCGCGCCGCACGCGCGACGGCCGGCGGGAACTCCGCCTCCGAACACGTGCGCGGCCGATGCATGGCGCGCACGGGCGGCGCGCCCCGGAGCGGGCCTGCCGCATGGGAAGCCGGGACGAAAACGGCCACGACGTCGGCACCTGGCACCGGACAGCCCGTTCACGCTGCCGCGCTAGTCTCCCGGTCCCACCCTGAGGAGCTGCCGCATGCGCCGTCTCACCGCGTTGCCCGCCATCGCCATGTTGTCCTTGGCGCTTGCCGCCTGTCAGCGCGACGCATCACCGGACGACGCGCAGGCAACAGGGTCACCGGCAACCCCGGCGGCCGCCGGGGCCGCGACGCCGCAAACGCCCGACGCGCGGGTGCCGCCTGCCAATGCCCGCGGGACCAATGTGCCGCAGGTGGTCGACGGTACCGTGACCTTCGGGGGCTTCGGCCCGGCGATGTTCGGCAGCGATGCCGAGCAGGTCCGCATGGCCTGGGGCAACGACCTCGGCGATGCGACGCCGTCCGAGCCGGGAGGCTGCTACTACCTGGCGCCGCAGCCGCTCGGAGGGCGCGGCTACGACATCGCCTTCATGATCGAGGGCGACCGGTTCGTCCGGACCGATATCCGCAATCCGGGCTATACCGCGCCGGGCGGCGGCAAGGTCGGCATGACGCGCGATGGCATCGAACGCCTGTATGCAGGACGGATCGAAGCGGCCCCGCACAAGTACGTCGACGGCGCGCAGACGTTGCGGGTCACCGATCCCGGCGGCGGTGAATCCGCGCTGGTGTTCGAGACCGATGGTGGGGGCCAAGTCACCGCATGGCGGATCGGTCTGCCACCGCAGGTCGACTACGTGGAAGGTTGCAGCTGAGGAGCGCTGTCGCCGCGCCGGTGCATGTCCCCGGCGGAGACATGGCTCCACCACGCCAGATCGGCGCGCGGCGGCGGGGATCAGCGCTCCGGTGGCGCCGGATCGTCGTGATCGACGGTCGAGCCGTCCGGATCGGGCGTGCGGTCGGGATGCGGCGGCCGGTCATCCATCAGCGACAGGGCGGCGCGCGACATCAGATGCGCGCTGATCGGCGCGGTCAGGAACAGGAACACGATGATCAGGATCTCGCGCGGATGCACGCCGCTGCCGTTGACCCAGTGGTAGATGATCGACGCGAACAGGATGCAGCCGACGCCGAGCGTGCTCGCCTTCGCCGGGCCGTGCACGCGGCGGAAGAAGTCGGACAGCTTCACCATCGCCACGCCGCCGAGCAGGGTGAAGAAACACCCCACGGCCAGCAGGAAGATCACCACGAATTCGACGACGTCGTTCATTCGACGATGTCCCGGCGGATGACGTACTTGCTCAGCACCACCGTGCCGACGAAGCCGAGCATCGCGATGATCAGCGCAGCCTCGAAGTAGATCTCGGTGTCGAGCAGCATGCCGAACATGATCAGCTGCGCGATCGCGCTGATGTTGAGCGTGTCCAGGGCCAGGATGCGGTCGGGGGCGGTCGGTCCGCGCAGCAGCCGCCACAGCGACAGCAGCATGGCCACGCCGACGACGTGCATGCCGACGATGATGGCGACGTTGATCATCATGGAAAGATCTCCCTCAGCGGTGCCTCGTAGCGCGTCTTGACCTCGTCGATCAGCGCCTGCGGATCGTCGACGCTGAGGCAGTGCACCAGCAGCCAGCGGCGGTCTTCCGACAACTCCGCCGAGACCGTGCCCGGCGTCAGCGTGATCACGCTGGCCAGTGCGGAAATACCGTGGATATTGGTCAGGTCCAGTGGAATCCAGACGAACTGCGAATGCAGCTTCGACTCCGGCCCCAGCACCTGTTTGGCGACGGTGAGATTGGCGATGACGATGTCGACCAGCAGTCGGCCGATCAGCCGGAAGCCGCCGCGCAGCCGGCCGAGTCGCGCGAACTCGCGTTCCAGCCGCGCCGCCAGCAGCGGCATCAGCCAGGCCAGCAGCAGGGCCATGACGATGTTGCCGGGGCTGACGTCCTGGGCCATCAGCAGCCAGAACGCGAAGACCGTCAGGCTCTGCGGAATCGAGGGCAGCATGCGGCGCTTCATCGCGACGGCTCCCGGATCTGCGGTGCGGTGTCGCGCAGGACCTGGATGTAGGTTTCGACGTCGAGCAGCTGCGCGGCCGCGGCGTCTGTGTAGCGGAGCACCGGTGCGGCGAAGATCGTCATCACCACGCCATAGCCCAGCAGCAGCACGGTCGCGGCGATTTCGCTGCGGCGCAGGGGCGGCGCATCCGGGCCGCCTGGGGGGGTGGGATCGACACGCCAGAACAGCCGCGTGCCGCTGCGCGACAGGCCGATGATCGTCATCAGGCTGCTGCCGAGGATCACCGCCCAGACCCAGGCGGTCTGCGATTCGGGCACCGAGTTGAGCAACTGCAGCTTGCCGACGAAGCCCGACAGCGGCGGCAGGCCGGCGATCGAGACCGCGGCCACGAGGAACAGCGCCGCGGGCAGCGTCTTGCTCGGCATCGAGGCGATCGGCACGAGATAGTCGCCGCCGCTGCCTCGATGGCGCTGGATGATGTCGGCCAGCAGGAACAGGGCGGCACTGACGAACACGCTGTGCGGCAGGTAGTAGAGGCCGGCCGAGATCGCTCCGGCGTTGCCGATGGAGAACGCGACGAACAGCGTGCCGGCCGACAGCAGCACCAGATAGGCCACGCTGATGCGCAGCCGCGGCGCGCCGATCACGCCGAGCGCCGCGAGCACCACGGTGGCCGCGCCGGCCGGCAGCAGCCAGTCCCAGGCCATGCCGGCGAGCGGGCCTGCGGTGTCGCCGAACATCAGCGTGTAGACGCGCAGGATCGCGTACAGGCCCACCTTGGTCATCACGGTGAACAGTGCGGCGACCGCGGCCGGCGCACGCGCATAGGCCTCGGGCAGCCACAGGTACAGCGGCAGCAGCGCCGCCTTGGCGCAGAACACCAGCAGCAACAGACCGGCGCCGGCCTGGATCAGCATGGTCCGCTCGGGCGGCGCGACCGCGATGCGTGCGGCCATTTCGGTCATGTTGAGCGTGCCGAGCATGCCGTAGAGCAGGCCCAGCGCCATCAGGAACACCACCGAGGCTGCGATGTTGAACACCACGTAATGCATGCCGGCCTTGATCCGCGCGCCGCGCGCGCCGCTCAGCAGCAGGCCGTAGGAGGCGATCAGCATCACCTCGAAGAACACGAACAGGTTGAAGATGTCGCCGGTCAGGAAGGCACCGTTGAGCCCGGCCAACTGCATCTGGAACAGCGCATGGAAGTGCAGGGCGCGCTTGTCCCAGCCCGCGCAGGCGTAGAGCAGGCACGGAATCGCCAGCAGAGTCGTGGTGAGCACCATCAGTGCCGACAGGCGATCGACCATCAGCGTGATGCCCAGACGCGCCGGCCAGTCGCCGACCAGGTAGACCAGCATGTCCTCGCGCTGCACCTGGAGCAGCAGCGTGACGCTGACCGCGAGCAGGGCGGCCATGCCGATCCACGCCCACAGGCGCAGCACCGATGTGCGATGGCGACGTTCGAGCAACAGCAGCAATGCGCCGGTGACCAGCGGCACCAGGATGGGCAGGACGGGCAGGTGGTTCATCGCGCGCCTCCTCCGCGCCGTACTTCGTTGGGCTCTTCGCCGTCGACGTGGTCTGTGCGCAGGTCCGCGTGCTCGCGCATCGCGATGACGACGGTCACCGCGGTCATCGCGAAGGCGATGACGATGGCGGTAAGCACCAGTGCCTGCGGCAGCGGATCGGAATACTGCGCGAGCGTCTGCGCGACGCCATCACGCAGCACCGGCGGCTTGCCGACGACGGGACGGCCGGAGGCGAAGATCAGCAGGTTGGTCGAGTAGGAGAGCAGCGTCAGGCCCAGGATCACGTCGAAGGTGCGCGCGCGTAGCAGCAGATAGATGCCGGCTGCGGCGAGTACACCGATGGCGGTAGCGATTGCGAATTCCATCAGGCTGCCGCCTCCGCGGCCTGGCGATGCTTCACCGTGCCCATCGTCGAGAGCATCAGCAGGGTGCCGGCGAACACCACGACGTAGACGCCGGTATCGAATACCAGCGCGCTGGCGAGCGGGAGCAGGCCGACGACCGGCAGTTCGAGATCGAGGTGGCCGCTGGTCATGAAGGGCAGGCCGAACCACCAGGAGCCCACGCCGCCGACAACCGCCAGCAGCAGGCCGACCGCGATGCCGCGCAGGTAATCGAAGCCGAACGTGGCCTCGACTGCGCGTGCGCCCTGCAGCACGTACTTCACCAGCACCGGCACCGCGAACACCAGGCCGGCGATGAAGCCGCCGCCCGGCGCGTTGTGGCCGCGCAGGAACAGATAGATCGAAACCGTCAGTGCCAGCGGGAACAGCAGCTGGGTGAGATCGGCGGCAATCGGCAGGTGCACCGGCGGGCCGGGCATTACTTCATCGGGCTTGAGCCGCGCGCGCGCCAGCAGCGCATGCACCACCAGCGCGGCGATGCCGAACACCGTGATCTCGCCGAAGGTATCGAAGCCGCGGAAGTCGACCAGGATCACGTTGACCACGTTGCGGCCATAAGCCTCGGGCAGCGAGCGCACCAGCAGTTCGCTGGAGATCGTGTCGGCGGGTGACATCATCATCGCGTAGGCCAGCACCGCGAGGCCGCCACCGGTGACGACGGAAATGCCGATATCGCGCAGCTTGCGCAGCGGCCGCCGCATGACCTTGGACTGTTTGGGCAGGTAGTTGAGCGCCATCATCATCAGCGCGATGGTCACCATCTCGACCAGCAGCTGGGTCAGGGCGAGATCCGGGGCCGAGAGATAGACGAAGATCAGGCTTACCGCGAGACCCGCGGCGCCAATGACGATCAGCGCGGTCAGGCGCTTGCCGTGCACGACCACCGTGCCGATCGTCGCCGCGACCAGCAGTCCCCACAGCGTCCAGCCGATCATCGACATCGGCTGCGGC
This sequence comes from Luteimonas chenhongjianii, assembly GCF_002327105.1. Lineage (GTDB taxonomy): Bacteria > Pseudomonadota > Gammaproteobacteria > Xanthomonadales > Xanthomonadaceae > Luteimonas > Luteimonas chenhongjianii. Next base: position 3,336,977 of record NZ_CP023406.1, on the reverse strand, counting down.
GTGCCTAGCCCGACCAGCAGCGACATCGTGGTGCCGAACATCGGCACGCCGGCCAGCACCAGGGCGATCAGGATCATCAGGAACAGGCTGCGCTGCAGGCTGCCGTTGGCCACCCGGGCGGTGAACCTGCGGGCCAGCGCGAACAGGGCCTCGACATTGAAGTGGAACGCGTTGCGGCCGAACGAGCGGGTGACCACGCCGTGGAAATCGAGCAGCCGCCGCAGGCCCGAATACAGCGCCACGCCCAGCACGAGACTGGCGAAACTCATCATCAGCGGCAGATTGAAGCCGTGCCAGACCGCCAGGCTGAACTGCGGCGTGGCCGCGCCGAGCGTGCCGCGCGCCATCGTGTGCAGGATCGGACCGACGGTCAGCGCCGGCACGATGCCGACGATCACGCACATGATCGCCAGCACACCGACGGGAATGCGCATCCAGCGCGGCGGCTCGTGCGGCACCACGTCGAGTGCGCGTGGCCCGTTGCCGAAGAAGGTGTCGTGGACGAAGCGCAGGCTGTAGGCGATGCCGAAGATGCCCGCGAGCAGCGCGGCGATGCTGATGACGATCCGCATCGTGGCGTGGTTGCCGATCTCCAGCGCCTCGGCGAAGAACATTTCCTTCGACAGGAAGCCGTTGAGCAGCGGAATACCGGCCATCGCCAGCGAGGCAATGATCGCCAGCGCACTCGTCATGGGCATGTAGCGTCTGAGATTGCCCAGCCGGCGCATGTCGCGGGTGTCGCATTCGTGGTCGATGATGCCGGCGGCCATGAACAGCGAGGCCTTGAACGTCGCGTGGTTGAGGATGTGGAACAGGCCCGCGACTACCGCCATGTCGGTCGACAGGCCGAACAGCAGGGTGATCAGGCCGAGGTGCGAGATCGTCGAATACGCCAGCAGGCCTTTGATGTCGTGCTGGAAGATCGCGAACCACGCGCCGATCAGCAGCGTCGTCGCACCGATGCCGCTCACGACGTAGAAGAAGAGGTCGGTGCCCGCCAGCGCCGGATGCAGGCGCGCGAGCAGGAACACGCCGGCCTTCACCATCGTCGCCGAGTGCAGATAGGCCGAGACCGGGGTCGGCGCGGCCATCGCATGCGGCAGCCAGAAGTGGAACGGGAACTGCGCGCTCTTGGTGAAGACGCCCAGCAGCACCAGGCCCAGCGCCCAGGGATAGAGATGGCTGGCGCGGATCAGGTCGCCTGAGGCCAGTACCGCATCGAGGTCGTAGCTGCCGACGATACGACCGATCAGCAGCACGCCGCCGAGCAGCGCCAGGCCGCCCAGGCCGGTGATCGTCAATGCCATGCGCGCGCCCTGGCGGGCGTCCTGGCGGTACGACCAGAACCCGATCAGCAGGAAGGAACTGATCGAGGTGAGTTCCCAGAACACCACCAGCAGCAGCAGGTTGCCGGCGATCACCATGCCGAGCATTGCGCCCATGAAGAGCAGCAGGTAGGTGAAGAACCTCCGCGGACTGTCCTGCGCCGAGAGGTAGTAGTGGGCATAGAGCACCACCAGCCCGCCGATGCCCAGCACCATCAGCGCGAACGTCCAGGCCAGCCCGTCCATGCGCAGGCTGAAATCCAGCCCGGCCTCGGGGATCCAGGCGTACTGGGTCTTGAGGATGGTGCCGTCGAACACGTCGCCGGCCAGCAGTACCAGGACCGCCAGGCCCAGCAGCGGTGCCAGGCCGGCGAGCCACGCGTACGTGCGGCGCGACGCATTCGCCGACAGGCCTACGACAAGCGCCAGCACGAAGGGCAGGGCCAAGAGAAGTTCGAGCATCGGGCTCCTTGTGGAGGCGGGTCGGCCAGGCGGCCGGCGGGTCACGCAAGGGCCGGGCAGTTTAACCGAAGTGCATGGGCGGGCGTGTCCCCGCGGACCGATATGCTATGTCCCATGGATTCCATCCCCGCCTCTCCGCGCCCGTCCGACCGTCATGCGCTGATGTTCGGGGCCACGGGAGCGATCGGCGCCTCACTGCTGGCGCGATTGCTCGCTGCAGGCTGGTCGGTCGATGCGCTCTCGCGCGCCCCCCCGCCCGATGGCCCCCGCCTGCGCTGGCATGTGGGAACGTTCGCCGACCTGCCGGCGACGCTGCAGGCCCGGGCAGATGCGATCTTCAGCTGCGGCCCGCTGGACCTGTTCTCACACTGGTACGCGCGGGCGGCAATCGACTGCCCGCGGGTGATCGCGTTCGGATCCACCAGCGACGCGACCAAGCAGGACGCGGCCGATCCCGACGAGCGCGAGCTCGCACAGCGTCTGCGCGACTCGGGGGCGCGCGTATTCACGGCTGCGACCGCGCGCGGGGCGGCGGCGACCCTGTTGCGGCCGACGCTGGTCTACGGCAGCGGCCGCGATCGCAACCTCAGCCGGATCGTGGCGCTCGCCCGGCGCACCGGTCTGTTCGTATTGCCCGCGGATGCGCGCGGTCTGCGCCAGCCGGTGCATGTGGAGGATCTCGCCGGCGCCGCGCATGCCGCTGTCGATGCTGTCTCCGCGCATGGCCGGGCCTATGCGCTGCCCGGCGGGGAAACGCTCGATTACCGGACGATGGTCGCCCGCACGCTCGCCTGCCTCGAGCCGCCGCCGCGATTGTGGATGTTGCCGGGGCCCCTGTTCGACGCCGCCCTGTGGACGGCCCATCGCGCCGGCAAACTGGCCGGGTTGCCGCCCGGTGCGGTCGCACGCATGCGCGAGGACCTGGTCTTCGATGCCGCGCCGGCCAGCGCGGCCTTCGGCTACGCGCCACGTCCGTTTCGGCCCGAGGCCGGAATGTTCGCCAACTGATCTGCCGCCCGCCACAGCCGACAGTGGCGACACTGCCCGCCTCCCGGAGGCCCGGCGGTCGCGGCGCATCGCCGGCGCCGCTCAGGGACCGGCCAGCGGCTCCTCCACCAGCTTGCGTGATTTCTGCAGGGCCCGCAGCGCGATCGCCAGCACTCCGCCGAGCACCATCGCCCCGCCAATCCAGAGACGCGGCCCCGGCCGGTCGCCCCAGAAGGCGATGCCCAGGCCGATCGCCAGCACCGGCACCAGCAGCAACCACGGCGTGACCATCGCCACCGGATAGCGCTGCATCAGCACGTAATAGAGGCCGTGGCCGAGCAGCGAGGACACGAAGGCCGCATAGACCGCGCCACCCCAGCCCGCCCAACCGGCGGTGCCCAGCCGCGCGAAGCCGTCGGGCTCGAACACCAGGCTGATCGCGAGCAGTGGCAGCACGCTGACCACCGCGGTCCAGCCCTGCATGTTCCACATGTCCACGTCGCGCAGGCCCTTCATCAGCACCGTGCCGATCGCCAGCATCAGCGCCGAGGCCAGCATCGTCAGCACGGCCGCGGGATTGCCCAGCACCACCGGATCGAAGCCGAGAACCAGCACGCCGCAGAAGCTGATGCCGATCGCCGCCCCGGTGCGCCAGGCGAACCGCTCGCCCAGCACCGCCCAGGCCAGCAGCGCGGTCATCGGGATGTAGCTCTGCATCACGATCGCCGGCGAGGACAGGTCGGTCGACAGGCGCAGGGCGAGGAAGCTCAGGCCGAAGTGCAGCACGCCGATGCACAGGCACACCGCGATCAGCCGCGGCCATTGGCCCGGCGCAGGGGGCCTGAGCAGCCAGACCAGGGGTACCGCCAGCAGCGCGAAGCGCAGCGCGGAAAACAGGAAGGGCGGAATCTCGCGCAGTGCGCTGGCCGATACCAGGAAATTCAGCGCCCAGGCAACGCAGACGACGAGAACGAGAATGAGATCGCGGGGCGACACGGCGGTACCGGCGAAGCAGGGCGCGCAAGGATCGCATGCCGTCCACGGCCGCCATGAGGCGGCAGAGCGCGAAGGCGGGTCAGTAGCGCCAGCCGAGCCTGCGATAAAGCTTGGCCAGCACCCAGGCCGGGCCGATCAGCAGGTAGACCAGGTCGGTCAGGAAGCTCGGCTTCTGGCCTTCGACCTTGTGGCCGACGAACTGGGCGATCCAGGCGACGACGAACACCGCGACCGCCGACGTCAGCAAGCCGCGCGTGCCCAGTTGCTGGTGCAAGCCCCAGGTCAGGGCCGCCATCAGCACGAACACCGCGAACATGCCGAAGCCCAGCCGCCTGGAGGCGCGCTGGTAGAACCGCCACGCCGCGAACATCGCCAGCGCCGCCCAGATGCCTGGTTTGAAGATCGTGCCGCCGGGAATGCACCACAGCAGCGCGATCACGCTCCACAGGATCGCCGGCACGGCGAAGACGTGGATCCGCTGGTTGGTGTCGTTGCGATGATCGTTCGAATAGCTGGCGAACCAGCGGTCGATCGGTCGGTCGGTAGTCGCGTGCACGGCCATTCCCTCGAAGGGTGTTGGGGTGAGGATAGTCCCAACCGCACGGGTCGGTCCCCACGTCGCCCAAAGCATTACGGCGCGATTCGGTCCTTGGAGGCGCGCATGCTTCTCAACAGCCCAACGGATTGTTCAGCCCGTGGACTCCCGTTTTATCTGCATGAGTCATCGACTTTCTGCTTTCGCAGGAATGGCGAACAGGAGTGTTATTAGGAATAACTCAACCGGTCAGCGGATTGCGAACCCGTTCGCGATGGCCAGCAGGGCGCACTAGCCCGGCGCCACGCGACGGTAGCTGTGATTCCGCAATATTGAGCAGTGCCTGTCTGATCTGGATGTTGCTCGCGCGGAACCCGGCGATCAGCACCCGCTCGATCGGATCATCGATCAGTTCGGCATCCGCGGCGGGAATATCCCCGTCCTTGAGTGTCGCATCACCGCGTCCGGTGGCCAACCACTCGTACGACACGGCCACGGCCTGCGCGATCCGCTGCAGGTGCTTGGACGCGGGAAGCGTGGAGGTGGTGGATTCCCAATTCGAGACTGCGCTACGGGTCACCCCGACTCTCGCTGCCAACTCGGTCTGCGACATGCGTGCTTTCATCCTGGCGTGCCGGATGCGTGTACGAAGCTCCATCTTGTCCCCTGTCCTTGCGCTGTGCGCGATGTCCGTTGTCCCAGGCTTGGGGTCCCCGACGGCCGCGTCACCCTATCCAATGCGACATATTGCGGCAACTGCCAGTGACGCTGGCACGTCAGCAACATTGGCGAAACTTGTCCGCTGCGCTGTCAGTGCGAGCACGAAGACGCGTGACTTGGGCGCAGCCGCGCCCTAATGCCAGCAGGACTGACGCGAACACGCCGGATCACCGCTTGCGGCGTCGCGGTGGGTCATCGATGGTGTGGCCCGTTCGGCCATGGTAGGCATCGGAAACAGACATGACGCAAGCGCTTTTCCGCAGGGAAGTCCTCGAAGCAAGGCGCAGAGGTTGGCTGGGCGGTATCTCGCTTGCCCAGCCGCTGCGCTTGTGGTGGCTGACCTTGGCGGCCGGGCTGGTGGCACTCACGGTCGTGCTGTTCCTGCTGCTGGGCAGCTACACCCGGCGCTCGACGGTCGTGGGGCAACTGGTGCCTTCGCAGGGCCTGGCGACGGTGCTGGCGCCGGCGACCGGCGTCGTCGGCCGCATCGACGTGCCCGAAGGCGGGATCGTCACCGAAGGCCAGACCCTCGCCGTCATCGCAGTGCCGCGCGCCACGCTCGCCGACGGGGATACTTTGGTCGCACTGGCGCAGCGCCTGGAGCGCAGGCGCGACGGGTTGCAGGACGCCCAGGCCGCGCAGCGGCAACTGCTTGATGCGCAGCAGGGCGGGCTGCGCAACCAACTGGCAGCCGCCGAGCGCGAACTCGCCCAGGTCGAAGCCGAGGTCGCCACCCGGCAGGCGCAGGTCCGTATCGCCGACGAATCCCTGCAGCGCCTGCGCCAGCTCGAGGACAGCCGCTACGTCAGCCAGTTGCAGATCCAGGAGCAGGAATCAAGCGTGCTGTCCCGGCAGGGCGAGACGCAGGCCCTGCAGCGCCAGGCGATCGCAACCCGCAGGACGATTGCCCAGTTCCGCCAGGCGCTGCACGAGCTGCCCGGCCAGGAGCGCGCCATCGAGGCCGGTTACCAGCGCGACCTGGCCCTCCTTGAACAGGAGCAGGTGGAAGTCCAGGCCCGCGGCGCGCTGGCGGTGGTCGCGCCGGTCGGCGGCGTGGTCTCGGCGCAGCTCGCCAAGCCGGGGCAGTCGGTGCAGGCCGGCCAGCCCCTGCTCAGCCTATTGCCGGGCGACGGTGCGCTGGAGGCCGAGCTGCTGGTGCCCAGCCGGGCCATCGGCTTTGTCACGCCGGGCGACACCGTGCTGCTGCGCTATCAGGCCTATCCACACCAGAAGTTCGGCCATCACCGCGGAAGGGTGTCGCGGATCAGCCGCAGCGCGCTCGGTCCGGTCCAGACCGTTGCCGGCAATGCACAGCAGACTGAACCTCTGTACCGCGTCACAGTCGCGCTCACAAAGCAGGCCGTGACTGCCTACGGAAACGAGGAGCCGCTTCGGCCGGGAATGCTGCTGGATGTCGACATCCTCGGCGAGCGCAGGAGACTAATCGAGTGGGTGTTCGAGCCGCTGTATTCACTCAAGGGGAAAGTGGGAAATGGTTGAATTTTAATGCAGCTGACAGATTCCCGGGTGTGTTCCCGGTGCCATGGCGCAGGGTCTGCGTCGATAAGGAGGGGTGATAGTGCGTGATCTAACTCTAGGTGAAGTTGAACTTGTCGATGGGGCGAGTTTTGGAGAAGCCATGGCGGCCGGTGGTGCTGGTGCCGGCGGAGCGCTTGCAATCGCAGCTCTTGCCAGCGGTCCCACCGCAGGTGTGGGTGGAGCACTGGTGCTGCTTGGCGGCTTTGCCGGCGGCGTGGCGTTGTATTATTTGACTGCCTAATGGAGAAAAATTATGCGTGAGATTAATATACAGGAGATTGAGCTCGTTGACGGTGCTTCATTGGACGGTGCTATGACAGTTATTGGCGCTGCCATGGTCGGAGCCGCAGTCGGTACTATGGTCGGAGGGCCGATCGGCACGATCGCCGGCGCTATTTCGGCGGGCGGGCACGCTTTTGTTATTTGGAATGTAATGAATTAAGGTTTCGATCCCAAGGAAGGGCGGCCTTCCTTGGGATATTCAGGAGAATGTAATGAATTTTACGAAAATGCACATATGGATTCCTGCATTAATCGCGGTGATATTCTTGGGGTGGGGTGTTTCAGTCAATCGTCCATCTGCAGTATTCTTTTCAGTAGCGATGTTTTTTGGAATTGCTGTAGTGATGCTTCGAGGAGATAAAAAGAACTGAGAATATCTGAAGATAAAGCGGAGTCGGGTTAGCTTCTATAGAAGCACAGGGCTCTGGAGCTTAATCAAAACGTAGCGGGCCAGGTTAATTTATGCGGGTAAATGGTCATTTTCACTTTCATCGGAACGCGGTTGATGGAATTGAAGTTCACCCTTTTGTGGGCGTTTCAGGGCCAGTTTGACTCATTGATCATGCGCGAATATTAGATTTCGATGTGACGCTAAAAAAGGAATTCCTGGATGAAGCTGTCTTTGGTGCGCAACTGCGCACTGGTGTTGTTCCTGTCGCTGCACGCCTCGGCGTTGGCGAATGTCCCCGCATTGCCCGCAAGCATCGCCACCAGCCCCTGCGTCGAAGGCATCTGCGAATACCACCTGGAGAACGGCCTGCGCGTGCTGCTGTTCCCGGACGCCACCAAGCCCACGGTGACGGTGAACCTGGTCTACGGCGTCGGCTCGGTACACGAGAACTACGGCGAGACCGGCATGGCGCACCTGCTGGAGCACCTGCTGTTCAAGGGCACGCCGGCGCAGGCGGACATCCCCGGCGAGATGAAGAAGCGTGGGATCGGCTACAACGCCACCACCGGGCTGGACCGCACCAACTACTTCGCCTCGTTCCCGGCCGACGACGCCACGCTCGACTGGATGTTGGCGCTCGAAGCCGACCGCATGGTCAATTCCCGCATCGCGCAGGCCGATCTCGATAGCGAGATGACGGTGGTGCGCAACGAGCTGGAAGCAGGCGAGAACAATCCCGCGGGCGTGCTGCTGCAGCGCGTGCGCAGCGTGGCCTTCGACTGGCACAACTACGGCAACCTGCCGATCGGCGCGCGCTCCGATGTGGAGGGCGTGCCGCTGGCCAACCTGCGCGCGTTCTACGCGCGCCATTACCAGCCGGACAACGCGTTGCTGGTCGTCGCCGGGCGCATCGACGCGGCGACGGTGCTGCCGCGCATCGAGGCGCATTTCGCCCCCCTGGCGAAGCCCGCACGCACGCTGCCCGGTTTCCACACCGCCGAGAATCCGCAGGATGGCGAGCGCGAGGTCACCGTGCGCCGCGCAGGCGACCTGCAGGTGGTCGCGGCGGTCTATCACACGCCCGCGCTGGCGCATCCCGACAACGCCGCATTGGCGGTGCTGGCCAACGTGCTGGGCGACACCCCGCGCGGTCGCGTCCACAAGGCATTGGTCGAAACCAAGCTGGCCGCGGTCGGCGGAGCCGGCAGCGAAGGCATGCGCGATCCGGGGCTGTTCAGCCTGATTGCCGCGCTGCCCGGCGACGGCGACGGCGCCGCAGTGGAAGCGGAGCTGCTGCGCCAAGCCGAGCGGATCGCCGAGCACCCGGTCAGCGAACAGGAAGTCGCCGAGGCCAGGCAACGTCTCGCCAATGCCACCGAGCGGCTGCTGACCGACGTCAATGCGGTGGGCATGGCGTTGTCGGAGTCGCAGGCCGCGGGCGACTGGCGCCTTCTGTTCGTGCAGCGTGACGCCGTCGCCCGGGTCACGGCGGCGGACGTGAACCGCGTCGCCGCCGCCTATCTGAAACCGAGCAACCGCACGCTGGGGCGGTTCGTGCCCACGCTGCAGCCGGATCGCGCGGTGATCGCCGCCGCGCCCGCGGTGGCGACGCTGGTCGATGGCTATGTGGGCCAGGCCGCGGTGGAGGCGGGCGAGACCTTCGACCCCACGCCGTCCAACATCGCCGCACGCGCGCAGACCTTCACCCTCGGCGACGGACTGCGGGTCTCGCTGCTGCCGAAGACCACGCGCGGCGGCACCGTCGTGGTGGATGCCACGTTCCGCTTCGGCGACGAGAACGCGATCACCGGACGCACGGATGCCGGCGGCTGGGTGGCGCCGATGCTGATGCTCGGCAGCACGAGCCTGAGCCGCGAGCAGATCGCGACGCGCTTCGATGCGCTGCGCACGCAGGCGCAGATTGGCGGGTCCGCGCAGAGCGTGCAGCTCAAGCTGCTGGGCCGCCGCGACACCGTGGCGGACGCGCTGGCGCTGGCGGCGGACGTGCTGCGCAACCCGGCGTTTCCGGAAAGCGAGTTCGAGCAGCTGCGCCTGCAGGCGGTCACCGGTCTGGAATTCCAGCGCAGCGAGCCCGGCGCCGTAGCCGGCATCGCACTCGCGCGGCATTTCGATCCCTGGCCCAAGGGGCATCCGCTACACGTCGATGATCTGGATACATCGCTGGCGAAGATCCGGGCGATGACGCTCGACGACGTGCGCGCCTATCACGCGGACATCTACGGCACATCGATTGGCGAGATCGCGATCGTCGGCGACTTCGATGCGGATGCGGTCAGGGCCCAGCTCGAGACCCTGTTCGCCGGCTGGAAGGCCGACGTGGACTATGCGCCGATCCGCTCTCGCTACACGGATGTGAACGCCGAGCGCGCGAGCTTCAGCACGCCGGACAAGCCCAATGCGGTGGTGCTGGCGCGGCACAATCTGTCGCTGAACCTGATGGACGAGGATTTCATCGCCCTCAGCATTGCCAACGTCATTCTCGGCGGCGATCCACTGAAGGCGCGCCTGGGCGACCGCCTGCGCCAGCGCGACGGCCTGACCTACGGCGTGACCAGCGGCCTGAGCGAGGACAACAGCCGCGAGGGTCGCGATGACAACGGCCATCTGGTCATCCAGGCCATCGCCGCGCCGCAGAACGTGGCGAAGGCGGAGGCCGCGATCCGCGAGGAATTCGCGCGCCTGGTGCAGGGCGGCGTGACCGAACAGGAGGTCCGTGACGCGGTGTCCGGCCGGCTGGTGGCCCGCAGGAACGGTCGGGGCGAGGACGCGGTCGTGGCGGGCATCGCCACCAAGCATCTGCAATTCGGTCGCGACTGGGCATTCGAAGCCGCGCGCGACGCCGCCTATGAAGCCCTGACGGCCGAACAGGTCAACGCCGCCATCCGCAAGCACTTCAGGCCCGACAACTTGAGCGTGTTCGTGGCGGGCGATTTCAAGGAATGAACTTCCAGGCCGGTGACTGCTTCGACGGCCCCCGGTCCGGACACCGGAAGACAACGGCTTGAGAACGATCCTGCAATCCGAGGCCGCCGAGTGCGGCCTCGCGTCCCTAGCGATGGTGGCCGATGCCCACGGCCTGCATACCGGACTGGCGGACCTGCGCCGCCGCTTTCCGCTTTCGCTCAAGGGGGCCAAGCTCAACCAGCTGATCCACATCGCCCAGCAAATCGGGTTCCAGACGCGGCCCTTGCGCCTGGACATGGAGCATCTTGGGCAGCTGAAGCTGCCGTGCATCCTGCATTGGGACCTCAATCACTTCGTCGTGCTGGCGAAGGTCGGCCGATCGAAGGTCACGATCCTCGATCCGGCGCTCGGGGAGCGGACGCTGGCGCTTCCGGAGGTGTCCGAACACTTCACCGGCGTGGCCCTGGAGCTGGTGCCCGGTCACGCGTTCAAGCCGCAGAAGGCGGCGCCCTCGGTCTCGGTGCGGCAACTGACGGGCCCAGTACGGGGGCTGTGGCGCGCGCTGGCGCAGATCCTGCTGCTGTCGGTCGCGCTGCAGGTGTTCGTGGTATTGGCGCCGTTCTACATGCAGTGGGTTGTGGACCAGGTGCTGGTGTCCGCCGACCGCGACCTGCTGACGGTGCTCGGCCTCGGCTTCGGACTGGCGCTGCTGCTGCAGGTCGGTATTGGGCTGCTGCGCGGCTGGTCGGTCGTCTATCTGTCCGCGAGGCTCGGACTGGACTGGATGGGCAACGTGTTCGCGCATCTGCTGCGGTTGCCGCTGGATTTCTTCGAAAAGCGCCACCTGGGCGACGTGACCTCGCGCATGTCTTCAGTGCAGGCGATCCAGCGCACGCTGACCACCAGCTTCGTCGAGGCGATCATCGACGGCCTGATGGCGGTGGTGACGCTGGCGCTGATGCTGGTCTACAGCTGGAAACTGGCGCTGGTGACGCTGCTGGCGGTGGCGCTGTACCTGGGGATCCGCTGGCTGGCCTACCGGCCGGTGCGCGACGGTACCGAGAAACAGCTGGTGGCGGCGGCAAAGCAGCAGACCCACCTGCTGGAATCGCTGCGCGGCATGCAGAGCCTGAAGGTGGCGGGCGAGGAGTCGGGCCGGCGGTCCACCTACCAGAACCTGATGGTCGATACCGTCAACCACGAGGTCGGGCTGGCGCGCATGGGGCTGGGCTTCAATACCGCCAGCCAGCTGGTGTTCGGCGTCGAGCGCGTCGCGGTGATCTGGATCGGCGCGGTGCTGGCGATGCAGAACGTGTTCTCGGTGGGCATGCTGATTGCCTACCTGGCCTACAAGGACCAGTTCGCCGGGCGCATGGCGGCGCTGATCGACAAATGGGTGGAGTTCCGCATGCTCCGGCTGCATGGAGAGCGCCTGGCCGACATCGTGCTCACGCCGCCCGAGGATGTGCGCGAGCTGACCGAGCTCCCGCCGCCGCCAGACACGCGTATCGAGGTGGAGAACCTGTCGTTCCGCTACGGCGAGGGCGAGCCGTGGGTGCTAAAGGACTGCAGCTTCGCCGTGGAGCCCGGCGAATCGGTCGCGATCGTTGGCGCGTCGGGCTGCGGCAAGACCACCTTGGTCAAGCTGATGCTGGGCCTGCTGGAGCCCACCGGGGGCGCGATCCGCATCGGCGGCTACGATCTGCGCAAGGTCGGCCCACGCAACGTACGCGCCATCGTCGGCGCGGTGATGCAGGACGACCAGCTGTTCGCCGGAAGCATCGCGGACAACATCGGCTTCTTCGACCAGGAGTACGACCAGGCCCGGATCGAGGCGGCGGCGCGGCTGGCGGCCGTGCACGAGGAGATCGCGGCGATGCCGATGGGCTACCACAGCCTGATCGGCGACATGGGCAGTTCGCTGTCGGGCGGCCAGAAGCAGCGGGTGATCCTGGCGCGCGCGCTATACCGCAATCCGAAGCTGCTGTTCCTGGACGAGGCGACCAGCCACCTCGACGTGACCAACGAGCGTGCCGTCAACGAGGCAGTGAAGCGGCTCGATCTAACCAAGGTGATCGTGGCCCACCGGCCTGAGACCATCGCCAGCGCGGATCGCGTGCTGGTGGTGGGCGATGGGCGGATCGTGCAGGAGCTGCGGCCGCAGGCGCAGGCTTCGCAGGAGATGGATCCGGAGCCGGCGTAAGGAATGACGCCGGTGGATCTGCAGGTCGTTCCTCAATCCACCGAAATGCCGGCCAGTCGATGCAGCGCTTCGGCATATCGCGCGCGGGTGCGCGCGATCACCTCGGCCGGCAAACGCGGCCCCGGCGCGGTCTTGTCCCAGTCCAGTGTTTCCAGGTAATCGCGGACGATCTGCTTGTCGTAGCTCGGCGGGCTGGAGCCGACCTGGTATTCGTCGGCGGGCCAGTAGCGCGAGGAGTCCGGGGTCAGCATTTCGTCCATGACGTAGAGGCGGCCGTCGGCGTCGGTGCCGAACTCGAACTTGGTGTCGGCCAGGATGATGCCGCGCTCGGCCGCGTGGGCAGCGGCATGGGCGTACAGGCGCAGGGTAGCGTCGCGGACCTGCTCGGCCAGATCGGCGCCGATGCTGTGGACCATCGTGTCGAAATCGATGTTCTCGTCGTGGTCGCCGACCGCCGCCTTGGTCGACGGGGTGAAGATCGGTTGCGGCAGCTGCTCGGCCTGGCGCAGGTCGCCGGGCAGGGGGATGCCGCTGACCCGACCGGTGCGCTGGTAGTCCTTCCAGCCGCTGCCGATCAGGTAACCGCGCGCGATCGCCTCCACCGGCACCGGCTTGAGCTTCATCGCGACCACCGAGCGCTTGGCATACAGCGCCGGGTCGACACCGTCCGGCAGCACGCTGGCGACATCGATGCCGGTCAGGTGGTTGGGCATCAGGGCCGCGGTGCGATCGAACCAGAAGTTGCTGATCTGGCAGAGCATTTCACCCTTGCCGGGAATCGGGTCGGGCAGCACGACGTCGAAGGCGCTGAGGCGGTCGGTGGCGACGATGAGCAGGCGTTCGTCGCCGAGCTCGAACACGTCGCGGACCTTGCCGCGGTGACGCAGGTGGAGGCCGGGAAGGTTCGCTTCGAGCAGGGTCGTCGACACGGTTGACATCCGGGTGGATCGCAAGCGGCCGGCAAGTGTAGTGCGAACCGTGGCCCGTTGCAGCGGGGTCGGCGCGCTGGTCCGGACGCGTGCTTCCCGGCGCCCGGCTACACTGCCGGCATGCGTCGCTGGTACGGAAAACTGCTGGGCTTCATCGCCGGATGGCTGCTGATGCGCCACCCGGCGGGCGGCATGATCGGCCTGGTGATCGGACATGCGTTCGATGCGGGCTGGCTGGCGCCGCGGCGCCACAAGGATCACCAGGCGCTCGGGGTGCCGCCCGAGGCGAGCCAGGCCGAGATCGACCAGGCCTATCGCAAGCTGATTTCGCAATACCATCCCGACCGCGTCGCCCGCGCCGCGCCCGAACTGCGCGCCCGGGCGGAGGCGCGCGCCGCGGAACTCAACGCGGCCTACGACCGCCTGCGCCGCGGCCGCGACGGACGCAAGCGGCGCCGTTGAGAGGGGCGCCAGTGCGCGCCCGCACAGTGCGCGGTCGACGACCGCCGTATGCCCTTCCGGTGCTCCATGGCGGGCACGAGCTGCGCGATAGCGCACCGACTGCACGGGCCGTGCCCTGCCATACGCGAGCCGGTATGCCGGCGCGTGCCCGCGCCCCGATCACTCGGCCACGCTGGCGGAACAGGCTCGCCAGCTGAGCCATCGAGGACCGCCGCGGCGGTCCGGTGGTCGATGTCCCCGCCGCTTGCGGCCATCCCGTGGATTGCAGCGCACTGAACCATCGAGTGACGGACGATGCGCCGGAACGGCTGCAGGATGAACGCGGCCGCCCAGCCCGGCACACCTGCAAAGACCCCGCCACCGCGGGCCTGCCGCAGCCGCGGCCTTAGAATGACGGGATGCGGCCGGCAAGGCCGCGTTCCTTTCACCGCCGGGATCCGCCCATGCAATCCGCCGTCATCGCACCCTCCATCCTGTCCGCGAATTTCGCCCGCCTCGGCGAGGAGGTCGACAACGTGCTCGCGGCCGGGGCCGACTGGGTGCATTTCGACGTGATGGACAACCACTACGTCCCCAACCTGACGATCGGCCCGCTGGTCTGCGAAGCCCTGCGCAAGCATGGCGTGACCGCGCCGATCGATGTGCACCTGATGGTCGAGCCGGTCGACCGGATCGTGCCGGACTTCGCGCAGGCCGGCGCTTCGCTGATCAGCTTCCATCCAGAAGCCAGCCGGCACGTGCATCGCACGATCCAGCTGATCAAGGCCGAGGGCTGCCTGGCCGGACTCGTGCTCAACCCGGCCACGCCGCTCGAAGTGCTCGACTACGTGCTCGAGGACCTCGACATGGTGCTGCTGATGTCGGTCAACCCGGGCTTCGGTGGACAGGCGTTCATTCCATCGACCCTCGACAAGCTGCGCCAGGTGCGCGCGCGCATCGACGCCATCGGCAAGCCGATCCGCCTGGAGATCGATGGCGGCGTGAAGCCGGAGAACATCGGCGCGATCGCTGCCGCGGGCGCCGACACCTTCGTCGCCGGATCCGCGATCTTCGGCAAGCCCGATTACCGCGCCGTGGTCGACGCGATGCGAAGCGAGATCGCGCGCGCCGTCACGACGCGCGCGTAGGCGGAACGCTGGCGGTCACGCCGCGCGCGTTGAAGCCCCCGCGGTCATCCGGAGACTGCGACCCGGGCGACCCCGGGCGACCTCGGGCCGCACCTGACACGGCCGCAACCGCGATCCGGCCCTGCGGGATCACGAAGGTCCAGTCCCCCTCCGCCGTTCGTCCCTGCGATGGCCTGCATCCGGGCCGCGGGTGATCATCCCGAGACACCGGCGTGATGGCGCGTTAACGGTGGCCGCAGCAGGTTCCGCTACGCTCCGCGCCACCTCCCCCCGCGCGCCCGACCGTATGTCCCCACCGCACTGGCGCCTGATCCTCAACGGCAAATCCGCGGGCAACGAGGCCGTGCGCGAAGCGGTCACGTCGATGCGCGAGCGCGGCGTGCGCATCGACGTCCGGGTGACCTGGGAGCCCGGTGACGCGGAGCGCTACGTCGCCGAGGCCCTGGCCGATGGCGTGGACACCGTTGTGGCCGCCGGCGGCGACGGCACGCTCAATGCGGTGGCCGCGGTGCTCGCCGCGCAGAGCGCGAGCGCTGCGCAGCTGCCTTCGCTTGCCGTCCTGCCCCTCGGTACCGCCAACGATTTCGCCACCTCGGCCGGCATACCCCTGGAACCCCTCCCTGCGCTGGCCCTGGTCAGGGACTCGCCTGCGGCGGCGATCGACGTGCTTCGGGTCGAAGCTGACGGCGTCGTGCACTGGTGCGTCAATCTGGGCTCGGGCGGCTTCGGCACGAAGATCACCGTGGAGACGAACGCCGGGCTCAAGAAGGTGCTCGGAGGCCTGGCCTACTTCATCACCGGTCTGTCGCGGATCGGCCAGATCGAGCCCATCCACGCGCGTCTCCACGGAGCCGGCTTCGCCTGGGAGGGTGGCTTCATCGCACTGGGCATCGGCAACGGCCGTCAGGCCGGCGGCGGCCAGGCGCTGTGCCCGGATGCACATGTCGACGACGGCCTGATCGACGTCACCGTGGTCCCCGAGCTGGAAGGCGAACTGCTCGCCACGCTGCGTACGGCATTGACCGAAGGCAAGGTGGCGGCGCTCGACCAGGTGGCCGTGCGCACGCAGCTGCGGACGGTCGTGATCGAAGCGGCGGCGCCGATGGTGCTCAACCTCGACGGCGAGCCATGCGAGGCGCGGCATTTCGCGATCGCCTGCGTGCCGGGGCGCCTGCGCATGCACCTGCCGGAGGGGTGTGCACTGCTGCACGGCTCCGGTCAGACGCTCGAGGCGGCCCGTCGCGCATCCGCGTCCGAGCCGCTACAGTAGCCCCCATGCGCACGCCCGCTCACCCGCATTTCCTGTTCCTCGACGCCGGCTGGCGATGGTGGCGTACTGCCTCCGTCGCCCCCGTTGTTCCGACTGTCCAGGAAATGCCGCGTGATCACGCAGACCGAGTTCCAGCACTACGCCGCTGACGGCCACACCCACGTTCCCGTGGTCCGCGAGGTCCTGAGCGACCTCGATACGCCGCTTTCGGTCTATCTCAAGCTCGCCGACGGCCCGCATACCTATCTCTTCGAATCGGTCGAGGGCGGCGAACGTTTCGGGCGCTATTCGATCATCGGCCTGCCCGCCGAGCGCGTGTACGCCTTCCACGGCCACACGCTGACGGTGCGCGAACACGGCGAGGTCATCGAGACGCGCGAGGTCGACGATCCCTTCGCCGAGGTGGAACGCCTGCGCACGGGGCATTCGGTGCCGCAGATCGAAGGCCTGCCGGGCTTCACCGGCGGCCTGGTCGGCTGGTTCGGCTTCGAGTGCATCGAATACATCGAACCGCGTCTGCGCAACGGCGTACGCGCAGACGTGCGCGATGAACTCGGCACGCCCGACATCCTGCTGATGCTGAGCACCGAGGTCGCGGTGTTCGACAACCTCAAGGGCCGCCTGTATCTCGTGGTCCACGCCGATACCGGCGAACCGCAGGCCTGGGTACGTGCGAACCGCCGGCTCGATGCCCTGACCCACCGCCTGCGCCAGGCCGGCGCCGGGTATCCGGAAACGCTGCAGCCCGCTGCGCTCGACGAATCCGATTTCCTGTCGGGATTCACCCGCGAAGGGTTCATCGACGCCGTCGCCAAGACCAAGGAATACATCGCCGCCGGCGACGCCTTCCAGGTCGTGCTGTCGCAGCGCATGTCGGTGCCGTTCCAGGCGCGGCCGGTGGACGTGTATCGCGCGCTGCGCGCGTTGAATCCGTCGCCCTACATGTACTTCCTCGACGTCGGCGGCACCCAGGTCGTCGGCTCGTCGCCGGAAATCCTCGTGCGCCTCAAGGACGGCGAAGTCACCGTGCGCCCGATCGCCGGCACGCGTCCGCGCGGCGAGACGGCGGCGCAGGATCTCGCGCTGGAAGCCGAGCTGCTGGCCGATCCCAAGGAGCGCGCCGAGCATCTGATGCTGATCGACCTGGGTCGCAACGATGTCGGCCATGTGTCGAGCGCCGGCACGGTGGAAGTGGGCGAGCGCTTCGTCATCGAGCGCTACAGCCATGTCATGCACATCGTCAGCGAGGTCACGGGGCGACTGAAGGATGGCCTGAGCTATACCGACGTACTGCGCGCGACGTTCCCGGCCGGCACCGTCAGCGGCGCGCCGAAAGTGCGCGCGCTGGAGATCATCCGCAGCCTCGAGCCGGTCAAGCGCAACGTGTACTCGGGAGCAGTCGGTTACATCGGCTGGCACGGCGACGCCGACACCGCGATCGCGATCCGCACCGCGGTGATCCAGGACGGCCGCCTCTACGTGCAGGCCGGCGCCGGCATCGTCCATGACTCGGATCCCGAGATGGAATGGGCCGAGACCATGAACAAGGGCCGCGCGCTGTTCCGCGCGGTCGCGCAGGCGGCTAAGGGCCTGTGAATTCCACGAAGGGTAACCACCGATGACAACTGGCATCTCCTCCAGGGTGCTGCTCGCAGCGCTCGCGTTTTGTGGCACCACCGCCGCATCGGCCGACGACGCCACGCGGGTGACCCGCGATGCCGATGCGATCGTGTACGTCGGAGAACTGTCCGCGGCCGCGAACAGCGAGGTCCAAGCGATCCTCGACGCTGAACCCGGTGTCCAGTGGCTGCATATCACCTCGGGTGGCGGCGAGGTGAACCTGGGGATCGACCTCGGCGAGCTCGTGCGCGCGCGTGGCCTGAACATCAAGGTGGTCGACTACTGCGCATCGTCCTGCGCGAACTATGTCTTCCCGGCAGGGCGTCGCAAGCTCCTGCCAGCGGACACCGCGGTGGTCTGGCACGGGTCGACCCTGCAGGCCGGCGTGGGCGACCCCGACCGCATGGATCTCGCTGAGGCCGAAGCGCAGCTCGGCCGTGCGTTCACTGGCGAGGAGAAAGCCCAGCTCGCCGCGCAGATGCGCAGCTATTTCGAGGGCATCACGCGCAGGCAGGACGCCCTGTATCGTGCGCTCGGCATCGACCAGCGGATCACCGTGTTCGGGCAGGACATCGGTTGCGACTGCGAGTGGACGATCTCCGCAGCCGACATGGCGCGCTTCGGCGTCACCGGCGTCGAGGCCGCCGACGGGTATGGCGGCCACCTCGCCCCGAAGGGCAAACCCATCAGGCTGCTGCGGCTGGATGACCATCCGGCATACGCCGCAGCCCTTGATACACGCGTGGGCGCCGCGCCGACGCCCGCGCCGTCGCCGCTGCCGGGCACGACGCCGTGATGCTCCCGCTCCCCGCCTGCCCGGAAGCCGCTCCATGCTGTTGATGATCGACAACTACGACAGCTTCACCTGGAACCTCGTGCAGTATCTGCAGGCGCTGGGCGCCGAGGTGCGGGTGGAGCGCAACGACGCGTTGTCGGTCGATGCCATCGCCAGGCTCGCGCCCGAGCGCATCGTGATCTCGCCAGGCCCATGCACGCCCAACGAAGCCGGCGTATCGCTGGAACTCATCGAGCGCCTCGGCGCGACGACGCCGATCCTCGGCGTGTGTCTCGGTCATCAGGGCATCGGCCAGGCCTACGGCGGCAAGGTGATCCGTGCGCAGCGGATCATGCACGGCAAGACCTCGGCGATCCGCCACGATGGTCGCGGTGTGTTCGCCGGTTTGCCGGATGGCTATGAAGCGACGCGTTATCACTCGCTCGTCGTGGAGCAGTCGTCGTTGCCGGCATGCCTCGAAGTTACGGCATGGACGGAGAACGACGACGGCAGCCGCGAGGAGATCATGGGGCTGCGCCATCGCAGCCACCCGGTCGAAGGCGTGCAGTTCCACCCCGAGTCGATCCTGACCGAGCATGGGCATGCGCTGCTGAAGAACTTTCTCGAGCGTTGACGGCGCCTTCATCCCGGCACGGGCCGGGCTTTGAGCCCTGCCGCGGGCCGGGCGCTCGTAAAGGCGCATCGAGCGAGCCACTTGATCCCGGCGTTCGCCGGGGCTGACGCGCAGAACGAACGACTCCCCCAAGAACCGACGAACCCACACGCATGCCCATCACCCCCAACGAAGCCCTGCAACGCACCATCGAGCACCGCGAGATTTTCCGCGACGAGATGGTCGATCTGATGCGCCAGATCATGCGCGGCGAAGTTTCGCCGCTGATGACCGCTGCGATCCTCTCGGGCCTGCGGGTCAAGAAGGAAACCGTCGACGAGATCGCCGGTGCCGCCCAGGTCATGCGCGAGTTCGCGTTGCCGGTTCCCGTCGCGGATGCGGATCGCGCGCATCTGGTGGACATCGTCGGCACCGGCGGCGATGGCGCGCATACCTTCAACATATCGACCGCGAGCATGTTCGTGGTCGCGGCGGCGGGGGCGAAAGTCGCCAAGCACGGCAACCGCAGCGTTTCGTCGAAGTCGGGCAGCGCCGACGTGCTCGAGGCGCTGGGAGCGCGCATCGACCTGCGGCCCGGCGATGTCGCGCGCTGCATCGCCGAGACCGGCATCGGCTTCATGTTCGCGCCGGTGCACCATCCGGCGATGCAGGCCGTCGCGCCGGTGCGCCGCGAAATGGGCGTGCGCACCATCTTCAACATCCTCGGGCCCCTGACCAATCCCGCCGGCGCGCCGAACATCCTCATGGGCGTGTTCCATCCCGACCTCGTCGGCATCCAGGTCCGGGTGCTGCGCGAACTCGGCGCCGAGCGCGCGCTGGTGGTCTGGGGCCGCGACGGCATGGACGAGATCTCGCTCGGCGCCGGCACCCTGGTCGGCGAACTGCGCGATGGTGAAGTGCGCGAATACGAGATCCATCCGGAGGATTTCGGCATCGCGATGGCGGCCAGCCGCAATCTGCGCGTCGAAAACGCCGACGCGTCCAAAGCGCTGGTGCGCCAGGCGCTCGACGGCACCGCCGGGCTAGCGCAGGACATCGTCTGTCTCAACGCCGGCGCGGCGCTGTATGTGGCCGGGCGCTGCGCGTCGATCGGGGACGGTGTGGCACTCGCGCGGCGCACGGTCGCGTCCGGCGCCGCGCTGCAGCGGCTTGAGGCATTCGTCCAGGCGACGCAGGCTGCGGCCTGACGTCGTGGGTGGCTTGGCATCGCGCGGCGACGCCGCGTATGCTGAATGCGACGCAAGGATGCTGACTCCGCCGCTCGCGGCCCGAAGAAGCGATCCGCCGAATGAATGAATCCGCGTTGCTCCGGCCTCCGTATTACGTCGCCATCCTCCGTTACCGCCGCAACGGCGAGGATGCGGCCGGCTATGAGGACGCGCGTCGCGAGATGTTCGAGATGGCGCGCCTGCAACCGGGCTTTCTGGGCGTGGAAGCGATCGGCGACGTGAATGGCGACGGCGTGACCATGAGTTACTGGACCGACGAGGCCTCGATCCGCGCGTGGCGCGCGCACGACGAGAAGGGCGTGATCTGCGAGAAGAACCGCCGCGGCTGGTATGACCGCTATGTGCTGCAGGTCGCGCGCGTGGAACGTGCGTACGGCTGGTCGCACGAGGCCGGCGACGGTGGTGACGCGCAGGCCCCGGCGACACGCTGATCAGACCCCGGCGGCGGCGCCTGCGGTATCGTGGGCGCCCTGTCCGACCGGCGCACGCGCCGGCCCATGGTGCCGAACTTGAACGACGTCCTGCAGCGCATCCTTGCGCGCAAACAAGAAGAAGTCGCCGCGCGGCGCGCTGCGCTGCCCCTGGTCGAGATCGCCGCGCTCGCTGCGGCCGCGCCGCCGGTGCGCGGATTCGCCGCCGCCATCGAGGCGAAGATCGCGGCGGGTGAAGCCGCGGTCATTGCCGAGATCAAGAAGGCCAGCCCGTCGCAGGGTGTGATCCGACCGGATTTCCGCCCGGCGGAGATCGCCCGCAGCTATGCCGCCGGCGGCGCGGCCTGTCTGTCGGTGCTGACCGACGTCGATTTCTTCCAGGGCGACGACGATTATCTGGTGCAGGCGCGCGACGCCTGCACGCTGCCGGTGCTGCGCAAGGACTTCATCGTCGATCCCTGGCAGGTGCACGAGGCGCGTGCACTCGGCGCGGACTGCGTGCTGCTGATCGTTGCCGCGCTCGACGACCGCCAGCTGGTCGAGCTTGCGGAGCTGGCGATGTCGATCGATCTCGACGTGCTGGTCGAGGTGCACGACATCGACGAACTCGAGCGTGCGCTGCAGGTTCCTGCGCCGCTGCTGGGCATCAACAACCGCAGCCTGCGGTCGTTCGAAGTGTCGCTCGACACCACGCTGTCGCTGCGCGACGCGGTGCCGCGCGACCGGCGCCTGGTCACCGAAAGCGGCATCCACACGCGCGAGGACGCAGCCCGCATGCGCGCTGCCGGCATCGATGCTTTCCTGGTCGGCGAAGCCTTCATGCGCGAGCCCGATCCGGGCACCGCGCTGCGCGCGATGTTCGCGCCGCCGGGCGTGGAGCCGGCACCGTCCAGGCCGCCGGTCGATCTGTCGGCGATCGCGATCGCGGCGGTGAAAGCGCCCGCGTCCGCGACCCCCGATGCCGCGGCTGGCGATGCCGATACCCCGGTGGTCGCCCGATTGCTCAAGGACACGGCGGCGAACGAGGCTGCGCGGACCGTGGTCTTCGATTTCGACCACACGCTCTATGACGGGGATTCGGGCACGCATCTCTTTCGTTGGCTGATCACCCGCAGCGCGTGGCGCACGGCGCTGGCGTTGCTGGCCGCGCCGCTGCTCGGGCCGATGATCGCGTTCCTGCCGACGCGCCGCTGGGGCATCTCCGGGTTCGTCTGGATCGGCACGGTGGGCATGCACAGCCGCGGCCTGCTGGACCGGCTGATCGACCGCTACGTTGCCGAAAACGCAGCGCAGATCCGCCCCAAGCTGCTGCCGATCGCGCTGGACGTGCTGCACGCGCATCGCGTCGCCGGGGACAACGTGGTCATCGCGACCGGCGCGCCGCCGGAACTGGCGCGCGCCATTCTTGCCTTCGTCGCGCACGAGGCGGTGCCGGTGGTCGGCACCGCGGTCGGGCCGCGGTTTGGTGCCGTCGTCGCCAGGCGTCACTGCCATGCCGAAGAGAAGATGCGCATGCTGCGCGAGCGCGGATATGGCGCGATCGATATCGCCTACTCCGACTCCTCGGCCGATCTGCCGCTGCTGAAGGCCGCAAGGGCCCCGGTGGTGGTGAACCCCAAGCCCGGCACCATTGCGATGTTCCGGCGCACGCTCCCGCCCGGAACGCCGGTGCTCAACTGGGGCTGCGTGGATCGCGGCGGCGATCCGGTCAAGGCCTCAGGCGGCGAGTAGGGCGCGGCCGATCTGGTAGAGGCTGATCGCCATTACCAGCGTGCCGACCGCCAGCAGGACCCAGCGCTCGCGCACCCGCTTGACGAACAGCGCAGCCAGCGGCGCCGCGGCGACGCCGCCCACCAGCAGACCCAGGATCACGTCCAGGTGCTGGAGACCGATGGTCAGGAAGAACGTCACCGAGATGGACAGCGTGACCAGGAATTCGGCGGCGTTGACCGTACCGATCGTCGTGCGGGCTGCGCCGCCGCGGGCCAGCAGGGTGGAGGTGGCTACCGGGCCCCATCCGCCCCCGCCACTGGCATCGAGCAGGCCGGCGAAGAAGCCCAGCACGGGAACCCGCCGCACCTCGCCCTTCGGCACCAGGCGTCCGGCCGCGCGCAGCAGGATCAGGATCGACAGGACCAGCAGGTAGGCATAGATGAAGGGGCGCAGCGCCTCGCCCGGCAGCTGCGTCAAAACATAGGCGCCGATGCCGCCGCCGACCATGCCGGGCAGGGCCAGACGCAGGAACAGGCGCCGGTCGATATTGCGCATCGCCAGGTGCGACAGGCCCGAAGCCCCGGTCGTGAACACCTCGGCGGTGTGCACGCTGGCGCTGACCGCCGCTGGCGGCAGTCCCAGGCTGAGCAGCACCGACGAGGCCACCAGGCCGAACGCCATGCCGAGCGCGCCGTCGACCAGCTGCGCGGCCAGCCCGATCATCACGAAGAACAGGAATTGGTCGCCAAGTTCCATGCTGGTCGCTCCCGAACGACGGATCAGTCTGCAGGGCGCGGGTGACCGCGGCGTGTGGCGCACCGGCAACGCTCGATCCGCTCGCACGGCCGACGCGCTGTCCTGCAGGCCAGCGCCAATCGCAGGTCTTGGACGGCATCCGCCCCGGGCCCGGGACGCCCGCAGTCCGACGATCGGGTCGGCCGAGCCTCGCAAGCGGCGCCACCACGCGTGCGCGATCGCATCCGGCTCCGGAGTCTCCGGGACGCCCTCGCATGCCGACTATCGGATGCGTCGGCGCGCCGATGCGCCACGGCGTTGATGTCAGGCGTCGCCGAGCCGCTTGATGAAGCGCACGGTGCCGTCGGAAAAACCGCAGGCCTTGTAGAACGCGTGCGCATCCGCGCGCTGCGATCCGCTGACCAGCTCAAGCCGTGCCGCGCCGGCGAAGCGCGCACGGCGCTCGGCCTCCTTCAGCAGCTGCCGCCCCAGGCCCTGGCCCTGCGCATCGCTGGTGACGACGAGGGCGGTGATGCGACAGGTGGTCGAGCCGAGCGGCAGGTAGTACATGAAATCCAGGCCGATCAGCCCGCAGACCCGGCCTCCGCTGCGCGCGACGACCAGCGCCTGGCGGTCGTTCGCGGTGATCAGCCGGATGCGCTCGCGCGCCTCGCGTTCGCTGCAGGGATAGCCCATTTCCGACAGCAGTGCAGCCACGTCGTCGGCATCCATCACCGATGCGCTGCGCAGATCGGCATCGGGCAGGTCGCCGCGGGATGCGAAATGGCCGGGGCGCATGCGTGCGGCCTAGCGGGTTCCGAACAGCACGATGGTCTTGCCGCGCGCGGTCAGCTTGCCGTCGGCCTGCAGCTTCTTCAGCACGCGCCCGGCCATCTCCCGCGAGCAGCCGACCAGTCGCGCCAGTTCCTGTCGCGAGATCCGCAGCTGGGTGCCCTGCGGGTGGGTCATCGCCTCCGGCTCGCGGGTCAGGTCGTGCAGGGTGCGGATGATGCGGTCGGTCACGTCGAGGAAGGCGAGACGTCCCGCCTTGCGACTGGTGTCGAGCAGCCGCCGCGACAGTTGCGCGCCGATCGCGTACATGATCGATGTCGCGTCGTTGGCGAGTACGCCGTCGAACAGCTGGTACAGCCGCTCGTAGCTGATCTCGGCGAGCTCGCACTGGGTGCGGGTGCGCAGGATCACTTCGCGCACGTCCGAATCGATGAACAGCCCCATCTCGCCAACCAGCTCGCCATTGCCGAAGTAGCCCAGGATCAGCTCGCGACCGTCGTCCTCCTCGGTAATGATGCTCACCGAACCGCTGACGACGTAATACAGCGTGCCCGCGGGGTCGCCGGGCCGGAATACATCGCTGCGCGGCGGATAGCGCCGGCGGTGGCAGTGGGAAAGGAAGCGCTCGAGCGCGGCGGGCGTGGGCGCCATCGGATGGGGCGGGCGCGGCAGGTGAGGATTGATCAGGGCCACAGGGGTCAGGTTCATGGGCTTGCGATCGGGGGAATGCCGCAGAGTAGGACGTCCCGCTGCCGGGGGCAAACCCGTGACGTCGGAAAGTCGCGGTGGATGGTGCTTTGCCGCATAATCCCCGTTTCGCCCAACCCCCGAGGGTCGACCGCTGTGGTCAAACCGCTCCCGCGTCTGAAGCTCCAGGGCTTCAACAACCTGACCAAGGCCCTGTCGTTCAACATCTACGATGTCTGCTATGCGGCGTCGGAAGACGAGCGCCAGCGTTACATCGCCTACATCGACGAAGTCTACAACGCCGACCGGCTGACCCAGATCCTGACGGATGTGGCCGAGATCATCGGCGCGAACATCCTCAATGTCGCGCGTCAGGACTACGAGCCGCAGGGCGCGTCGGTGACCATCCTCATTTCCGAGGAGCCGGTGATCGACAAGGCGCAGGCCAAGGGCGTCATCTCCGACGCGGTCGTCGCGCACCTCGACAAGTCCCACATCACGGTGCACACCTATCCGGAAACGCATCCGGACAACGGCATCGCGACGTTCCGCGCCGACATCGACGTCGCCACCTGCGGCGTGATCTCGCCGCTGAAGGCGTTGAACTACCTGATCGAGAGCCTCGAGTCCGACATCGTGGTGATGGACTACCGCGTGCGTGGCTTCACCCGCGACATCAAGGGCAAGAAGCACTACATCGACCACAAGATCAACTCGATCCAGGACTACCTGGCCAAGAACATCAAGTCGCGCTACGACGCGCTCGACGTGAACGTCTACCAGGAGAACATCTTCCACACGAAGATGCATCTGAAGGAGTTCGACCTTGACCAGTACCTGTTCGAGGAAAAGGCGCGCAACCTGTCGTTCAAGGAGCGCATGAAGATCGAGGCGCGTCTGCGCCGGGAGATCGAAGAGCTCTATCACGGTCGCAATCTGGTCGACTGACCGATCCGCGCCGTTCAAGAAAGGCCCCGCTTGTGCGGGGCCTTTTCGTTGGGTGACACGCAGTGCCGGTAGCCGGGCGCTGGCCAGCGGACGCGCTCACACCCTGTAGGCGACGGCCTTCATCAGACTCGACGCAGCGGCCATCAGCGACGGGACCGGCCATGGGAGCACGCGCGCGCCCGCCTGTTCGGCCTGCTCGGCATGGCGGGCTTCATCGGCCTTCATCTGCTGGAGGATGTCGCGGCTGCGGCGGTCCGCTTCGGGCAGCGTCTGCAGGTGATCGTCGAGATGCGCCTCGACCTGGCGTTCGGTCTCCACCACGAATCCGAGGTTCCAGCCGTCGCCGCGGAGGCCGGCGACGACGCCGAGCGCGTAACTGCCGCCGTACCACAGGGGGTTGAGCAGGCTGGGACGGCTGTCGAGTTCGCGCAGCCGCTGCGCGCACCACGCGAGATGGTCGGTCTCTTCCTGTGCTGCCTCGAGCAGGTGGGCGCGGGTTTCCGGCTCGCGGGCGACCGCGGCCTGGCCGAAGTACAGTCCCTGTGCGCAGACTTCGCCGACATGGTTGATCCGCATCAGTCCGGCGGCATGCCTGCGCTCGGACTCGTCGAGGACGACATCGGGTGTGTCGGCAGCGGGGTTGGGGCGGCTCGCCGGCGGATTGCCGAACACGGTATCGAGCGCGCGCTGGGTCTCGACCAGCATCCGGTCGATCGGGTTGAAGCGGGGTTGGAGGAAGGCCATCGGTACGGTTTCCTGCAGCGCGGCGGGCTGCTGCTTCCTCTATCATTCTCGGCGCTTGGTCCGGATCGCGCCAGCGCAGGGCGGCGCAAACCGCCGGCAGCTTGCGCGGCGCGGGGTGGCCGGCTATGATTCCGCTTCTGTGTTGCACGCTCTACAACGCGAGGCGAAGTTCCGCCGGCACCGGCGCAACCAGCCCGACCAGTCACCGACCGAGTATTTTTTCGTCATGAAGACTTTCACCGCCAAGTCCGAGACCGTCCAGCGCGACTGGTACCTCGTCGACGCCACCGGCAAGACGCTGGGCCGCCTGAGCGCGGAAATCGCCCACCGTCTGCGCGGCAAGCACAAGCCCGTCTACACCCCGCACGTCGATACCGGCGACTACATCATCGTGGTCAATGCCGAGAAGATCGCCGTGACCGGCAAGAAGATGACGGACAAGCTCTACCACCGTTTCACGGGCTACATCGGCAACCTGAAGACCGAGACCCTGGGCCAGGCGCTTGAGCGCCACCCGGAGCGCGTGATCGAGATTGCCGTCAAGGGCATGCTGCCGAAGAATCCGCTCGGCCGTGCCATGTACCGCAAGCTCAAGGTCTACAAGGGTGCCGAGCACCCGCACGCCGCTCAGCAGCCGCAGCCCCTGGAACTCTAAGTCATGGCAATTACCCAGAATTACGGCACCGGCCGTCGCAAGTCCTCCGTCGCCCGCGTGTTCCTCCGCAAGGGCAGCGGCAAGATCACCGTCAATGATCGTCCGCTCGACGAGTTCTTCGGCCGTGAGACCGCGCGCATGATCGTGCGCCAGCCGCTCGAGCTGACCCAGAACACCGAAACGTTCGACATCCTGGTGACCACCACCGGTGGCGGCACGACCGGCCAGGCTGGTGCGATCCGTCTCGGCATCGCGCGCGCGCTGGTCGAGTACGACGAGACGCTGAAGATCGAGCTGCGCAAGGCGGGCTTCATGACCCGTGACGCACGCGAAGTCGAGCGCAAGAAGGTCGGCCTGCACAAGGCACGTCGCGCCACGCAGTTCTCGAAGCGCTGATCGCGTTGTATCGGATCCGCGCGATCGCGTGGATCCGATGCTGCCGAGGCTTGCGGTGTACTGCGGGTTCGGCGTTACAATATCGATATAGCCCCGTCGCCAAGCGGTAAGGCACCTGACTCTGACTCAGGCATTCGGAGGTTCGAATCCTTCCGGGGCTGCCATATGAAACGAAAAAGCCCGCAGAAATGCGGGCTTTTTCGTGGGCGCGTGTTTGCCGGGGCGAGGTACGGATCCTCCTGTGCAGCGGCGCTTCTTCTGCCGCCGGGCAAACTCATGCAGACGCGATGGCACAGGCCTAGAATCCCCCGATGAACGCCTTCCCGCCGCCCTATACCGCCGTCGACGACGTGGTCGACGCCCTGCGCACCCGTGGTTGCGCCGTGCTGTCGCCGACGACGCTCGCAGCGATCTGCGGCGTGGATCTCGAAGCCCTCAAGGCCTGGCGCCCCGGCTGGGATGACCTGCCGCCGGATGCGTATCTCAAGGATGGCGGGCGCTACCGCCGAC
The DNA here is from genome assembly GCF_002327105.1 of Luteimonas chenhongjianii. Taxonomy (GTDB): domain Bacteria; phylum Pseudomonadota; class Gammaproteobacteria; order Xanthomonadales; family Xanthomonadaceae; genus Luteimonas; species Luteimonas chenhongjianii. Next base: position 3,308,955 of record NZ_CP023406.1, on the reverse strand, counting down.
GCCGGCACAGCTGCTTCGTCCAGGCGGGCCACAGGCTGACCCAGGTGCCGCATCGTGCGCACTGGCAGTCGGAGGACTACAACGCGCTGCACGGCGGCATGCATCGATGGTTCGAGCCGATGGAGCCTGCGCTGCTGGAGACCCCGGCGTGGTCCACGCTGGTCACCGGGCTCGGCGACGTGTTCTCGCAGGTGCGCGATGCCGGCGACTGGCATGTCGAAGCCCACCAGTTCCGCATCGACACGACCGACGGGATCGGACGGCCGACGCCTGAAGGGGCGCACCGCGATGGCGTCGATTTCGTCGCGGTGCTGCTCGTGGGGCGCAGCGGCATCAAGGGGGGCGAGACCCGGGTGTTCGAAGCCGAAGGCCCGGCCGGGCAACGTTTCACACTGACCGAGCCGTGGGCGGCGCTGCTGCTCGACGACCACCGCGTGATCCACGAATCCACGCCGATCCAGCCGGTCGACAAGGCCGGGCATCGCGATACGCTGGTGCTGACTTATCGCGCAGGCGCGTTCCAGGGCGAGGACTGACCGCTGCGGCGCCGGCCTTGGTTACAATCGCAACAGATAGCCGATGCAACCGGAGTGGCCATGAAGCTGGGTTCTTTGAAGGAAGGGGGGCGTGACGGCACCCTGATCGTCGTCTCGCGCGACCTCGCCAGCGCCGTTCGCGCGACCGGTATCGCGGCGACGCTGCAGCAGGCCCTCGACGACTGGTCGAATGCCGCGCCGCGACTCAATGCCCTCTACGAGTCGCTCAATGCCGGCGACGCCGACGGCGTGTTCGACCTCGATGTGGCGCGCATGGCGGCGCCGCTGCCCCGCGCCTACGAGTTCGTCGACGGCAGCGCGTACCTGCCGCATGTCGAGCGCGTGCGCCGCGCCCGCGGCGCCGAGGTGCCGGCGAGTTTCTACACCGATCCGTTGATGTACCAGGCCACCGGCGCCGGTTTCTACGGGCCGCGGGACACGGTCAAGGTGGTCAGCGAGGAATATGGCATCGATCTCGAGGCCGAGATCGTCGTGATCACCGACGACGTGCCGATGGCGGTCACGCCGGAACAGGCCGCTGCCCACATCCAGCTCGTCGGTCTGGTCAACGACGTCAGCCTGCGCAACCTGATTCCGGGCGAGCTCGCCAAGGGCTTCGGCTTCCTGCAGTCCAAGCCGCGTTCGGCGCTGAGCCCGGTATTCGTGACGCCGGACGAGCTCGGCGATGCCTGGCGCGACAACAAGCTGCACCTGCCGCTGCTGACCCACGTCAATGGCGAATGGTTCGGCGCGCCCGAGGCGGGCGTCGACATGCAGTTCGATTTCTCGCAGCTCGTCGCGCATGCCGCGAAGACCCGGCCCCTCAGCGCGGGCACGATCGTCGGTTCGGGCACGATCGCCAATGAGGACACCTCCAAGGGGGCGTCTTGCTTTGCCGAGAAGCGCACCGTCGAGACGCTCGAGCACGGCGCGGCAAAAACACCGTTCATGGCTTTCGGCGACACCGTGCGGATCGAGATGCTCGACGCCCAGGGCCGCAGCATCTTCGGCGCGATCGAGCAGGTGATCGAGCGCCAGGCGCCGCCGGCGTAAACGCGATGTCTGCCGCGCTGACGCTGCATACCTACTGGCGCTCCAGCGCGGCCTGGCGCGTGCGCATCGCCCTGCATCTCAAGGGGCTCGCCTATGAGAGTGTGCCGGTGCATCTGGTGCGAGAGGGTGGGGAGCAGCGCACGCCCGAGTTCACTCGGCGAAACCCGCAGCAGCTGGTGCCGACGCTGCAGCACGGTGATGCGGTTCTGACCCAGTCGCTGGCGATCATCGAATATCTCGACGAGACCTTTCCGGAAGTGCCGCTGTTGCCGGGGAATCCGCTGTCCCGCGCACGCGCGCGCGCGCTCGCCCAGCTGGTCGCCTGTGATATCCATCCGCTCGGCAACCTGCGTGTGCTGCAGTACCTCGAGCACACGCTGCAGCTTCCTTCGGATGCACGCACGCGCTGGATCGCACGCTGGGTCGGCGATGGCCTTGCCGCGTTCGAGGCCCTGCTCGTGGCGCACGGCGCTGGAGAGTTCTGCGTCGGAAGCACGCCATCGCTGGCCGATTGCGCGCTGGTGCCGCAGCTCTACAACGCACGCCGGTTCGGAGTGGATCTCGAGCCGTATCCGACAATCCGCCGCATCGAAGCGGCCTGCGTCGCCCTGCCGGCTTTCGCGGCCGCAGCGCCCGAGCGGCAGGCGGACGCGCCGCCTGCCTGAGCTGCTTCATTGTTCGGTGGCGAACACGTCCGCATAGGGGTCGTGGCTGCCGGTGCCGCCTTCCGACAGGCGGAACTTCAGATCCAGTCCATCGCGCGAATCGGCGGCGCGCAGCGCCGTCTCGCGCTCGATGCGGCCTTCCTTGTACAGCCGGAACAGACACTGGTCGAAGGATTCGACGCCTTCCTCGAGTGAATCCTCCATCGCCTGCTTGATCTCGTGGACCTGGCCGCGGCGGAGCAGGTCACGGATCATCGGTGTATTGATCAGCACCTCGGTGGCGGGGATCCGGCGGCCGTCGATACCTTCCACCAGGCGCTGCGAGACTACCGCGCGCAGGTTCAGCGCCAGGTTCATCAGGACGTTCTTGTGCGCGGCCTCGGGGAAGAAATTGAGGATGCGCTCGATGGTCTGGTCGGCGTTGTTGGAGTGCAGCGTCGCCAGACAGATGTGGCCGGTCTCGGCGAAGGAGATCGCAGCCTCCATCGTGGTCGCGTCGAGGATCTCGCCGATCAGGATCACGTCCGGCGCCTCGCGCATCGCGTTCTTGAGCGCGTTGTGGAAGGTCAGCGTGTCCAGTCCCACCTCGCGCTGGTTGACCAGCGAGCGCTTGTGCCGGTGCAGGTACTCGATCGGATCCTCGATCGTGAGGATATGGCCCGAGGTGCTGGCGTTGCGGTGGTCGATCATCGAGGCGAGCGTGGTCGACTTGCCCGAACCGGTGGAGCCGACGATCAGCACCAGCCCGCGCGGCGCCATGATGATGTCCTTGAGTACCTGCGGCAGCTGCAGCTCCTCGATGCTCGGGATGTTGCTGCGGATCGCACGGATCACCATGCTGGTTTCGCCGCGCTGCTTGAACACGTTGACGCGGAAACGCCCGGCGTCCTGCAGCGAATAGGCCATGTTGAGCTCGAGATCGCGCTCGAACTGCTGGGCCTGTCCCTCGTCCATCAGTGAATAGGCGATCTTGCGGACCATGCCCGGTGGCAGGCCGGTGCTGCCCAGCGGATACAGCTTGCCCTCGATCTTGATGTACACCGGTGCGCCGGTGCTCAGGAACATGTCGGACGCTTTCTTCTCGCTCATCAGCTTCAAAAAGTAGCCGATATCCATGTACACCCCCCCACTGGCGCCCGGTCTGCGTTGCGCATCCGATTGCGGCTGACGACAATGACCCGGAACAACCCTTCCGGGCACGATGTTTCGATGAATACAAGCTTCGCATATATCCGCCCGCTGCTGCGGTGCGCAGTGCTCGCCAGCGCCCTGGCGCTCGCCGCGTGCGCGAGCACCCCGCCGCCGACCGAGGAACTCGCCGCCGCCCAGCTGTCGGTCGCACGAGCCGGCGATGCAGACGCCGACCAGTACGCGCCGCAGGACCTCCAGCAGGCGCGCCGCGCGCTGGAGCAGGCCCAGGCCGCGATGGCCAATCAGCGCAGTGACGAAGCGCGCACGCTGGCGCTGTCGGCCAGCGCCCTGGCCGATCTGGCACATGCGCGAGCCCGCCAGGCCGCGACCGACTCGGAGCTCGCGGCGCGCCGTGCCGAGATCACCGACCTGCGCCAACAGCTGCGGGTGGAGGAATGAACGTCATGCGATTGAACATTGGATACGGGCTCGTGCTGGCCCTGCTTGTCCCCCTCGCCGTGCAGGCCCAGGCCCCGCTGGAAGGCGAAGGCGCTGCATTGCAGCAGCGGCTCCAGGCCCTCGACAGCAACCCGGAAACCGCCGGAACTGCTGCCTATGAACGCCTGCAGGCACGCCAGTCCCTCGCGGCCCTGGCGGGTTCGCGCAGCAGCCAGCGCGCGTCCGCGCTGCAGATCGCGGCCTGGCGCGTGGAAACTGCCGAACTGGCAGCGCGTACCGAAGTCTCGCGCCGCGAACTCGCCGAGCTCGAACGCGAGCGCAGCGCGTTGATCGTCGAAGCGAGCCGGCAGGACGCTGTGCGCGCGCGCCAGGAAGCCGAGCGCCTACGGATCCAGGCGCAGATCCAGGCCGAAGAGACCGCGCGCCTGCGTCTGGCCGCGGAAGAAGAGGGCACCGCCCGTCAGCAGGCCGAAACCGTGCTGCAGGGCGTCGCCAGCGGCGAGGCGGCCAAGTTGCGCGCGGCACGCCAGCGCGAGGCGGAGCTCAAGCGCCGCGAGGCGGAACTGCTCAAGAGCCTCGAACAGCCCTGAGGCGGCAGCCGACCGTTTCGCCGGGTCGAATGGCCTGGCGAGAGGTGCGGGGCCTTGGCGAGAGTTACGTTAAGAAGTCGTCATTCTTAATCCATCTAGAATCAATGACTTGGCGTAGATTTCGCAGCGGATGCCGTTGTGGCGCGGTTTGAGGATGCGTGTCCTGACACCCCGCCGCGCCGATCTATGTTCACGGCCTTGTCGCCCCCCGATGCGTGGAGTAGGGTCGATTGACCGGGTGGCACTCCACTTTCGCCTCCCGGGCAACCAACCAGGCCGATGACCGAGACGATCCCCCACGTGGTCCATGTATCCAGCGCTGAAGACGGCAAGGGCGGCGTGAGCGGATCCTTCGCCGCAGGAGCTTGGAGGCTGTTCCAGTAGCGCCCCGATCGTCGCCGATCGGGGCGTTTGCATTTCCAGTCAGGAGGATTCCATGTTCGAAGCGCAATCGCAGACCGAACTCGAAGAGATCATGAAAGGAAACGTCGAGTTCAGGCAGCTCTACTACCGGCACAAGGAACTCGACCAGAAGGTGCTGAACGCGGAGCTCGGCGTGCTGCCGGTCGATGAAACCACGCTGTCGCAGATGAAGCGCGAGAAGCTCGCCGCGAAGGATCGCCTGACCCAGATGTACGACCATATGCAGAAACACTAGCGGTTCTGTCGCGGGCGGTGGCGGCCATCCTCGTCGGTCGCCACCGCCCGCGGATGTTGTCCGCGGATGCGATAATCGGCGTCTGTCTCGCTGCAACCCGGACCTGCAATGCCGATCGCCGACTCCGTCCTCGACCTGATCGCCGACACGCCCATCGTGCGTGCGCGCCGCCTCGACGCGGGCCCCTGCGAACTCTATTTCAAGCTCGAGAGCCAGAATCCGGGTGGGTCCATCAAGGACCGCATCGGCCTGCGCATGATCGAGGCCGCCGAAGCACGCGGCGACATCGCCCCCGGCGCGACCCTGGTGGAGGGCACGGCCGGCAATACCGGTATCGGCCTGGCGCTGGTGGCCCAGCAGAAGGGCTACAAATTGATCCTCGTCGTGCCCGACAAGATGAGCCGCGAGAAGATCTTCAATCTCAAGGCGATGGGTGCGGAGGTCGTGCTGACCCGCTCCGACGTCGCCAAGGGGCACCCCGAGTACTACCAGGACCTCGCCGAGCGCATCGCGCGCGAGACCCCGGGCGCCTACTTCATCAACCAGTTCGGCAATCCCGACAACCCGGCCGCGCACGAGCACGGGACCGGCCCGGAGATCCTGCGGCAGATGGCCGAGGTGGGCGGGCTGGATGCGATCGTCTTCGGCTGCGGCAGCTCGGGCACGATGACCGGCCTGTCGCGCTGCTTCGCCAAGGATGCGCCGGACGTGGAGCTGGTGCTGGCCGACCCGGTCGGCTCGATCCTCGCCGAATACATCAATGACGGCGTGCTCAACGACAAGTCGGGCAGCTGGATGGTCGAGGGCATCGGCGAGGACTTCCTGCCGGGCATCTCCGACTTCTCGCGGGTCAAGCAGGCGTATGCGATCAGCGACCAGGAAAGCTTCCTCGCCGCGCGCGAACTGCTGCGCACTGAAGGCATCCTCGGCGGCTCGTCGACCGGCACACTGCTGGCCGCGGCGCTCAAGTACTGCCGCGCGCAGACCACGCCGAAGAAGGTGCTGGTGTTCGTTTGCGATACCGGAAACAAGTACCTGAGCAAGCTCTACAACGACTACTGGATGCTCGACAACGGCTTCCTGGAGCGTGAGACGCATGGCGACCTGCGCGATCTGATCCTGCGCCCGTATTCGCAGCGCGACACCGTCGTGCTGGCGCCGACCGACCTGCTGGTCACCGCCTACCAGCGCATGAAGCTTTACGAGATCTCCCAGCTGCCGGTCATGGAAGGCGACCGCATCGTGGGCATCCTCGACGAAAGCGACGTGTTGCTGCACGTCTATGGCGACGAAGCCCGCTTCCGCGAGCCGGTGGCGTCCGCGATGGTCAGCAAGCTCGACTTCCTCGACGTGAAATCGCCGGTGGAGGCATTGCTGCCGGTATTCGACCGAGGGCAGGTGGCCATCGTGACCGAGGGCGAGGAGTTCCTTGGGCTGATCACCCGGATCGATCTGCTGAACTATCTGCGCCGGCGGGTGCAGTAAGCAGCGTGGCCGCGTCCCGGTCTTGAGCTGGCCGTTCAGTCCAGTCGACTAGAATCCCCCGTCTTTCCAGGAAGCCCCCATGTCCGATTCCAATTCCGAGCGCCGCGATTTCGCGCTCGCTACCCTGGCGATCCATGCCGGGCAGTCGCCCGATCCGTCGACCGGCGCGGTGATGCCGCCGATCTACGCGACCTCGACCTACGCGCAATCCAGCCCTGGCGAACACCAGGGCTTCGAGTACTCGCGCACCCACAACCCCACGCGCTTCGCCTACGAGCGCTGCGTGGCGGGTCTGGAAGGCGGTACCCGCGGCTTCGCATTCGCCTCCGGCATGGCCGCGACGGCGACCCTGCTCGAACTGCTCGACAGCGGCGACCACGTCATCGCGATGGATGACCTCTACGGCGGCAGCTACCGCCTGTTCGAGCGCGTGCGCACGCGCAGCGCCGGCCTCTCCTTCAGCTATGTCGACATGACCGATCCGGCCGCCTTCGAGGCTGCGATCACGCCGAAGACGAAGCTGGTCTGGATCGAGACGCCGACCAATCCGATGCTCAAGATCGTCGACATCCGGGCGATTGCCGACATCGCGCATGCGCGCGGCCTGATCGTCGTGGTCGACAACACCTTCGCCTCGCCGATCCTGCAGCGCCCGATCGAGCACGGCGCCGACATCGTCATGCACTCGGCGACCAAGTACCTCAACGGGCACTCCGACATGGTCGGCGGCATGCTCGTGGTCGGCGACAACGCCGAACTCGGCGAGCAGTTGGCGTTCCTGCAGAACTCAGCCGGTGCAGTGCAGGGACCGTTCGACAGCTTCCTCGCGCTGCGTGGCCTGAAGACCCTGCACCTGCGAATGAAGGCCCACTGCGAGAATGCGCAGGCGCTGGCCGAATTCCTCGATGGTCATGCCGCAGTCGAGCAGGTGATCTACCCCGGCCTCGCGTCGCACCCCCAGCATGCGCTTGCCAAACGCCAGATGGACGGCTTCGGCGGCATCATCTCGGTGCGCATCAAGGGTGGATTCGAAGCGGCCAAGCGCTTCTGCGAGCGCACCGAGCTGTTCACCCTGGCCGAGTCGCTGGGTGGCGTGGAGAGCCTGGTGAACCACCCCGCGGTGATGACGCATGCGTCGGTGCCGGTGGAGCGGCGCGCGACGCTCGGGATAGCGGATGATCTGGTGCGATTGAGCGTGGGTGTCGAGGGGTTCGAGGACCTGCGCGCGGATCTCGAGCGCGCCCTGCAGACGGATCGTTGAATGGCGATCCTCTCCGCGTTTGGCCGTCACCGGGTACTCGCGTTCGAACTGACGAGGCGTGACATCCAGGGGCGTTATCGAGGCGCCAGCTTCGGCATGCTGTGGTCGCTGATCAGTCCCTTCCTCTTGCTGCTGGTCTATACGCTTGCCTTCGGTTTCATTCTGAAAAGCCGCTGGCCTGGCACAAGCGGATCAACGATCGAATTCGCACTCATCCTGTTTGCCGGGCTGACGGTGCACGCGTTCTTTGCCGAATGCCTTGTCCGCGCTCCGTTGCTCATCGTGGGAAGAAGTGCGTATGTCAAGCGCGTGGTGTTCCCGATCGAGATCTTCGGCTGGACCACGGTGTTGGCCGCAACGTTTCATCTGATGATGAATCTCCTGGTCCTGCTGTTGCTCAACGCCTGGTGGAGCGGCCAGGTTCACGCGACCGCATTGCTGCTGCCGATCGTGCTGATCCCGCTCATTGTGCTGTCTGTAGGCGTTGTATGGATGGTATCCGCGCTCGGTGTCTACCTGCGCGACATCGGCCAGGTTGCAGGCGTCGCGGCCACCGCCATGCTGTTTCTTTCGTCGGCAATCGTTCCGCTCGAGTCCATCCCCGAGTCGTACCGGATCGTTTTCGAGCTGAACCCGCTGACATTGATCATCGATCAGGTGCGGGACGTGGTGATCTGGGGCAGGCTCCCCGACTGGAGCGCCCTGTCTTGGTATTCCGCAGTAGCCTGCGGGTTCACAGCGGTCGCATATGGGGTGTTCCGTCGATTGCAAACGGGCTTCGCCGATGTGCTCTGACACTGTTCTAGGCCAAGCCGACCTGATGATCTCGGCGACCGGCGTATGCAAATCCTACCGCCGCTACGATCGCCCCTCGCGGCGGCTGTGGCAGGCGTTGTCGGGGCGGACGAGTGAAGGCAAGGACGAGTTCACGGCACTGCACGCGGTCGACCTCGAGATCCGCCGTGGGGAGACCGTTGGCATCATAGGAAGAAACGGGTCCGGCAAATCCACGCTGCTCCAGATCATCGCCGGCACCCTGTCCCCGACGCGGGGCGCGGTACGGGTGGGGGGCAAGGTGGCGGCCCTGCTCGAGTTGGGGAGCGGGTTCGATCCGGACTTCACCGGGCGCGAAAACGTCTACCTCAACGCGGCCATTCTCGGGTTGACGCGCGAGCAGGTCGCCGCGCGCATTGACGACATCCTCGCATTCGCCGAGATCGGCGATTTCATCGACCAGCCGGTACGCAGCTATTCAAGTGGCATGGCCGTGCGGCTCGCATTCGCGGTCGTTGCCCACGTGGACGCGGACGTGCTGATCATCGACGAAGCACTCTCGGTGGGAGACGCATTTTTCGCGCAGAAGTGCATGCGTTTCCTGCGGCGCTTCCAGCAGAGGGGAACGCTGCTTTTCGTCAGTCACGACGCAGCTGCGGTCGTGAACCTGTGTCGTCGCGCAATCTGGCTCGACGCAGGGCGTATCCGGATGCAGGGCGCCGCCCAGGACGTGATGGAAGCCTACATGGCCGAGCAGCATGCCGTGTCGCGGCAGGGTGCGGGCGCGGAGGTGAGGGTCGAGCGCAAGCGCCGCGAGGTCCGGCCCGATATGGACGTGCGGGCCGAACTTTTCCGGGAGGTCGGAGTCCGCAACCGGTTCGCACTGTTCGAGTTCGACCCCGAGCAGGTGGGTACCGAGTTCGGCGCGCAGGCGGCCCGGATCGAGTCCGTGGCGCTGGAGAACGAAGAAGGCGCACGGATCTCGGTGTTCGAAGGCGGCGAAGTCGTCCGACTCGTCGTGACCGCGAAACTGCGCGAGCCCTTGCAGCAACTGATCGTCGGCTTCTACGTCAAGGACAGGCTCGGGCAACGCCTGTTCGGGGACAATACGTTCCTGGCATATCGTGATGCCCCCCTGTCCGGCAACGCGGGTGAGACGCTTCGCGCAGCCTTCACCTTCCGGATGCCGTTCATGCCCTCGGGGTCCTACATGATCGATGCAGCCGTGGCCTCGGGGGACCAGGACGAACACACCCAGCAGCACTGGGTCCACGACGCGCTGGAGTTCCGGGCGCTCGACGAAACCATGCGGCACGGCCTGGTCGGCCTCCCTATGCTCGCCATCGACGCGGAAGTGGCACTGACATGATCGAGTTCACCGGCGAGCGCTTCGTTCCCTCCGAAGACGGTGAGATCGCCTACGAGCACTGGCATCGCTACGGCTGGTGCCGTTCACTGGTAAAGGGGCGACGTGTGCTCGACGTCGCCTGCGGCGAGGGCTACGGCGCGGCGCTGCTGGCCGCCGAGGCCAGCGAGGTCGTAGGCGTCGACCTGTCCGGGGACGCAATCGAACATGCCAGGCAGGCGTACGCGAGCGTGTCCAATCTGGTGTTCCAGCAGGGCAGCGCAACTGCGATCCCCTTCCCGGATGCATCCTTCGATGTGGTGGTCTCGTACGAAACCATCGAGCATCTGGCCGAACAGACCACCATGATCGCGGAGCTGCGTCGGGTGCTGAGGGCAGACGGCGTGCTCGTGATCTCCTCGCCAAACCGCCCTGTCTACTCCGACGCACGGAATTACCGGAACGAATTCCACGTCAAGGAACTCGATCTGTCGGAGTTCGTCGGACTGCTCGAATCGCAGTTCGGCGCAATACGCCTGTATGGACAGCGGCTGGCCACGGGCTCCTTCATCCTCCCGGATTCGGCGGGCGAGCAGGTCTACCAGGCCGTCACCCGTGGGGAAGGCGCGAGCCTGCGTTTCGAATCTGCAAACCTCGAGTCCGTGATGTATTACGTCGCGGTCTGCGGGGGCGAGGGCTGTACGCTGCCGGAGCTGCCGCCCTCCGTCTATCTGGACCGTGCGGTCGACCTCTACGCACGCTATCAGGGCGTGGCGCTGTGGGCCTCGGACATCGACCGCCAGTTCTCCGAGCTCGGTCGAGCCCATCGCAGGCTGCAGCGGGAACACGAGGAAAGGAGCCGCTGGGCCGTTGCTCTGGATCAGGAAGTGGTGAGGCTGGCGGAACAGTTGGCGGCCCTGCAGGCCGAACTCGACGAACGTACGAGCTGGGCGATCGAGGCCGACCAGGCGCGACTGAAAGCCACGCAGGACTACGAAGCGCTCGTGCAGGCCTTCGATGCCAGATCGCGCTGGGCGGATACCCTTGTCGCGGAACTGGAAGCGCTGCGGGACAAGGCTCCGGTGAGCTCACCGCAAGGGCCCATGGGTCATGGCGATGACCCGGGCAGCGTCTGAACCGGGCCGTGCGGCGAGGCGCGGGCAGGGTATGACGCCAGACCCGCGGGTGGGTCGTCGGCGCGCTCCTCCGCGAGGGCCGGACCGGTAAGCAAATCCGGCACGGCTGTCATACCGCGCGCAGCATTCCACGCACGCACGCACGCACGCACGTGGAGCGGTCCTACTCGACGCGGAACTCGGCGATGCCGAGCGGGATTCCGTTCGCGTCGATCTGCACGTTGTAGTTGCCCGCAACCATGCCATCGGCAGATGCGAACTCGAAGCTCACGTAGTCGCCCGTTGCACCGGTCTTCGACTCCATCTTGTGGGTCTGTCCATCCTGGAACGTCCAGTAGACGTCGAACTTCGCGCCCGGCTGCGCACCCTTGAGGGGCGCACTGGCGTGGACTGTATCGCCCTGGGCGTATACCGGCTTGGCGCCGGTGGCCCGGCCCGAGGCGTCACGCGAGCTACCTACCAGCACTGCGTCGGCAGCGACCTCGGTAGGCACATAGGCATTGGGATCGTCAGCGGGATCGGTACTCCAGCTGGAGTTGGCACCCGGTTGCGCCTGCGTCGCTTCGGTCTCGGTCCTGGCGTCGTCCGTCTGCGGCGGTGCAGGTGGCGCTTCCGGGGAGCAGGCCGCCAGCGCAATCGCAGCGACTGTCGCAACAAGGAAAGGGTAGGGGCGCTGGATCATGAGGGCGACTCGCAAGAGGGAGTTCGCGATCCTAGCAAAGCGGGCGCGCGACGCAACAAAGTTCTGAGTCAGGGAGTACCGGCGGGTGAGGATGTGGCGCGTCGTTTACGCCCAAAGTGCACTGGCTTCGACATTGACCCGCGCCTGCGGGTTGGCCCTCGTGGTAATACCGCATCACGCGCGTTGGCTCTTTCGCACGTTCCGCAAACAAAAACGGGCGGCCCGAAGGCCGCCCGTCGTGTCACTCAAACCTGATCGAAGATCAGAAGCCGCCGCCTTCGTGCAGCAGGCGCTGCTCGAATTCGCCATCGGCGTCGGTCAGGTTGGTGACCGTGCCGTTGGTGGTGTTGCGGTTCAGGCCCTGGACCAGCATGCCCTGGAACTCGCCGGTCACTTCGAGGCGCCACTTGCCAACGCCGTCACCGAGCGAGCCGGTCAGGCCCTTGCCGGCGTTGCCGTTCTCGAGATCCTCGGAGTTGATCTGCATCGAACCACGCGACGGCAGGTCGAAGGAGACCGCGCCCTGGCTCGTGTTGCCGGCGTCGTCGATACCGGTGATGGTCACGCGACCAGCGCTCAACGACGGGTTCATCACGCGCACGAACGACTGCGCCGTGGTGTTGCCGGCCGGGTTGACGTGATAGACCTTGACCACCGAGCCGTTGTACTGCAGCGGGGCGACCGGGCAGGCGGAGGCCGACCAGTTGCCGTCGACACCATTCGTGACCTGGAAGGTCTGGGCAGCGATCGGGGTCTCACCATCGACGGTGACGCAGAGCGTCGCGGTGCCGCCGGCACCCTCGAACACGCCGTCGTCTTCCAGAGTCGCCAGCGTGCCGGCATCGTTGATCACATACGCGGCCACTTCGTTGGAGCAGGTGCCGCCTTCGCCGTCAACCGAGAGGAAGACGTTGGTGAAGCCGGCGAAGTTGCCCGCAATCTGCGAGTTCAGCGTGGTCTCATCAGTGAAGCTGAAGCCGCTGGTGGCGGCGAAGTCGATCTGGCCGAGATCCGTGGTGGTCTGGCTGCCTTCGCCGATCGGATAACCTGAAGCGCCCTGATACTCGACGAAGAGCGCCTTCGGGTTTTCGCCGCCCACGTCGATGCGGTCCGGGTTCACGGTCGGCTCGCAGCTGATCTCAAGGCCGTTGTTGCGCGAGATGATCTCGCGGGTCGCAGCATGCAGCTGGGCGCCGCTGACCGGGTCGCGCAGCTGGACCGACAGGCGGGTCGTGCCAGTGGTGCGGACGTTCTGCAGTGCGAGCTCAGCGAACTGCAGGATCACGCCTTCGGACACGGTCGAGGCCGGCGCGGTCGGCGAAACGGTGAACTGGGCGTCGATGCTGCCATCGGTGCCGCCGGCGGCAAGTTGCACGTCCCAGCCGCCCGTCAGGCCGTCGCCCGCGGTGAGGGTGGGCGCGCCATTGAACTGGGCGCCGTCTTCCAGCGTGACCAGCACCTGGAAGCCGGTGGTGCGGCCGATGATGACGTCGCGGATCTGCGTCACGAACTCGACCGGCTCGCTCATGGTGACTTCGAGACCCAGCTGCGAGGCGATCGCTTCCGGGGTCTGGTCGCCGTCGGTCTGCAGCTGGAACGCGAACGCTGCGGCCGGGATGGTGAGCGCTGCGACGAGCGCAACGGCCAGGGTCTTCTTGGTGTATTTCGACATGTCGTAACTCCTGTTGGAACTTGTGTGAAATAAGTGGTCGCAGTCGCGCCTGAACATGCCGCAGGCCTGGTACCGGGCCCTGCATGAACGAAGCTGTCCGTGGCTGGCGCGTCTCACGTTAAAGAAGACCCCGGCGACGCCGAGCCTCCTCCCCCTTGGACCGCGAACTGCGGGCGTGAAGCTAACTGACGGCTTAACTTGCGTCAATGGATGCGGCGTGAAAACGGAACTTTAGTTTTTTTGCAACATGATGTTTCGGTTGTGGGTTACGTGATCGTGGCAACCCGATAGAATTTTTTGTGACCGCAGGATTCAGACGCGTGGAGGCTCCGCCGGCCACGGAAACCGGAGAGATGATGGAGACAGCAGCGCCCCAACGATCCGCGGCCTTGCCGTGCCAGACCGGACGGCTGGGTGAGCTGCTGATAGCCCAGGGTCTCATCGGTGAGTCGGATCTTGCCCGAGCGCTGGATTTGCAGGGGCGCATCGGCGGCCGGTTGGGCAGCGTACTTATCCGTACGGGCGCGCTCAGCGAGGACAACCTCCTGGCCGCCCTGGGTCAGCAGCTGCAGTTGCCTGTATTGGGTGTCGATCTGCCCTTGCCCGACGATGACGCGCTTGCTGCGGCGGCCGATCAAGTATCCGCAGGTGCGGACTGGCTGGTCGATCGCGGCGTACTGCTGTGGATGTCGGTGGACGGCGAGGTGCATTGCGGAAGCCGCGATCCGCTGGATCCGGTCCTGCGGGAACTGATGCGCCACGCGCTTCCGGGTCGCCGGCCGGTGTACTGCCTGGCCCGGTCGCAGGACGTCGACCGCCTCCTCGATGGGCTGGCGCGGCGGGGTGTTGCTGCCGACGCCGGAGGGGATGCGGCGAGCTTGCGCGAGATGGCCGAGGAAGCGCCTATCGTCGAACTCGTGAACAATCTGATGGCCCAGGCGGTCGAGCAGCGGGCCTCGGACATCCATATCGAGCCGGAGGAGCGCAGCTTCTCGGTGCGTTTCAGGATCGATGGTGTCCTGCATGCGCGTCTCAGTCTTCCGCGGCAGCGCTTCGACGCTGTGGCTTCCAGGCTCAAGCTGATCTCGGGCATGGACATCGCCGAGCGGCGGCTTCCGCAGGACGGCAGGCTCAGCACGCGTGTCGGTGGTCAGGAGATGGATATCCGTGTGTCGGCCTTGCCGGGCGTCTACGGCGAGTCGATCGTGATGCGTCTGCTGCCGAAGGAGCGCAAGGACCTGGGCCTTGCCCGACTCGGCTTCGAGCGCGACCACCTCGCCTTGATGGAAGCCTGGACCCGGGAGGCCAATGGCATCGTGCTGGTCACCGGCCCGACGGGCTCGGGCAAATCCACGACCTTGTACGCGGCCCTCGCCGCGGCGAACGATGGTCTGAAGAAAATCATCACCGTCGAGGATCCGGTCGAGTTCCGCCTTCCGGCGATCACCCAGATCCAGGCGCATGCGGACATCGGCCTGACATTCGCCAGCGCGTTGCGGTCGATCCTGCGACAGGATCCCGACGTCATCATGATCGGCGAGATCCGTGACCTCGAGACCGCGGAGATCGCGGTCCAGGCTGCGCTGACTGGGCATCTGGTGCTCTCGACCCTTCACACCAACAGCGCGATCAGCGCATTCACCCGATTGGTCGACATGGGTGTGGAGCCCTTTCTCGTCGCGACTCCGGTTCGCGCCGTACAGGCACAGCGTCTGGTACGCCGCCTGTGCAGCTGTTCGCGCCCGGCGGCTTCGATCCCGGAAGGAATTCTGGCGGAAGTTTCCGGGCATGCCGAACGCGTGCTGGAGGGTCTGGCGCCAGCGTTCCGCGAGGCCGTGGGTTGCCCGGAGTGCCTGGGTACGGGCTATCGCGGGCGGCTGGGCATCTACGAGATGATCCCGGTCGACGACGAGATGCGGCATCTGATCGTTTCCGGGGCGAGCGTTGAGGACATGAAAGTGTTGGCCAAGGGCCAAGGACACCGTTTCCTCCGGGACGACGGACTGTTGAAGGCGTGGCAGGGGCTGACGACGGTGGAAGAAGTGCTGCGTGTGGTCGGCCACTGATCCGATGCGACTGTATGCGTACGAGGCCGTCAATACGGACGGTCGTTCCAGTACAGGTCATCTCCGGGCCGAAAGCGAGCGGCAGGCGCTACGGTCGCTGGAAGGGCGTGGGCTGTCGGTTGTCGCGATCCGGGCAAGCGATCGGCCAGGACGGGCGCGCCGGAACACGAGGTTGCGTTCCGGCGACATCATCGTCTCGCTGCAGGAACTCGGCACGATGCTGACGTCCGGGGTCCCTGTTGCCGATGCTGTCGCATCGCAGGCGATGTCGGGGCACCATCCAAGAATCGTCTCCGCCTACGCCGGCATGTCCAGTGGACTGCAGCGCGGGCAGAGCTTCTCGCTGGTGCTCGAGGCGAGTGGGCTTCCGTTGCCGGGATATGTGATCCAGCTGGTGCGGGCCGGCGAGCTTACCGGCGAACTGGGCCGCGCGATCCGCGATGCCGGCCAGCAGATGGAATACGAGCAGCGCGTCCGTAACGACATCCGCAATGCACTCGTCTATCCGACAGTCCTGGTGCTGGCGGGGGTAGCCGCCGTCACGCTCATGTTCGTGTTCGTAGTGCCGAAGTTCTCCAGCATGCTCGATCGGGCCGAATCCCTTCCGTTTCTCGCTTGGGCAGTCCTGGCGACCGGCGTCTGGATGCGGACGAATTTCGCACTGTTTGTCGGCGTCGTGGCGGCCGTGGCGGTCGCTGCCTACTTGCTTGCGCGCCGCCCCAAGGTGCGAACGCAGGTGGTGGATGCGATTGCGCGGCTGCCTCTCGTCGGCGCCTGGCTGGTCGAGGCGGACACCTCACGGTGGGCGCGCGTGATGTCCGCCCTGCTCACCAACCGGGTGCCGCTGATGCGCGCGCTCGAGCTTGCGGCCGGAGGCGTACAGATTCCGTCGCGTCACCAGCGCATGCAGGAGGTCACCCGCGCGGTCCGGGGCGGGACCGCACTTGCGTCGGCGCTCGAGATGGAGGAGGCACTGACGCCGACAGGCTACAATCTGGTGCGCGTCGGCGAGCGCTCAGGAAAGCTTGCAGAGATGCTCGAATCGCTTGCAAGGCTGTACGAGGATTCGGGCCGGAACCGCATGAAGCGTCTGTTGTTGCTGATCGAACCTGTGGCGATCCTGATGATCGGGAGCGTGATCGGCACGATCATCCTCGGCATCATCCTCGCAATCACCAGCGCGAACGATCTCGCGATCTGAACGGGGTTCAAAGAAAACTATGAAGTCGAAGGTTCCGTCTGCTCCGCCGCGCACCACGCGTGGGTTCACTCTTCTGGAAATGATCGTCGTGCTCGTGATCATCGGACTGATCATGGGTCTGGTCGGTCCCCGCTTGTTCGGGCAGGCAGACAAGGCCAAAGCCCAGGCGGCGTCGACCCAGGTCAAGATGCTCGGAGGCGCGTTGCAGACCATGCGCTTGGACATCGGTCGGCTGCCGAACGAAGAGGAGGGGCTGTCGCTGCTCGTCCGTCGCCCTGCCGATGAACGGACAGCATCCCGATGGACCGGACCCTATATCGACGGCGATGTGCCGGATGATCCCTGGGGCCGGCCGTACCGCTATTCACCGACGCCTGCCGCTGGGCAACCGTTCACCCTGTACTCGCATGGCGCAGACGGCGCGCCGGGTGGCGAGGGGCTAGATGCGGATGTGGGCTATCTGCCGGCGAACTAGGCTCAATTGCGGGTTCACTCTCCTCGAATTGCTGGTTGTTCTGGCGATTCTGGGGATGGTGGCCGCGATCGCCGTGCCGGGTGCCATCCGCATGATCGACGCCTGGCAGCAGCGTGCAGTGCTTGATGACATCGTCATCAAGGTCAGGTCGCTGCCGCTCGAGGCGCGCCGTGCGGGCAAGCCGGTAGTACTCGACGCAGCTGACGAGTTGCGACCCGCGCCGTGGGACGTGCTCGAGCTTCCCGCGGGATGGCTGGCCGACGCCGAGCGTCCGCTGCGGATCGAGGCGAACGGCGCGTGTTCCGAAGCCCGGCTGGTCTTCGACGTCGGCCGATCCAGGCGGATACTCGTGGTGGATGCGCCTTTCTGTGACGCACGCTGGGAGGACTAGTCGTGCCAGGCCGTGCGGACAGACGACAGGCGGGTTTCACGCTTCTCGAAGCGATTGTTGCGCTGGTGATCTTCAGCATAGGGGCGATGTCGCTGTATGCCTGGCTGGGCGTCAGTCTTGAAGCGCTGCACGCTACTGCACGCGCACAGGAGCGAGTGGTAGCGACCGCTTCAGCCCTCGAGGTGCTGCGCAAGGTCAATCCGATGGCGCAAGAGGCGGGCACGATCGATGTTGATGGGCATACGTACGCCTGGAAAGCGCGGTCGATCGATGGACCGAGGCCGGCAGTGACTCAGCTTGGCGCGCCCACCATCTTTCAGGTGGCGCTGTTCGAACTCGAGGTGATTGTGACCGGACCTGATGGCACCGAAACCGAGCGGTTCGCCGTGCGCCAGATGGGGCATCGCCAGCTTCAACCGCTGGAGGAGGACTGATGCGCAGAGAGTCCGGTTTTACGCTCATGGAGGCTCTTGTCGTCCTGATGCTGGTCTCGATCCTCGTGTCCCTCGCCTTCGAGATGCTTGGCGCGTACCGCATCGCGAAAGGCCGGGTGTTCGAGAGCTCAGCCGGCACCGATCGTCGAGCTCTGGTCCAGACATGGTTTGCGGACTCGGTGAGAGGGATGGTCGCGCTACCGGACGCAATGCCGACTGGAACCTCGACCAAGCTTGCAGGGGTGACGCTTTCGCCTGCCATGTCCGCGCAGGGCGGCCCTGTTCCTGTGGAATGGGAGCTGATGGGCGAGGATGGCCGCAGCACGCTGATCTACCGGGAATACGGCGAAGAGATGTGGCGTTATTCGAGTTGGGCGGAAGTCACCGAGCCGCGTTTCGTATACGCCGGAGACGACGGGGCGACTTCGGATCGCTGGCCGCCGGCCCTGGGAGAGCAGAGCAGACTGCCGAGTTTGATTATTCTGACTTCCGGCGGAGAGGGTGTTTCCGCTCTCGCCGTGGCGCCCCGGAACGGAAAGCCCGTGCGCGCGGAAGCTTTCGAGCTGGAAACAGACTGACATGGACCGTGAACGCATCAAGGCGGATGACGCTGGTGGGTTTGTCCTTGTTCTGGTGCTCGTGATCCTCGTGATCCTGACGATCCTCGCCACGACGGTGGCGACGCTCGCTCAGGCCGCTCGCGACAACCAGCTGCAGCGACTGGACGAAGCGAGCGCATCGGTCGATATCGAGTCCACCCGTGCCACCGCGCTGTACTTGCTGCTGACCCAGCGAGTGACATTTGGCGGCCTTACCGTCGATGGGCAGATGGTGCTGAGCGAAGACGAACGTGCGATCGCAGGGCCGGGCGAGTCGCCTTTCAGCTATATGCCGGTGGGCAATGAGGTGGCGCTCGATGGAACCCCATACCGGGGAATAGGACGCGCGTTCTTCGCAATCCAGGACGACGCAGGCCGGCTGTCGGTCAACTGGGCGCCGCAGATCCTGCTTGAAAGATTCCTCGGAATCGGTTCGGCCGATCCCGTGCCTTACGTCACCCTGCGCAATCGGTTGCTCGATTACCAGGATCGCGACGAGCTCAAGCGGCTCAACAGCCTTGAGCGCAAAGATTATCTCGACGCCGGGCTGCCGCCTCCGACCAACCGCGTGATGCTGACCCCATTGGAACTCCGGCGGATTCCCGGTTGGCGGGAACGGTTGGATCCGGCTGACGAGCGGGTGTTGCGGGCGCTGTCGGTCCAGCGCCAGATACTCGTCAATGTCAACACCGCTCCAGCGGAGGTTGTGGCCACCCTGCCGGGGCTTGACGCGGCGACTGCGGCGCGCGTGGTCGACATCCGCCGCTCGCAGCCGTTCCTGAGCGTGTCCGCCTTCCAGCAGACGTCCGGTTCTACGCTGGCAGACGAGAATTACGTGGGCCTGTATCCTTCGGCGTCAGGCACGCTTGCCGTCTGGGTGCCAGGTCGCGGACCTGTCCGCACAACGCACTGGATGCTGACCCCCCGAGACGACGGGGGACAGCCGTGGCATGAAACCTATGAACTCTATGTTTCCGCAGCAGATGAGGAACCCGTCGGCATGGCTCGCACGCCAGCGACACCGCTTTTTGCCGAGCCGGTGGCTGATCGGCAGTGAAGGCGTCGGGCAGGTCCTCAGCCGTGGGCGTCAGGAAGAGTGGCTCGTCGGGCGCGAGCTGTGCGTTTTCACTTGTCTCGACCTGTCGGTGGTGCCGCTGGCAAAGCGGAAGAGCTTCGTCAGAACGACGGTCCGGCGGCTCACGCCGTTCCAGGACTGCGGCAGCCACTTCGAGTTCGCCGGCACAAAGGCCATGGTGTGGATGTGGGACCGGGCCTTCGTTGCCGAGACCGCGCGCTCCAGTGGTCAATTGAAGAAGGCGAGCCGCGTGGTGCCCGAAAGCCTTTTCCGGGGAACCCCGGTCGAAGGTCCGGCTGTCGAGCTGATCGCTGTTTCATCTGGATATGAAGGTCGTGCTTGGCGCGCAGGCGCGCTGGTTGCCTCGGAGTGGTGGCGGGACGCCCCGGAAGACCGCGAATGGGGCGAATTTGTCCGTGGCGCGGGCTTCGACATGTTTCCGTTGGTCAGCACCCACCCCGCGACGCTGTCTGAAACACCGTGGGGTGGCGGTGGTGCATCCCTGCAAGAGCTGGGCTCGCGTCTGCGGGCACCGGGCGTGTCCATCGCCACTGGCTTGGTTGCGTTGACGATCGCACTGCCGCTGGGGAGCGTCATCCGGCTGAAAGCGCAGGAAACCGCGATCGACCGGGCGATGACGTCTGTGGACGAGGGGCTTCAGGCGATCATGCAGGCGCGCGAGAGCGCAGAGCGCGATGCTGACCAGGTCAACCGTCTGCTCGCATTACGACCGCCCGCCAGCGTGACGAACACGTGGGCCGCAATGGTCGACGCGACGCCGACCGATAGCTGGCAGCTCCTGGAGTGGAGG
Organism: Luteimonas chenhongjianii; assembly: GCF_002327105.1. Taxonomy (GTDB): domain Bacteria; phylum Pseudomonadota; class Gammaproteobacteria; order Xanthomonadales; family Xanthomonadaceae; genus Luteimonas; species Luteimonas chenhongjianii. The sequence goes on along the minus strand of NZ_CP023406.1, from coordinate 3,288,456 downwards.
TTGCTGGATACGCAGACGATGGAGGCCGTCATGCGCCTAGAACGTCCTGATCTGGAGCGCATCGTGGCGTCGTGGGAAGCGTCGGGCACCTTCGTCGATGTCACTGCAGAAATGGGGCGTGCGCCCGATGAGGTAACGCTGCGTGCAACACTGACGTCGCGTGGACAGCCGTGATGACGGCGATGACAAGGTGGATGGGCCCGATACGGAGCGAACTGCGCGCGAATCCGCGGCTCCGCGCTGGGGCGATCGCAATCATCGGGATTCTGGCCTTCTATGCATTGTTGTCCCTTTTTGATTGGCGTGCTGCAGTCGCAGAACGCTATGTAGACAAGCGTGACCAGTTGTGGCGGATGCAGGCGGTTGCGGGCGAGGATCATTGGCTAGGTCGAGCTGATGCAGCGGAGGCAGCCCGTAGCCGGCTTAATGCCGAGATACCGGTCGCAAAGACTGTCGGGCTGGCGCAAGCCGCTGTGCAGGCGCAGGCCAAAGCGCTTGCTGACTCCGCGGGCGCGAACATGCGCATCCAGCCCGAAGCGCCTGCACGCGTCGATGGATGGGAAGACCTCTATCGCGTGCCCGTGGTGTTGAGCGGGGGATTCGAGCCAGCTGCGCTGGTGCAGTTGGTCCGGCGGGTCGAGTCCGGGAGCAACCTGGTCGCAATCGAGTCAGTGACGTACATGAACCGCCAATCGAGGACCGCTGCGCTCACCCTGGTGTTTTTCTATCGGATTAGGCCGGATGATCAGACAGCTGGTTGATGGCGCGCGTGCGCGGCCTCTTGTATCGGCTGCTGCGCTCGGCGCTGGCCTCGGGTTTGCGATCGGACTCGCATTGCCGCCTCCCTCCGCGCAGGGGTGGACGCCAGGAGATGCCGCGTGGACTCTGCCACCGCCGGACAGTCTGAACCGGGTCGCGCCAGGTGCGTTCGAGAAGTTACGCACGGCAACGCCGTTCAGATCGCAGGGGGGATCAGATCGACGAGGTGCCCCCTCCTGGAAGCTTGCCGGTATCATGGCTGACCCTATGCCAGTTGCCTTGGTCGCCGGGGAGCAGGGCAAGATCGTACAGATCCCGCTTAACAGCCCGCTGCCGGACGGCGCGCTGCTGACGTCTGTCGAGATCGTTTCGATCAGGTACACGCGAGACGGTTGTGAGTTCAGCCGGAAACTATATGACGCGACGGAACACCGTGGTGCCTGCCTCGACGCAGGGCGTGCGGTCAAAGAGGAAGACGGTCGGAATGAATAACGCGTTGGTTCGAGCCTTGGTGGTGGTGCTGCTGCTGGGAGGTTGCGCGCGCCCGGTCAAGGTCGAGCTCCCCCAGCCCCTCTCGCGTGACCAGCGGGCCCTGGCAGATGATGGGGACAGCGCGCTTGTGGCTCACAGTGAAAGGCTTGAGAGCCTGCGACGGACTGGAACCCCGACCTCGAACTACGAACCGGCGGTGGCTGGCACGGGATCGGCCTTCGGGATTCCGCCGGTCAGGGGCGAGCCTTTGAGCGTCAACATCGAAGGGATGCCAGTTCCGGCCTTCATCAACGAATTCTTCGGGACGATCCTGGGGGTTGGCTTCCAGCTGGATCCTGCTGTGGCGAAGATGAGTGATTTGGTGACGCTGCGCACCCCGGGTCCGCTCCCTCCTTCCGACTTCTATCAGCTCGCTGTCCGCGTACTGCGGACCTACGGTGTCGAGGCCCGCTACGAGGGGGATCGGGTCCGGTTCCTGCTTGCGGGCAGGGGAGACGCTTTCGAGCCCCCCCTTGTGCTCAGCGGCCGTGCCGCTCCCGAAGTGCCGATCTCCCATCGCCCGATCTTCCAGCTGGTCGAGCTGAGCTCGGTGCGCAATGCGGACGTTACCAACTGGCTCAAGCTTGCTTTCCGTACCGATGGGCTCGAGATCCAGGATGATCTCAACCGGAACGCCGTTGTGTTGTTCGGCCGGCCTGAAATCGTCAGGCAGGCGGCTGCTGCGATCCGTGTGCTCGACCGTCCCTTCATGCGGGGGCGGGTGAGTACCCGCATTGAACCCGCGTTCGTTAGCGCCGAGGAACTTGCGGCGAAGCTGGTGGACGTGCTGCGCGCCGAGGGCTATGCCGCTGCAGTTCACGGAGGCGGGACGATGCCGACCGCGAGTTCGATCCTGGTAATGCCGATGGGGGCCGCTAACACGGTCCTCGTTTTTGCCGGCGAAGGCCACGTGCTCGAGCATGTCGTACAGTGGGCCCGGACGATTGATACGCCCAACCCGGTAGGGGGCGATCAGAGTCTCTTCTACTACACGGTGCGCAACACCAGTGCCCAGGACGTGGTTTCTACACTTAATGGTGTGCGTGGAACCTCCCGCTCGGGAATCCAGCCTTCGCGAAACTCGGTGAGCAGCGCCCAGGCCAACGCACGGTCCGGGGCGGACCTCGTCAGCGGTCAGCAGCCCGTCGCGGCGCCGGCGCCGTCGACAGAAGTGCCGAGCGAGCTGGGCGTATCATCAGGTCGATTGATCCTGGACGCTCCTCGAAACGCCATTATTTACCGCGGAGATGCGCAGGACTGGGCTCGGCTCCTCCCGCTGATCCGGCAGATGGATCGTGCGGCCCGTCAGGTCATGATCGAGGTCACTATTGCCGAGGTCTCCCTCGACAAGGACGAGCAGTTCGGCGTGAGCTGGCTGAGTAAGGTCGGACCGAGCGGCTACGACGGAACGATTACTTCAGGAACGCTGGGGGCCATAGAAGGGTTCTCCGGGCTTACGTATCTTCTTGACGTTGCAGGGCAGACCCGAGCCCGACTTCGGGCCTTTGCGGAAGACAGCCGGGTCACCGTGCTGTCGTCTCCTCGCCTGATGGTGAAAAGCGGTGAGCAGGCCAGCATTGATGTAGGCACCGAAATTCCCACTCTTTCGTCCCAAAGCGCCTCCAATCAGCAGACGGATGGCAATACCAATATCCTGCAGTCCATCCAATATCGGAAAACCGGCATCATTCTGGATATCAAGCCAATCGTCTACTCTGACGACAGGATCGATCTCGAGATCCGTCAGGAAGTCAGCGAAGCATTGCCCCTGGGGGCGAATTCCGCTGTCCAGTCGCCGTCCATTTTCAATCGCGCCGTATCCAGCAACCTTTCGCTGCGCGATGGGAGTTCGATTCTGATCGGTGGCCTGATGTCAAACCGCTCGACGGTCAGCAATGATGGGGTCCCTTATCTCAAGGATGTTCCAGTCCTGGGGAGTCTTTTCCGCAGCACGAGTCGCAATAACACCCGGACCGAGCTGGTGCTGATGATCGTGCCCTATATCGTCGAGTCCGACGGTCAGGCGGTCGAGCTGACCCGCTCGCTCGGCGAGAGACTGCAGTTCCTGGACTTGCCGTCCATGGGGACCGAGCCCCCCGTATCGGAGCCTTCGTACGAGCCGAGCTTGCGCCTGGGAGGCGATTGAGGGGCGGTACGCGGACGCGCGATGCATGTGTCGGCCTCGGTCAAGCGGCCGTGGTTGGGGACCTTGTGCGCCCGATGCTTGGCATACCCGAGTGATCTGTCGGGCGCGACTGAGTGCGTGGGCCCAGGGCCGCGGCTGCCTCAGCGGGCAACCCGCAGCGCAGCCGAAGACCGCGGCTCCCGGGAACTCCGTCAGCCGCGTCTAGTCGCAGAGTCGGATTCCGAAACGCCGATGCAGCGCTCGCACCTCGCCTGCGTATATCCACCTGAGCCACGGGCGGACGAGCCGCGCTGTTCGGTCCTGCTGCCAGTTTCCTGAAAAAATATCCACGAAAGGCGACTCCGGCGCGAATGGAGCAGCATTGAGGAAGCGGAACACCGCGTCGAGAGTTCGCTGGGGTTCTTGCCTCAGGTCCTCGTTGCGGAGCAGGAGAACCTGGTCGACCGGAAAGTACCGGAACAGGATGTCGAGTTGCCCGACGTAGCGGCCGCGGGCGATATAGCTGTGGTGTCGGAGGGGGGAGTCCGGAGAGAAGTCGTGCTCGTGTCCCTTGAGGCGCCATCGTTCAACGATCAGGGCGAACGGAAGGGCCAAGTGCTCATTGCCTCGCTCGCGTTCCATGAAATAGTGCGAGATCGCGCGCAGCGAGGGATCCCGCAGGATCAGGATCCACTTCATTGCAGGGTTGTAGCGCGCAATCCTCTGGATGAAAACGGGATGGAGCATCGAGATCGGTGTCGCGTCGCCATGCAGGGTGCGTCGCCCGCTGCAGAAGCCATCGTCAAAATGGGTAGCAAAGGTTTCATCGATCGCCTCTGGCATCGCGTCGTCGTCGAAGCTCTCCGCATCGAAGACGTGCGCTTCTTTCTGGCGAGGCAGCCTGATATCCGGATGCATGGACATGAGATGCGCAAGTGCAGTCGTGCCCCCTTTTTGTGTTCCGCCCAGCATGAAGCTTAGGGATGGCGCGCTCCGGACAGATTTCAAGAGACAGCTCCCGCCAGGAGCTGGGCGGCAAGTGCATGGATTTCATCGTCGGCGTACCAGGCTGTCCAACTCGCACGGTCATGCGATTTCGGGCGCGTCAGGCCGTCCACGAGGCGTGTGATATCCGACTCCGCATAGACTGGGCTGGCGTTGCGCACTCGCAGATCTAGGCGTGGAGGCGCCATCAGATCGGCCGCAGCCCACAGACTGCGACCATGTGAGGCGACGATATCCTCGTAGCGCAGGATCGACTCCGCGGCGAGATAGTCGCTAATGCGCGAGAAGAACCATTCGAGGATGATGAATTGCCGCTCCAGGCGCCCGGGCGTCTCTTCCAGCAGGCCATGCAGGCAAGGGTCAAGTCGCTCGCCTGCGGGAAGGCGCCCTCTTGTCACCGGAAGGTCCACCGAGTTCCATGAAGCGAGTACGGCGAGCGGGTTGCGAACGATGGCGAGAGTTGGCCATCGCGCCGCAAGATCCGGCAGCAGCGCGATAAACATCGCATTGTGCTTGATCACCAGATTGAAGTTTTCGCGCTGGCGGCCGACCAGAATCGGACCACGTTCGGTCCTGTCGAGCCGCAGCATGCCCGGTTCTCGGGCTTGATCGAAAGGATTATCCGGCACGACCCCGCCGCGGTGTTTGCTGATACCGATGCCTTCGCGCGTCAATCGCTCGCGCATATCTGCGTAGAACGTATCGATCACTCCGATGGCCTGCTCGACGTCGGCAGGGACCCTTGCTACATCCATCGGTTCGAAAAGCGACACCGTATTCTCGCAACCTCCGAGCAGTTGGCACGCTAGCGTCGTGCCTCCCCTCGGAACACCGGTGAGGGCGATGTTGCGCGGCTTCATATCGAGCTCCAGAGCGAATCGATGTCCTCGAGCAGACGATGGAATGCGCTGCGCTCGTTGCGCTGGGTGAATGCCCCCGACGTTCGCACGCCATTGGTCCTCAGAGATTCGCGCTGGTGCGGGTCATTCAGCAGTTCACCTATGGCGAGGAGGATGGACATAGCGTCGAGCGGTGGCATCAATACATTCGTCCCATCACGGGCGTAGGCCCGGTTGCCGATGCAATCGGGAACGACCACTGCGCATCCCAGTGCCATGGCCTCCAGTGCCGGCAGGTAAAAGCCTTCGGCGGGATGAGGGAGAAGAACTGCGATGTCCGCCTCGGCTAGCCGAGCTAGGTAGTCGGTGCGGGGAATGCGCTGGGTGAGCAGCGAGACACTGGGCGTTCCCGCCAACCCGTTGGCTATCGCCCGACCCAAGGCCGGCTGCTTTATCGCATCGATGAAGATCGAAGCGGTTTGCTTCTTCCGGTCGGTCACGGCTGAGTCTATGTCGAGCGCTGCTTCGATAACATAAACGGGGCCGCGAACGCAGCGCGTCGAAGCGATCGCGTCGGCTACTGCTTGACTCACACAGATCCGGATGGCCGGCCGGTTCAAGTACTGGCGAAGCGGATGTCCTGTTGTCGCGTGGCGAACGTGCTGGACCAGGTTGATGACCGGTTTACCCGGGATGTCGCAAGGATAGGTCGCCCAGTCCATTCCAGCTATGAAGAGGGCAGCCGCCTCCTGGGGCTGGTAACTCGGCGCGAGGTGTTCCCGTAGAGCCAGCCATGGATTCTGCTCGCAGACACTTGTTGCCGTGAGGTGGATGACGGCGCGCCAGTCGGGATGCGCGCAAGCGTGACGGAAATAGTCATAAACTTTTCCGTGGCCGCCCGTGTATTCCAGGAACTCGCGGTGAAACAGCAATTGTTTAATCATTGGTCGATACGGATATCCATCGGAACCGGGTACAGGCCAGTGAATAGCGCTCGGCTGTCATCGATTACCTCGAATGATAACGCGCCCTCCTGGCGCGCGAGCACCGTTGTCTGTGACAGCGATGGCGCATCTACCACTCGTGTGCGCAAGCGATAGACACCCTGCTGAAATGCGGCATCCAAGGAGATTCTTATGTCCGAGTTATGCCCGTCAGCCAATGCGACCGGAAGCGGAATCCGTCTTCCGCAAAGCTGCAGTCCTTTTCCATCCATTATATCGACTATGATCGCCGGGTGACTTATGTCCGTGCGTAGAGCGACCTTCAGACTGATTTCAAGCTTGGCGTTGAATCCAACCGTGGCGTGGCGGGCGCCGTTGATAGTGCCGTCGATTACACGGGCATCTTCCAGTCCGTAGCCGTCGTCAAACCGGTCGACACGGGAGCCGGCGATTTTCCTCCGTTCTGCGAGCGCCGTTCGATGGGTGCGATACAGATACTCGGTGATAATCTCGTCAGGCAGGCCTCGCAAGACGATTTCCCCGCGCTCGAGTAGCATTGCCTCGTGGCAGAACGCCTTGACAGCATTCAGGTCATGGCCTACGAACAGCAGGGTGGTGCCTCTCGCGAGGATCTCGTCGATACGGGCCATCGCCTTGGCCTGGAATGCGGCGTCGCCCACGGCGAGCGCCTCGTCGACTATTAGAATATCCGGCTCGGTGTGGACCTGTACGGCGAATGCGAGGCGCAGCGCCATGCCTGAACTGTAGGTCTTTACCGGTTCGTCGATATAATCTCCGATGTCGGCGAACGCGACGATATCATCGAACACGCGGTCGATTTCCGCCCGTGTCAGGCCGAGAATTGCAGCGTTGATGCGAATGTTCTCGCGTCCGGTCAGTTCGAAATTGAATCCCGAGCCCAACTCGAGGAGGGCGGCAATACGTCCCCTAATTTCTACACGGCCTGTGCTTGGCGCCATCACCCCCGCAATGATCTGCAGCAAAGTGCTTTTTCCGCTTCCGTTCAGCCCTATGATGCCGAGGGCGCGGCCGTGGGAGAGCTCGAAAGTGATGTTCTGTAGGGCGATGTGGGTGTGGAGGCGTCGCTCGGCGGAATCCTGGATGGCCTGTGCCAAGCGCGGAGCGAGTCTTCGACACGACCGGGCCAACCGCACCAGCAGGGGATAAAAAAGCCGTGCGCCAGGCGAGGGCCACAAGCGATAGGTCTTGCCCACGTCCATGACGCGGATGGCGGGCGGGGCGGTGGTAGGCAAGGTGTGCATCTGTGTAATGATCACCGATCAGCTCGTTCTGGTCACCCGGGCGAATTCGGTCCGACGAGCTTACAATGGCGTTCCCGCCGCGCTTCTGTCTGCTGGGACCTGACCGCTGGAACGTAAGCATGTCGCAACCCACGAGCTGGACCCTGCCGATCCGGCAACGGTCGCTGATTGGAATTCTGACTTGGCGAGAAATCGCAACTCGCTACCGAGGCGCCCTTCTGGGGGTGTCGTGGGCGATCGTCACGCCTTTGCTGATGCTGGCCGTGTTCACGCTGGTGTTCGGCGTGGTGCTGCAGTCCCGTTGGCCACAGGCCGAGGACCAGGGTGTGGGGATGTTCGCCTTGCAGTTGCTCGCGGGCTTGCTCCTGCACGGCATTTTGGCTGAGTCTTTCGGACGCGCACCTGCGTTGGTCGTGCAGCAGACCAACTACGTTACAAAAGTTGTTTTTCCACTCGAAGCGCTCGCTTGGGTGGCTGCGCTCTCTGCGGCGTTTCACGGGGTGTTGGGGCTGGCGCTTCTGTGGCTGATCAATGGCGTATGGGGAACCGGATTTTCCTTGACGCAGCTTGCGTTGCCGCTTGTCGTTGCGCCTTATCTAGTGCTTCTTGTTGGTTTGACATTGCTCTTCGCGGCCTTGGGCGTGTATCTGCGCGACCTCCAGCAGGTCGTCGGATCTCTTGTCATGGTATGCATGTTTCTCGGGCCGGTCCTCTTCCCCCGTTCGAACATGCCACAGGGGCTGCGCGACTGGCTATTGCTTAATCCGTTGACGGTTCCGGTGGAGCAGTTCCGTCAGGTTATGTTTCACGAGACTTGGCCTGACTGGACTCTCCTGGCCAGCTACACGTTTGCTGCCCTGCTTATCTATGCGGTCGGCGCCGCTGTGTTCGGGCTGCTGAAGCGAGGTTTTGCGGATGTGCTCTAAATGGCTATGGAGAGCGGCATCGACGGCAGGACGCTTCTGGTTCAATCGCTTGTTGGAAATCGACCCGAAGGGAGCGTTCGACCCTTGACTGAGTTAGTGAATCGGCCGTCGGACCCGGTGGGTCGTGTGGCCATACTTGTGCTCGGGATGCACAGGAGCGGAACCTCTGCCGTCAGCGGTGCACTCGGGATCGCGGGTGCGGCACTCGGCGATGACCTGATGGCACCGGGAGAGGATAATCCCAAGGGCTTCTTCGAGCACGCGGGCGTGGTTGCAATCCACGAGGCGTTGCTGGACTCGCTGGGCCGCTCCTGGAACGACCCTCGCCCACTTCCTTCCGGTTGGCTGGAGACCCGGGCGGCAAGCGAAGCAGCTTCGGCGCTCGAGAAGCTTCTGCGCGCTGAATTTGGTGACGCCCCGCTATGGGCAGTCAAAGATCCGCGCCTCTGCCGACTGCTTCCCTTGTGGTGGCCAATTCTTGATCGTCTCGAAGTGAGTCCCGCATCGCTGTTCGTCCTGCGCGACCCGCGCGAGGTCGCCGCGTCCCTGAGCAAGCGAAATGCGTGGCCCGAGGGCCTATCGAAGCTGCTTTGGATCGAGCACCTGCTGGATGCGGAGCACGCCACGCGAGGTAAGCGGCGCGCCGTAATCACATACACCGAGCTGCTGGACGACCCGCCTGCGGCGATTACGCGAGCCCTCGCCGAGCTTGGGGTGGCGCATGACTTCGCTCTCGATGCGCCGAGTCGAGCTCGCTTGGCAGGATTCGTTTCGAGTGAGCACCGGCATCATGCCGTTGGAGACGGGAGCATCATGGGTTGGGAACTGCCGTGCGCCATGTTCGATGTGGCGAGCCAGGCAGATGACGATTCCCTCGCGCGGCTAGCTCCCTTCGGCGAGCGCTTCGAAGAGGCGCGGCGACTGTTCGCTGACGCACTGGAGGGTTTCGCGCATCAGGTGGAACAGTCGCGGAACGATCAGCAGGCGCTCTTGGGCCGGATCGAGGCTTCGGAAAGGGAGGTAGTCGAGCGTGGCGAGCTTATCGTCTCGCTCGACCGACAGCTGGCTGCACGCAAGGCCAGCTACGACGCTTTGCAGAGTGCACTGGATGAGCGGACGCGCTGGGCACGGAGTCTCGAGGAGACGCGTCGCATGCTGGATGTCAGGCTCGGTGAGCTTGGCCGTGATCTGGAAGTCCGCACTCGTTGGGCCCGCTCTCTGGACGTCGAGTTGGGCGCTGTCCGCGAACGATACGAACATCTGCAAATAGAGTTCGATGAGCGCACCGCGTGGGCGCTTGGGCTGGATGACGAGCGCGGACACCTCCTGGCAGAAGTGCAGCAGCTGCAAGGCGATCAGAAGAAGGCGATATCCCGCGTCCAAGAGCTGGACAGGGATTTGGAAGCGCGCACCCTTTGGGCGCGCTCACTCGATGCTGAGCTGGCAGATCTCAGGCGGCAATACGGGCAGCTGCAGATCGAGTTCGACGAGCGCACAGCGTGGGCGCTTGGACTGGACGGCGAACGCGCTCGCCTCGTTGCTGAAGTACAACATTTGCAGGACGAACAGGAACAGACGATGCGCTGGGTCGAAGAGCTGGATCGTGAGCGGCGGGGTTTGGCCTCGCGCCTGACGGAGTTGGAGGCCGAGTTCGAGGACCGGACTAGATGGGCGCTCGATCTGCAGGCATCCAGTCGTGCGCTGCAGGAACGGGTCGATATACTTGCGCGAGAAAGTGCACAGCAGGCCGAGTCCACGCGCCAGTGGGAGCTGGCACTTTCTCAGGCGCTTTCATCTGGTGGCGAACAGACTCCCGGAGTGGGTCAGCTCGATGCATCTGCGCTCATTGAGGCAGTCCGCCAACTCTCGCAGACGACCGCCCAGTCAAAACAGAGGTTGGCATTGCTGGAGCGGGAGCATGGAGAAACGCGTGCGGTGCTGGATACGGTGCTTCACTCACGGTCCTGGCGCCTTACGCGCCCATTGCGTACAGCGACGCGCGCGTTGCGGGGCGACTGGGTCGGTATTTTGGAGGGCGCGCGTGGGACTTGGCTGGCACGCACCCCGCTGCTGGCACCATTGCGCGTTCCAGCCCGCAGGTATCTGCTGCGAAAGCGCGAGCAGGCCCGCGTCGTCGCCAGGGGCACGCCGCCTTTGGACGTATCAGCGGCAGTGGCGGTCGATTCACTGCGCTTTGCGCCGCATCCGGAGCCGCGGGTAAGCATAATCATTCCGACATATGGCAATCTCGCCGTGACGACGGCCTGCTTGCGCTCGATCGCGGAGCACGTTCCTCTGGTGAGCTACGAAATCATCGTGGCGGAGGACGCATCTGGAGACACGGATATCCAGCGCCTCGCCAATGTGCCCGGTCTTCGTTATCTTGAGAATCCAGAGAACCTCGGTTTCCTGCGCTCGTGCAACCGGGCCGCGGCCCTGTCGCGAGGGGAGTTCGTGTATTTTCTGAATAACGATACCGAAGTGACGGCCGGTTGGCTCGATGCGTTGGTCTCGGTTTTTGAGCGAGACGACGCGGGTCTGGTGGGCTCGAAGCTTGTCTACCCGGATGGACGCCTACAGGAGGCGGGTGGCATCGTGTGGAATGACGGAAGCGCGTGGAACTTTGGTCGCCTCGATGATCCGCGGAAGCCGGAGTACGGTTACCTGAAGGAGGTCGACTACGTCTCGGGGGCGTCCATAATGTTGCGCCGTAGCGTTTTCGATCGGCTCGGCGGATTCGACACGCTGTATGCGCCGGCTTATTACGAAGACACCGATATCGCCTTCCGGGTGCGTGAGAGCGGTCTGAAGGTTTATCTCCAGCCCGAATCAGTTGTCGTGCACCACGAAGGCGTTTCGAGTGGCGTCGATGAGACGACGGGTGTGAAGGCATACCAGGCCATTAACCGGGAGAAATTCTTGGCGCGCTGGTTGCCGCTGCTCGCCGAGCGACACTTTGCGAACGGACAGAACGTCGTGTTGGCCCGTGATCGATCGAAAGGCAGGCCCCGTGTGCTGGTGGTTGACCACTATGTACCTCAGCCTGACCGCGACGCCGGCTCGCGCGCGACGTGGCACGTCATACAGCTGCTGGTGGGCAAGGGCTATCATGTGACTTTCTGGCCCGAGAATCTGCACCGTGATTCCGATTACACGCCGGCGTTGCAGCAGCTTGGCGTGGAGGTTCTCTACGGAGACGCCCATTGGGGGCAGTTCGAAGCCTGGATAGAAGCGCATGGCCGGCTCCTGGATGCCGCCGTGCTGAATCGCCCCCACGTTTCGGTGAACTTCATCGATGGTCTGCGGCGACACAGCAGCGCCCGTGTCGTCTATTACGGACATGACGTACATCATCTGAGGATGCTTGAGCAGCTCAAGCTGGGTGCGAATGAGGCCCTCGAGAAGGAGGCGGAGAGGTTTCGACGTCTAGAGCATTCACTCTGGATTGAAGCGGACGCGATCCTCTACCCCTCGGACGATGAGACCCGCCACGTGGCCGAGTGGCTACGCAAGAAAGAACTTGAGGCGAAGGCAATGACCGTCCCGCTGTATGCATACGAGATGGACGAGGCCGAGCCGGTGCCCGGTCCCGAGCACCGCTCGGGCATTCTGTTCGTGGCCGGATTCGCCCACCCTCCCAATGTCGACGCGGCGCGGTGGTTCGTAGGCGAAGTTCTACCCCTGATCCGGGCACAAATGCCCACGGTCACGCTCACGTTGGTCGGGTCGAATCCTCATCCCGATGTCTTGGCGCTTGTGGGCCCGGGAGTCGAGGTCACAGGTTATGTGACCGATGCTCGTCTGGCCCGGTATTACGACGCCCAACGTGTCGCCGTCGCGCCCTTGCGTTTCGGCGGCGGTGTCAAGGGCAAGGTGCTGGAGAGCCTGCGTTTCGGACTGCCTTGCGTTACCACTTCCACCGGCATGCAAGGGCTCAGCGGCGCGGCGGGCTTCATGCGTGGCGAAGATACCGCCGAGACAATGGCCGCAGCAGTGGTGACGCTGCTGCGGGACGACCTCCTCTGGCGTGACGTTTCGCTGCGCTCTCAGTCCTTCATCCGCCGTTTCTATTCGAAGGATGCAGTCTGGCAGACCCTGTCCGCTGCATTGTCAGGTGACGCCTCGAATCCTCCCTGAGACCGTACGTCCACCGCCCGAAGAATGACCGAAGCCCGAGGAACATGATGTCTGTTACTGTGCCCGCTCGATCGACGCCCCCGGGCCTTCGTGACCGTTTTTCACGGAGTTACGAGGCGCTGCTTTGCTTGACCCTCGCGCTTGCGTCGTTGCTGGTTTTTGCCTGCGGGAAGATCGGCGTATTTCCCGGAATTGACGGGCCAATCGCATTCGACGGCAATTACTACACGCTCATCGGGGAGCGCGGCTATTCGTTCAGTGGCCGTATCGAAGAGCAGAACACCACCGCCTTTCTCCCGCTCATGGGGTTCGCCATTCAAGGGGCGCGCTTCGTTATTCCGGGTCACTTCCCATTGGCCGAAGTCGCAGCGCTTGGCTTCGTCATTCTGTTGCTGACGTTGCTTGGCATCCATCGTTTGACGTTCTTGCTCTCCGGCAGCTATCCGGCTGCTGGAGTCGCAATTGCGTTATGGGCGCTGTCGCCAGTCGCGTTCTACAATTTTGTGGGATATGCAGATCCTTTGTACGCGCTGCTGACAGTGTGGACTCTGTTGCTCGCAGTCAAAGAGCGATACTGGGGCGCATGCATGCTTGCGGGTCTGGCGATGCTTACCCGGCCTCAGGCCGTGGTTCTGGTCATATTCGTTATAGGTATGCTGATGCTGCAACGACGGGCCGAGTGGCGGTCGTTATTGTCCAGCGCGGTCCCTGGGCAGACGGCATTGACACTGCTGCCAATGCTTCTGTTTTCGACCTACTGCGCGATCGCATTCGGCGATTCCGCCGTTTACGTCAACTCTTTGGAGGCCTGGCGGAACGGAAGCTTTCTTGACGGGAATCTGCCTGTCTGGAAGGCGGTGCCGTATTTTGTGAAGACAGCTTCCGAGGGGGCGAACGCGCTGAGCGTGTGGACGATCTTTCTGGCGTCCACCACTCTTTGCATGGTGTTCGGGCTTCTGCTCTTCGCTTTGAATGCTTCGCGGACGATTGCGATGTTCTACGTGGCCACCCTGCTTTTCTTTGCAGCGACCATCTCTTTCGACGCTATCAACTTCGCCCGCCACATGCTTTTTCTTGTGCCATGGGTGATGTTGGCTGCGATCGCGCATGTGCGTGCCGATCCAGGTCGCTGGATTCGGCTTCCGGTGCTCGTGGCTTGGATCGGTTTCTCGGTTTCTGTCAATCTGGTCGCGGTAGGGCGGTATTACAGGGGGGAGTGGGTGTCGTGAACCGTCGAAACAGCCTTGTCGTGGCCAACGTGATTCTCATCATTGGGGTTTTGTCGTGGGGACTTTCCCTGTTAGGGATGGCGCGAAGCAAAGCGGACTATGTGACGGATCGTGTCGGAGAAACACCACTGTCGTGTACGTGGATGGCGCTCGGGGCGCCCGGGGTAGCAAGTCTCGGGCTCAGCCACGAACCGAACCACTCATGGAGTGACCGGAAGACGGCATACCTCGCATTCCGGGCTCCCCCGTTGCCGCAAGGTGGAAGTGTGGAGCTGGAGTTGATCGCTTTGCTCGGCAAGCGAATGGATATCGTCGTTCGCGGCGAAAGCGGCCAGGCGCGCGCACAGGCGGGCGGCGTACATCGGGTTGCCTTGGCGCCAGCGAGTGGGCCGACAGTTCGTATCATCGAGCTTCGCAGTCGCACGATGCAACCGCCAGCGGCTGGTGGGGACAGCCGTTGGCTCGGAGCTGCAATCAGTCGATTCCGGACCTGCCCGGCGGGCGCGGGTTGAGCGACCGCCCACCATACAGCGCGGCAGAAGTAGTGTCAGGGGCCACAGTTCAGCGGAGCGAAGGACGCTCGCGCTAGGACCTGCTGGTTTCCGGCATCGAGCAGAGAAAGCGTCGCGCCGGCAGGCAGGCGCGCGTCGATGCCTACGGTCTCCTCATCACCCGCATGCTCGGCCAAGAGCGTACGTGGGTATCCCGGGGCGTCGCTCCAGAGCTGGACCTTGCCGTGCACCGTTCCGGCACTGAAGCGGACCTTGGACAGAGGCATGCCGGTTGTGTCGTCGCACCCCTCCAAACCCGGTACCGCTTGCATTGTGATACCCAGCACGCCGGGCAGTGAGGCGCTCGGCACATCATCCTGTTCGGCGTTTGACCCGACCTCTGGTGATACAAGAGCAGGAACGCTCTCCGCTGACGGGTAGAGCCTGTTCCGCATCTGGAAGGCGGGTGAGAAGACATTGAGCTGGTGCTGTGCAAGCAATCCCATCAGATGCTCGCGCCGCTCCACCGGGTACTCGCATACAGCCAGGATGTCGGGGCACTGTTCGACGTTCGACGGATCCTCAAGCAATCGCTGCATCACGAGCGAGGCGTTCTGCCAGTAAGGGGTAAGATAGCGCGGTAGATTCCAGCTCTGCCGTGCTACGAGGACCTGCGCAACCATCAGGAGCAGGGTGATACCGATTATGCCCGCTGTCTCGATACCGCCTAAGGGGCGTCGCGCTGTGGCCTCGTTTTTTGCCAAGAGTCCGAGCCGATACACGAACATGATCGCGATTGCGACTAGTCCGGTCTGGTAGAAAATCACATAGCGAGGCTGGTGCAGATATTCCCAGCCGAAGGTAGGCACTCGTCCCACGACGATGCCGGCGGTGAGTGCGTAGGAAACCAGCATGAGAAAGACCGCAATGGCCAAGCTGGTGTTGCGATGGCCTTGCCTTACCGCGCATGCCGCGGCCCCCCAGAAATACATGTGCAACAGGACGACAAACGCGGCCACGGCGAATAGCGCCGAGCCCGTCGATTCGGGGAAAAACCGCTGCAAGTGCTCTACATGGATCAGGCTGTCGGAGAAAGGGGCGGCACCACCACGAAATGCGCTGACGGACACCAGAGCGTCCAACAACGCACCTGGAGGGACTGCTGAGCCCTCGAGCCCCCGGCTAGAAATGAGATAGAGCACCAGCCGCGCCAAAAGCAAGCCGCCCAGCCCCGCCGCTCCGGCCAGGAGCTTGTTCCGACGGGATGCAGGCGAGAATAGCCCTATCGCGATGACCGACGCCACGAAGACGATGATTGCGACCTCATCGATCAAGAGGCCCTGCAGTAGCGCAACGGGGGCGAGCCACGCGGGATGCGGACTCTCCGTCAGACGGATGCTAGCCAAGAAGTAGAGCATGGCAACGAGCAGCGTCAGGTAGATGAGCGTCACAAGTGACCACGTGAACACGTTCGTGCTGTTGATGGATAGCCCCAGCACGAATACCAGCGCAAGAACTACGGGCGTCGATACGTGGATCGAGCGGTCGCGACGTTGCGTCGTCCAGACGGCCAGTGCAACCACGCTGCACCAGGCAATGCCGAGGGCGGTGCCGATCAGGCCCTCGATCCGGTAATCCATGTCGAAATAACGTGTATGGAACAGCAGGATCATTTTCTGAAGTGGCTGCGCATGATCGCTGCCTCCACGTTGGACGAACAGATCCCAGAACCTCAACGTACCATCGAGATATTTTGAAACGAAGACATCGAGAAAGTACCAGGCATCCGCCTGCATCAGCGGGCCCGTTGCAGCACTGCTGTAAGTCCAGGCGTTCAGAACGGCAATCGTCGCTACCACCGTGCCGATCCACAGCCAGGCGCGCGCCACGGTTGAAGTATCCAACCATGCGCGCCACCCGGTGGCCGTGCCGGCCTGAAAGGAGTGATCCATGTTCAGAGCATTTCCAGCGCTTTGTCCGCTGCCTCAAGCACGGTGTCGATCTCACCTTCGAGGCCAACCCACAGAGGCATGCGAACGAGTCGCTCGCTCTGCCTTGCTGTCACGTCCATCGATCCGCAATGGCGTCCCACGCGGGTACCCTCGGGTGCGGAGTGCAGGGGGATATAGTGAAACACTGTCTGCACCCCTTGAGCTTTCATGCGCGAAATGAATTCCGCGCGGGCATCCTGGTCTGGAAGCAGCATGTAATACATGTGGGCATTGTGGCGGCAGTTTGTCGGGACAACCGGGCGGCGCAACATGTCACGCGCCTCGTAAGCCGCAGCCCAAGCGTGATAACGATCCCATAGCGCGAGGCGCCGCGCAGTGATTTCCTGGGCAGCCTCCATCTGGGCGGCGAGAAACGCCGCAGTGATCTCACCTGGCAGATAGGACGAGCCGAGATCCACCCAGGTGTATTTGTCGACTTGGCCTCGGAAGAATCGGCTGCGGTTTGTCCCTTTTTCTCGAATGATCTCTGCGCGTTCGGAGAATGCGACATCGCGACAGAGCAACGCGCCGCCTTCGCCAGAAATGATGTTCTTGGTTTCGTGGAAACTCAGTGCGCCGAGGTCGCCAATCGTCCCGAGTGGCCGATCCTTGTAGGCCGACATAACAGCCTGCGCTGCGTCCTCGATGATCCGCAATCCATGGCGCTGTGCAATATCCAGGATGGCATCCATCTCGCACGCCACGCCCGCATAATGGACGACGCAGATTGCCTTGGTCCGCGGAGTGATCGCGCCCTCGATCAGGCGCTCATCGATATTCAAGGTATCTTCGCGGATATCGATGAACACTGGAACCGCGCCGCGAAGCGCGAAGGCGTTGGCCGTAGAAACGAAAGTGTACGACGGCATAATAACTTCGTCGCCCGGCTGCAGGTCGAGCAGCAATGCAGCCATCTCGAGCGCAGCGGTACACGAATGAGTGAGCAGAGCCGTCGATGCATGCGTGTTTTCGCGAAGCCAAGCGCTGCACCTTTTGGTATAGGGGCCGTCACCGGAGAGGTGTCCGTTGGCGTGCGCCTGTGCGATGTAAGACAGCTCGCGGCCGGTCATGTAAGGCTTGTTGAAAGGAATCATGCCGATATTCTTCTGGTGTGGCGGATGACGAGCCGGTCAGCCCTTGCTAAGGACTGCCAAGCCGGCGATGACAAGGCAGAGGCCGATGATCTTGGGGCGCGTGAGCGCCTCGCCGAATAATGGTATGGCAAGCAGGCCTACCAGTAGAAAATTCAGCGCCATGAAGGGGTAGGCCTTGCTCAACTCGAGGCGTGACATTGCCGCCATCCAGCAAAGCGAGGCCAAGAAAGCAGCGGCAAGCGCAGAAATTACCCACGGACGCAGGAGCAAGACGATGATTGATGGCCAGTGGTCCATGAAGCGAAAAGGTGGCACCGCGGGCGTAGTGACTTGCCACTTGAGAACGAGTTGGCCGTAGGTAGTGAGCAGGATGGTAGCGGCGACCATCAGCCATGGAAAAATCAAGGGCATGTCGTTTCTACCTCGCTCGCCGAGGCAGGCACGTTGACGTGGTAAGTGTCGAACGCTCTGTGTATGACGAGTCCTGTGCGGGACCACACACGTTGCACGCCGTAGTTCCACACCTGTGTGGAGATCACGAGCGCCGCGAATCCTGCGCGGCGATAGTAAGCGATCAGGGATTTCAGCAGCGAAGAATAGAGTCCGCGACCCGTCCATGCCGGGTCGGTCGCGTTAAGGACAATCTCGACCTCGGAGCGATCGGCCCGTAGCTTGCAGGTAGCAAAGCTACGTGCTTGACCGCCTATACGATAGACCCAGGTCTGTTGTCCCTCGGCGGGACGGATCGCATAATCCAGTGCCCACTCGACATATCCGTCGAGGATTGCAGCTTCCGACAGCAGCGGATTGGCGTGATAGTGGTTGCGGTATCCGGCGAATCCGCGCCTGACGATGGCCTCAAGTGATGCCGCGTCGCAGACTTCGGCCTGACCGATGCCTCCGTCATCTACAGCGGGAGCGCCAATCGTTGGCCTATCCAGCGAAATTTTGTAATAAACAAGGGTGTCGGCATGGCGCGGCACCAGTCCCGCTTTGGCCAACTCGTCAATTTGTCGGGTGTCACCAGCCTCACATCGGAAGATTGCGATATCTGGCTTCAGGCGTTCGATGTCGGCTCGCACTTGATCGCGTGGCGCGTCTTTGGTGACCATGCCCCGCACAACCCGGAGCCCAAAGCGGTTCGATTCAACCTGCGAATGGCGCAGCACATGTAGTAGGCCCTCACTCATTGCGTCTTCCCTGTGTCGTCGGCCACAATAAAATTCGGGCGATGCTTCGCCTGGCTGTGCAGTTTTCCAACGTACAGGCCAACGATCCCGACGCTGGAGACGATGACACCGCCGACCAGCCATATCGACGCAACGATGCTTGTGAAGCCCGCTACCGCGATGTCACCGATGGCGTAGCGGTAAACGCTCAAGGCCACGATACATAGAGACAAAAATGCGAATGCTAGGCCCGTACGCACCACCAGCCGCAGCGGCTTGTCGGAGAACGAAAGCGCAACATTAGTTGCCAGGCGCAGCAGCTGGCTCAAACTGTAACCGCTTCGCCCCTCCGCGCGTCGGGCGTGACTAACTGGCACGAGAGCCGCATCAAAGCCGGTCCACCGCACTAGCAAAGGAAAGAACCGGTCTGATTCAGGCATCGCGTTTACCACGTCGATGACCTTGCGCGAGTAAGCACCGAAATTCGCGGTAGAGGCATCGTAGGTGCTGGTAGTGAGCCAGCCTAGCAACGCGTAGAACGCGCGCGAGCCTGCCTTTTTGAAGAAAGAATCCTGACGCGCGGTGCGGCTCGCGAGCGCCATATCAGCGCCCTGCTCCAAGGCAGCAAGGAGTCCGGGGATTTCCTCAGGAACGTCTTGGAGATCGCAGTCCATCACGACAATGGTGCGCCCTCGCGTGTGCGCCAATCCCGCGCTGATCGCGGCATGCTGACCAAAATTTCGCGACAGGCGCAGACCGCGCACCTGGGGGAACTTGGAGGCAATTTCTTTGATTCGCGGCCATGCATTGTCCGGGCTGCGGTCGTCTACAAGGATGATCTCATGGCTCATGACAACCGGAGAAACTGCGGCTGAGATGCGCTCGACAAGTTCTTCCAAACAATTTCTGCAGCCATAAACCGGCGCAATGACCGACAGGTCGGGAGCCTCCGTTTGGTTCGAGGATTCCACGTTACTAACGCAATCATTCATGAAAATTCTGTTTACCTGTTCGGGGACCCCTGGCAGGAGCGCCTTGCTGCAGCGTGTGATAAGGGCCCGTGCACATGCCAGTTTCGAATCAATCCTTGAGTTGGGCTTCGAGCTCAGGCAGCACCTTGAATAGGTCGCCGACGAGTCCGATATCCGCAATCTCGAACATCGCCGAGTCCGGATCCTTGTTGATGGCCACGATCGTGCCGGCATCCTTGATGCCCGTCAGGTGCTGGATGGCGCCTGAGATACCGATCGCGATGTAGAGCTCGGGCGCGATGATCTTGCCGGTCTGCCCGACCTGCAACTCGTTGGGGACATAGCCCGCATCGACCGCCGCGCGCGAGGCGCCGACCGCGGCCCCGATCTTGTCCGCGAAGTCGAAGACGATCTTGAAGTTCTCTTCCGAGCCGACACCGCGACCGCCCGAGACCACGCGTTTGGCGCTCTGCAGGTCGGGGCGGTCGGTACTGCCTGCGGCGAGACCGATGAAGCGGGTGTGTGTTGGCAGCTCGGCGTCGACGCTGGTCGTCTCCACCGTCGCGCTGCCGCCGCGTGCCGCTTCCTGCCAGGACGCCGTGCGCACCGTGGCGACCACCGGCTGGTCAGCCGGGGCTTCGACGGTGACGATGGCATTGCCGGCGTAGATCGGGCGCTTGAAGACGTGGCTGGACTCGACGGTCATCAGATCGGAGATCTGGTTCACGCCCAGCAGTGCGGCGACAACCGGCAGCAGGTCCTTGCCGAAGGTCGTCGACGGCGCGAAGACGTGACTGTAACCGGCGGCAAGCTTTGCGATCTGCGGGCCCAACACCTGCGCGAGCGCCTGTGCGTTGGCCGGATTGGCGACGGCGCGCACCTTCGACACGCCAGCAATCGTGGCGGCTTCGGTGGCAGCCCCGGCCGGATCGGCGGCGAATACAGCGACGTCAATGGACTGGGGCGAAAGCGCCTGTGCCGCAGCGACGGTCTTGGCGGTCGCGCTGGCGTTGAGCTTGCCGTCGAGATGCTCGGCGATAACGAGGACTTTGGACATGAGGTTCTCCTGCGATCCGGCCGGGCCGGACGTCACTGGGCCCCCGCGTGCGCGGGAGCGAGGGGATTCAGAGCAGGCCCTTGGCCTTCAGCGCGGCGACCAGCTCGGCGGCATCCTTGACCATGACGCCCTTGCTGCGTTTGGCCGGCGCCTCGTAATGCGTGGTCTTGAGCGTATCGGCCGATTCGACGCCGAGATCCCCGAAGGGAATCGACTCCATCGGCTTGGATTTCGCCTTCATGATGTCCGGCAGCTTGATGAAACGCGGCTCGTTGAGGCGAAGGTCGGTCGTGACGACGGCCGGCAGGTCGACCTCAAGCGTTTCGAGCCCGGCATCGACTTCGCGCGTCACCGTGGCCTTGCCGTCGGCAATCTCGATCTTCGAGGCGAAGGTCGCCTGCGGCCGGCCCCACAGCGTGGCGAGCATCTGGCCGGTCTGGTTCGCGTCGTCGTCGATCGCCTGTTTGCCGAGGATCACCAGATCGGGCTGCTCCTTCTCGACCAGCTGGAGCAGGGTGCGGGCGGCGGTCAGTGGCTGGATCGGCTGGTCGCAGACCACGTGGATGGCGCGATTGGCGCCCATGGCAAGGCCGTTGCGCAGGTGCGCCTGGGCATCCGCCGGGGCGATCGTTGCGACAATGACCTCGGTGGCGATGCCCTTGTCGCGCAGGCGCAGCGCTTCCTCGAGTGCGATCTCGTCGAACGGATTGGCCGACAGCTTGACGCCATCGGTGACCACGCCGGACCCGTCCGGCTTGACCTGGATGCGGACGTTGTAGTCCACCACGCGCTTGTAGGCGACGAGGATCTTCATCGGTGCGGCATTCCTTGTGCGTTGCGGATCGCCCGGCCGCGGCGACCGGCGCGGGGTAATCTGCCGATTCTAACGGGGTGGGCTCCGGGGCGCGAACACCGAGTTACGCCGCTCAAAGCGTTCATCTTCGTGCCAAGATCGCCCGGACAAGCCGGTATCCTTGGCGGCTGGCCCCTCCCGGGGTATTCCGATCGTCCACAGGAGTGAATTCGTGCCCACATGGCTCGTCACCGGCGGCGCCGGTTTCATCGGCGGCAATTTCGTACTGGAGGCCGTGCGTCGCGGCGTCCGGGTGATCAACCTCGATGCGCTGACCTACGCAGGCAACCTGCAGACGCTGACCTCGATCGAATCGGATCCGAACCACGTATTCGTGCATGGCGACATCGGCGATCGCGCGCTGGTGGCGGGCCTGCTGGCCGAGCATCAGCCCGACGCGGTGCTGAACTTCGCCGCCGAGAGCCACGTCGACCGGTCGATCGACGGCCCCGCCGCGTTCATTGAGACCAATGTTGTCGGCACGCTCGGGTTGCTCGAGTCGGTGCGGGACTACTGGAAGGCGTTGCCTGACGGCCGTCGTGAGGCCTTCCGTTTCCTGCACGTCTCGACCGACGAGGTCTACGGCACGCTCGGCGAGACTGGCAAGTTCTCCGAAACCACGCCCTACGCGCCGAACTCGCCGTACTCGGCCTCCAAGGCCGCCTCCGATCATCTGGTGCGCGCGTTCCACCACACCTACGGGCTGCCGGTGTTGACCACCAACTGCTCGAACAACTACGGGCCGTATCACTTCCCGGAGAAGCTGATCCCGCTGGTGATCGCCAAGGCCTTGGCCGGCGAGCCGCTGCCGGTCTATGGCGACGGCAAACAGGTGCGCGACTGGCTGTTCGTCACCGACCACTGCGCGGCGATCCGCACTGTGCTCGAGAAGGGCCGGGTCGGCGAGACCTACAACGTCGGCGGCGATTCCGAGCGCCAGAACATCGAGGTTGTGGAGGCGATCTGCCGCCTGCTCGATGTCCGCCGGCCCCGCGAGGATGGCCGGCCTCGCAGCAGCCAGATCACCTACGTCAAGGACCGCCCCGGCCACGATCGTCGGTACGCGATCGATGCGTCGAAGTTGCAGAGTGAACTCGGCTGGAAGCCGGAGCACACCTTCGAGAGCGGCATCGAGTTCACCGTTGACTGGTATCTCGCCAACCAGGACTGGGTGCAGCGCATCCTCGACGGCAGCTATCGTCTGGAGCGCATGGGGGCCGAGGCATGACCGCGCGCAAGGGCATCATCCTTGCCGGCGGTTCCGGCACGCGGCTGTATCCGATCACCAAGGGCGTCAGCAAGCAGCTGTTGCCGGTGTACGACAAGCCGATGATCTACTACCCGCTCAGCGTCCTGATGCTGGCCGGCATCCGCGAGGTGCTGATCATCAATACGCCCCATGAGCAGACGTTGTTCCAGGCCCTGCTGGGCGACGGGTCGCAGTGGGGCATGGACATCCAGTACGCCGTGCAGCCGAGTCCGGACGGTCTGGCGCAGGCCTATCTCATTGGCCGGGACTTCGTCGGCGGCAAGCCGAGCTGCCTGGTGCTGGGCGACAACATCTTCCACGGCCATGGCCTCACCGACACGCTGAAAAGCGCTGACGCGCGCAGCGACGGCGCCACGGTCTTCGGCTACTGGGTCAACGATCCCGAGCGCTATGGCGTGGCCGAGTTCGACGCCGCGGGCAAGGTGATCGACATCGCCGAGAAGCCGGAGACGCCGCGTTCGAACTACGCCGTCACGGGTCTGTATTTCTACGATGGACGCGCGAGCGATTACGCAGCCGAACTGAAGCCTTCACCGCGCGGCGAGCTGGAGATCACCGATCTCAATCGCCGCTATCTAGACGATGGCGCGCTGTATCTCGAGCAGCTCGGTCGCGGTTTTGCATGGCTCGACACCGGTACGCATCAGTCGTTGCACGAGGCGTCGAACTTCATCCAGACCATTCAGGACCGCCAGGGGCTGCAGGTGTGCTGTCCGGAGGAAATCGCGTTCGGCAATGGCTGGATCGAAGCCGAGCAGTTGTCCGCGCTTGCCAAGCCGCTGTCCAAGAACGGCTACGGCCAGTACCTGATGTCACTCCTGCAACGCGGGATCGTGCGTTGAAGATCATCGAAATGAAACTGCCGGGCGCTTACGTCATCGAGCCGGTCGTGTTCGGCGACGCGCGCGGTTTCTTCTTCGAAACCTGGAATGCCGAGCGTTTCGGCCAGCACGGCCTGCCGACGAACTTCGTGCAGAGCAACGTGTCGTCCTCGGCGAAGGGGGTGTTGCGTGGCCTGCATTACCAGTGGCCACGGCCGCAGGGCAAGCTGGTCAGCGTGCTGCGGGGCGAGGTGCTTGACGTTGCCGTCGACATCCGTCGCGGTTCGCCGACCTTCGGGCAGTGGGAAGGCGTGATCCTGAGCGAGGAAAACAAGCGCCAGTTCTGGATCCCGGAAGGCTTCGCACATGGCTTTGCGGTGCTCTCGGAAATGGCGGTCTTCAGCTATCTGTGCACCGACGTGTACGTGAAGGAAGCCGATGCCGGGGTGCGCTGGAACGACCCGGCGATCGGCGTCGAGTGGCAGATCGACGCGCCATTGCTGTCCGACAAGGACACCAACGCGCCGCTGCTGGCCGACATTCCCGAGGATCGGCTGCCGGTATTTGCCACATGACCTCGCTCGTGTTCGGCGCGAACGGGCAGGTCGGACAGGAGCTTCTGCGCGCACTCGCGCCGCTGGGCGATGTACTCGGCACCACCCGGACCGGCGCGTTGCCGGACGGCAGCACCTGCCTGACTGCGGACTTTTCGGATCCAGAATCGGTTGTCGCACTGCTCGACACCACCCGGCCGATGCGCGTGATCAATGCTGCCGCCTACACCGCGGTCGACAGGGCCGAGAGCGAGCCCGAGGCGGCGCAGGCCGCCAACGCACAGACCCCCGGTGCGATCGCGCGCTGGTGCGCCGTGCACGGCGTGCCGCTGGTGCATTACTCGACCGACTATGTATTCGACGGCAGCGGCACGCGACCGTATCGCCCCGACGATGCTCCCGCGCCTCTCGGTGTCTACGGGATCAGCAAGCTCGCGGGCGAGCAAGCGATCCGCGCAGCCGGGGGACGTCATCTGATCTTCCGCACCGCATGGGTGTATGCCGCGCATGGCCAGAACTTCCTACGCACGATGCTGCGTGTCGGTGCCGAGCGCGATGTGCTGCGCGTCGTTGCCGACCAGATCGGTACGCCCACACCAGCAGCATTGATCGCGGACGTGACCGCTCGGGTTCTGCGTGCCGATAACCCGGCATCCGGCACCTGGCATTTGACGGCGACTGGCGAGACCAGCTGGCATGGCTTTGCCGAGGCGATTTTTGCAGGTGCGGTCGAGCGCGGTCTGCTTGCGCGCGCGCCGAAGGTCGAAGCCATCACCACTGCCGACTATCCGACGCCGGCCAAGCGCCCCGCGTACTCGCGATTGGACATCTCGTCGCTAGAGCGTGACTTCGGGATCGCGTTGCCGAGCTGGCAGGCTGCCCTGGATGGTGTTCTCGCTACGCTGGCCGCCTCGCAGCGCTGACGGCGACCCCATACAAAAACGGCGCCCCTCGGGCGCCGTTCTGCATTGAAGCGATCGGGCAGATCAGGTGCGCCCGTAGGTGTCCTCGAAGCGCACGATGTCGTCTTCGCCCAGATAACTGCCGGACTGCACCTCGATCAGCTCCAGCGGCACCTTGCCGGGGTTGCGCAACCGATGGGTCACGCCGAGCGGAATGTACGTGCTCTGGTTCTCGGTCAGCAGCAGCACATCGTCGCCGCGGGTGACCTCGGCGGTACCGCTGACGACGATCCAGTGCTCGGCGCGGTGGTGGTGCATCTGCAGGCTGAGCGTTGCGCCCGGCTTGACCGTGATGCGCTTGACCTGGAAGCGCGGGCCGTTGTCGATCGAATCGTAGGCGCCCCATGGGCGGTAGACCTTGCGATGCCAGGCGGCCTGCGGCAGGCCGCGGGCCTTGAGATCGGCCACCACGTCCTTGACCTGCTGGATGCGGTCGCTGCGCCCGACCAGGACCGCGTCGGGGGTTTCCACGACGATGGTGTCCTCCAGTCCGATCATCGCGATCAGGCGCTCGCCATAGGCATAGGTGTTGCGGCAGTCGATCGAGACGACCTCACCGTGATGCGCATTGCCGTTCGCGTCCTGCGGCGAGACCTCGCGCAGGCTCGCCCATGAACCCACGTCGCTCCAGCCTGCGTCCAGCGGCATCACCACCGCCGCATCGGTCTTCTCCATCACCGCATAGTCGATGGAATCCGATGGGCTCGCGGCGAATGCCTCGGCATCCAGGCGGGTGAAGTCCACATCCGTGCGCGCGGCCGACCAGGACGCGCGCACGGATGCGAGTATTGCCGGCGCATGCCGTTCCAGCGCCGCGAGGTATGCATCGGCGCGGAACAGGAACATGCCGCTGTTCCAGAAGTGGTCGCCAGAAGCGATGTAGGCCTGTGCCCGCGTCAGGTCCGGCTTCTCGACGAAGGCTTCGACCGGTGCCGGACCGTCGCCGCAGTGCGCGGCGGCCTTGATGTAGCCATAGCCCGTCTCAGGGCCGCGCGGTACCACGCCGAAAGTGACCAGCCGGCCGGCCTCGGCTGCGGGCAGGGCAGCGCGGACCGCAGCATGGAACGCCTCCGGCGCCTGCACGACGTGGTCCGAAGGCAATACCAGCAGCACCGCGTCCGGGGTTGAACGCAGCGCTTCGAACGCGGCGGCGGCGATCGCGGGCGCGGTATTGCGCGCGACCGGTTCGAGCACGATCGCGGCGGGTTCTGCCCCGACCTGCTGCAGCTGCTCCGCCACCACGAAGCGGTGCGATTCGTTGGCGACAACGATCGGCCCGGCATCGCCGGCCAGCGCCGCGACCCGCAGCCAGGTCGCCTGCAGCATCGTACGCTCGCCGACGAGGGGGAGAAACTGCTTCGGATGCATCTCGCGCGACAGCGGCCACAACCGGGTGCCGGAACCGCCGGAGAGCAAAACGGGAACGATCTTCGACATAGGGATCTCAGGGTTAGGCCGACAGCAGATCGGAGATTTCACGGGTGCGCGATTCAAGCAATGCTTGGTCTGCGCGCGTTTCGATATTCAGGCGCAGCAGGGGTTCGGTGTTGGAGCTGCGCAGATTGAAGCGCCAGTCGCCGAAGTCGGCGCTGATACCGTCGGTGTGGTCGATCGCCGGCGACTGCGCGGCGTAGTGCGCCATCACGCGATCGACGGCGGCCTTCGCGTCTGCCACGCGGAAGTTGATCTCGCCGCTGCAGGGAAACTTCGCGACGCGCTCGGAGACCAGATCGCCCAGTGAACGTCCAGTGGTCGAGACGAGTTCGGCGATCAGCAGCCACGGGATCATGCCGGAATCGGCATAGGCGAACTCGCGGAAGTAGTGGTGCGCGCTCATCTCGCCGCCGTAGACAGCGTCTTCGGCGCGCATCTTCTCCTTGATGAAGGCGTGGCCGCTCTTGCACAGGACCGGCACGCCGCCCGCGGCCTCGACCTGCTCGACGGTGTTCCAGACCAGTCGCGGATCGTGCACCACCTTGCCGCCGGGCTGCTTGGCGAGGACGGCCTCGGCCAGCAGGCCGACCAGATAGTAGCCTTCGATGAAGGCGCCGGTTTCGTCGAAGAAGAAGCAGCGATCGAAATCGCCGTCCCAGGCGATGCCGAAGTCGGCGCCATGGGCGCGTACGGCATCCGCGGTGGCCTGCCGGTTCTCCGGCAGCAAGGGGTTCGGGATGCCGTTGGGGAAGTTGCCGTCGGGCTCGTGGAACACGCGCACGAATTCGAAGGGCAGGTGCGGCGCAAGCAGGTCGACGATGCTGCCGGCGCCGCCGTTGCCGGCATTGACCACGAGCTTGAGCGGGCGCAGCGCAGTGGGCTCCACGTAGCCCAGCAGATGCTCGATATAGGCCGATTTGTCGGGCGCCGCGGTTTCGATGCCGGGCGTCGCCACGGGCGCCGGCAGGTTGCCCGCTTCGACCGCATCGGAGATCGCGAACAGGCCGGTGTCGGAACTGATCGGCCGCGCGTGTTCGCGCACCAGCTTCATCCCGTTGTAGTCCATCGGGTTGTGGCTGGCCGTGACCATCACTCCGCCAGCCGCGCCCCGGTGGTCGACCTGGAAGTAGACCTCCTCGGTACCGCACAGGCCGATGTCGATGACCGGCCGGCCCTGGCTGCGCAGACCTTCCGACAGGGCGGCCTGCAGTTCCGGACTGGTCAGGCGCACGTCGCGGCCGAGCACGATCGGACCTTCCGGGAGCTGTCCGGCCAACGCGATGCCGATGTTGCGGGCGAGATCGGGATTGAGTTCGTCGGGCACGCGGCCGCGCAGATCGTAGGCCTTGAAGGCGGGCAGGGGCATTGGACGTTCCTTATCAGGGGATGCGCCGATTCTAGCGGTTCGTCGTCGCCTTCCCGTTGGATCGGCGCCAGGTGCCGAGGCTGCGACGATGGACAGTGGCTAGAATGGCGGACCACTGCGCCACGAGATCCGAGATGAGCGAGCAGCCTTCCGCCGCGCGACGCGGCAAGCAGTACCCGGACGCCACATCGGCCCTGGCCGACATCGTTGCCGATGGACAGACCTTCGCGGTCGGCGGTTTCGGCCTGTGCGGGATTCCCGAGGCGTTGATTGCCGCCTTGCGCGACTCCGGCGTCAGGGAGCTGACCGCGATCTCCAACAATGCCGGCGTCGATGGCTTCGGCCTCGGCCAGCTGCTGGAGACCCGTCAGATCCGCAAGATGATTTCCTCCTACGTGGGCGAGAACAAGGAGTTCGAGCGCCAGTACCTGGGCGGCGAACTCGAGCTCGAGTTCAATCCCCAGGGCACGCTGGCCGAGCGTCTGCGCGCCGGCGGTGCGGGCATTCCGGCGTTCTTCACCGCCACCGGCTACGGGACCATCGTTGCCGAGGGCAAGGAAACCCGCGAGTTCGACGGCAAGCACTACGTCCTCGAGACGGCCCTGGTCGCCGATGTCGCGCTGGTGAAGGCATGGAAGGCCGACACGGCCGGGAATCTGGTCTTCCGCAAGACCGCGCGCAACTTCAATCCGGCCTGCGCAATGGCCGGCCGCGTATGCGTGGCCGAGGTCGAGGAGCTGGTGGAGGTGGGCGGGATCGATCCCGATCACGTGCACCTGCCCGGCATCTATGTGGACCGCATCGTCGTCAACGCGACCCCTGAGAAGCGCATCGAACAGCGCACCGTGCGAGGAGCGAAGTAATGGCCTGGACCCGCGACGAGATGGCCGCCCGCGCCGCCCGTGAACTCAGCGACGGTGCGTACGTGAATCTGGGGATCGGCCTGCCGACCTTCGTGGCCAACCATATTCCCGAAGGCGTGGATGTCTGGCTGCAGAGCGAGAACGGCCTGCTCGGCATCGGCCCGTTCCCGACCGAGGACGAGGTCGATGCCGACCTGATCAACGCCGGCAAGCAGACCGTCACCGCGCGTGCGGGCGCCAGCTACTTCGGCAGCCACGATTCGTTCGCGATGATCCGCGGCGGCCATATCGATCTGGCCATCCTCGGCGCGATGCAGGTGACGGACAAGGGCGATCTGGCCAACTGGATGGTGCCCGGCAAGATGGTCAAGGGCATGGGCGGGGCGATGGACCTGGTGGCGGGCGTCAAGCGCGTGGTGGTGCTGATGGAACACGTCGCGAAGGACGGCAGCCACAAGATCCTGCCCGAATGCACGCTGCCGTTGACCGGCGTGGGCGTGGTCGACCGGATCATCACGGATCTCGCGGTGTTCGACGTGACGCCAGGAGGGCTCGTGCTGGTCGAAAGCGCCGACGGCGTAGAGATCGCGGAGCTGGAGGAAAAGACCGGAGTGGTTTTCCGCTGAGGGTTTGGGTTCCCGAGCGGTCCGATGCCGGTCGGGAACGCATTTTTGGTGGTTTTAGTCGCAGGAGGGGCCGTCAACGGCAGCCCGCGCAAGTTCCTTTTTCGACCCCCTGTCTAGGAGTACAAACGTCGTACCAGGGCGTACCCAAGGTCCAGTTTCGCTCTGACCGGTCACTCCACCCTCGGCAAACAGTTCGTCAGTGTTCTCAACAATCACGTTGACCTCCGTCGTCTCCACCGCATCACCGGCATTCCAGCGCACGAGGACCCGGGCGGGACTGCAGTCCGGAAGCATGGAAGGCTCTACCCGCAAGGTTCCGCCTGTTGGCGCAGCATGGCTGGTGGCAGGAACCGCCGCTTGGCCTGATGGCGGCGCTTCTTCGGTCTTGCTGTCGCAGGCAGCCAGAGAGCAGCTAAGTAGGACGTAGGTCAGCAGAGACTTGCGCATGATTGTAGTTCCGTGTGTTGGTTGCTTGCCGAAGGGCTTTAGCGCCGCTCGGCGGACGTGGAGGCCGGCGCATGTCGATTGTGGGTCATCTCGTGCGCGTTGCCCGACTCGAGAATCCAGCCGGCCATCTCGCTGCTGACATCCCGCAGCGCGGTCGAGAACGCATCGACGACCTGTCCAACCTCGGCGCTCGCAGCGGGTTGTGCGGCCAGGAAAGTGCGGGAGCCGACGACCGTCTGGTCGATGTTGTGGATCAGCTTGGCGTTGGCCTCGATCGTCGCCGACGGCAACGCGTTGCCGTTGTAGTCGGCCTCGAACCGGCGCAGGTCGATGACCAGCTTGTAGTCGGCGGTGATGCCCGCGCCCTGGCGCGCGACCCCCGGAATGTGGCCGGAATCCTCGAGCGTGCGCAGCACCGCGTCCTGGAGCATGTCGGTCGGCGTCTTGGCCCAGCTCGCGCCGCGATAGACCTGCAGCTCGTCAGGGATCGGACGCACCGCGATGCGGAAGCTGTCGATCATGCGGGCCGCGGTCGGCGGGCTCATGCTGAGCTGCCAGTCCGCATGCGGCCATGCGGGATTCGCTTCGACCCGCGGGTCGGGCGCGTAGATCGTCGAGCGATCCCGGTCGCCGCCCCCGCCGCCGAGCAGCGAGCTGCAGCTGGCGAGCGGCATGACGAGCGCGAGGGCGATGACGAGGCGGGGCAGGGCCCGGCGGGCGACACCTGGGTGGACGGTCATTCGGGTTCGAACTCCTTGGGCGCGTCGCGACCCAGCAAGTAGCGCGCAGGGTTGGCGTCCAGGCGGTCGCTGATACGGCGCAGGTCGCGGACCAGCGATCGCAACTCGCCCAGGGTCGGGCCAAGCTGCGAGAGGCCGTCGTTGGCGAAGCTGCTGATCGCGGCGCGGTTCTCGTTGAGGATCAGGTCGGCGCCGCCGGCAGCGGAATCCATGCGCGCCAGCGTGCTTTCGAGGTTGGCGACCAGGCCGGGCAGCTTCTGCACCAGTTCGCGGTCGAAATTGGTCATGGCGCGATTCGTCGTCGTCAGTGTCTGCTCGAGCTGCTCGCTGGACCTGCGCGCATTGACGATGATCGCCGCCAGGTCTTCGCGCTGGCCGGCGACCGAGCCGGTCATGCCCTCGATGTTCTCGAGCGTGTTGGCGATGCGGGCGACATTCTCTTCGCTGAGCACCTTGTCGAGCCGTTCGACCAGGCGGTTCGCGGTGTCGGAGATGTTCTGAAGCGCCGAGGCCTCGGTCTGGATGACCGGCACACGGTCTTCCCGCTCCGACACCAGCGGCGGTGCTTCGGGCGAGCCGCCGGTGAGCTGGATGATCGGCGAGCCGGTCAGGCTGGTCATCGACATGCGTGCGCGGGTATCGGTCTTGACCGGCGCTTTGGCCTGCACCCGCAGGCGCGCGATCACCTGGCGGGGGTCCTCCGGGGCGAGCTGCAGGCTGTCGACCGTGCCGACGGCGATGCCGTTGTACTGCACGCTGCTGCCCTCGGTCAGGCCGGTGACCGGTTCGCGGAAGATCACGTCGAACTCGTTCCAGCTGCGGTCGGAGGAGTATTTCGCCGCCCACAGCGCGAAGCCGAGCATCGCGATCGAGGCGATGAGTGTGAACGCGCCGATCAGCACGTAATTGGCTCTGGTTTCCATGAGGTCAGTCGGCTCCCGGGCCAGTGGCCCTCGCATCGCGCGCCGCGCGCCCGCGCGGCCCGTGGAAATATTCCTGGATCCAGGGGTGATCGATCCGTTCGATCTCTTCCACCGGGGCGGCCGCAATGACCCGGCGATCGGCCAGCACCGCGATCCGGTCACAAATAGCGTACAGGGTGTCGAGATCGTGTGTGACCAGGAACACGGTCAGGCCCAGTGCTTTCTGCAGGGTGCGGATCAGGCGGTCGAACGCGGCCGCGCCGATCGGGTCGAGACCGGCCGTGGGCTCATCGAGGAACAGCAGCGGTGGGTCGAGCGCGAGTGCGCGCGCCAGGCCGGCCCGCTTGCGCATGCCGCCCGACAGCTGCGCGGGCAGCTTGTCGAGCGCATCGGCCGGCAGGCCCGCGAGCTTGATCTTCAGCAAGGACAATTCGTAGCGAAGCGAGTCGCTCAGGTCCGGGTGATGTTCCTTCAGCGGTACCTGGACGTTCTCGCCGACGGTCAGCGAAGAGAACAGGGCGCCGTCCTGGAACAGCACCCCGGTATTGCGCTCGATAAGGCTGCGTTGTTCTGGATCGCGCGCGAGTGCATCGGCGCCCAGCACATCGATGGTGCCGGCCTGCGGCGCACGCAGCCCGATGATGGAACGCATCAGCACCGACTTGCCGGTGCCCGAGCCACCGACCACGCCCAGGATCTCCCCTTGGCGCACGTCGAGGTCGAGGCCTTCATGCACGGTCTGGCTGCCGAAGCGGGTGACCAGGCCCCGCACGCGCACTGCGACGCCATCCGGGGCGGTGTCGCGCGCAGGGACATCGTTGGAAGCCGGCTCTGGCGTCGTCACCAGCCCACCTCCATGAACCAGATCGCGGCGAAGGCATCGAGCGTGATGACCAGGGAAATCGTCTGCACGACGCTGGAGGTGGTGCGTTCGCCCACCGATTGGGCGGTGCCCTGGACCCGCAACCCTTCCAGGCAACCGATCAGGCCGATCACCAGCGCGAAGACCGGGGCCTTGGACATGCCGACAAGGAAATGCCGAACCTGCATGGTGTCGTACATGCGCGCCAGATAGGCCTGCGGCGGAATCTCGAGGGCGAAGGCGCCGACGGTCAGGCCGCCGATGAGGCCGGCGATCATCGCGATGAAGGTCAGCAGCGGCAGCATCACCAGCAAGGCGACGATCCGCGGGATGACCAGCAGCTCGACCGGATCCAGACCCAGCGTGCGGATCGCATCCACTTCCTCGCGGCTGACCATCGCACCGATCTGCGCGGTGAACGCGCTGGCCGTGCGGCCGGCCAGCAGGATTGCGGTCAGCAGCACGCCGAACTCGCGCAGGAATGCGATCGACACGAGCTCGACGACGAAGATCACGGCGCCGAATTCCGCCAGCACGGTCGAGCCCAGGAACGCGATGACCGCGCCGACCAGAAACGACAGCAGCGCGACCAGCGGCACCGCGTCGAGGCCGACCTGCTCCATATGGTGCACGGTCGAGGTCAGCCGGAACTGTCGCGGCGATGCGAGCAGGCGGGCGAGCTTGACCAGCGTCTCGCCGAAGAAGCTCACCAGCGAGACGAACTCTCGCCCGTTTTCGTACACCCTGCGGCCGAGCCGCGCCAGGGCCGCGTTCACGCCGTAATCGCGTTTTTTCTTGGGTCGGTCGTCGGAGACATCCTCGATCGCGTCGACCAGCGCGCGGTGGTCCTCGCGGAACCGGAACGTCGAGAAATCGAGCCCGCGCTTGTCGGCGAAACGGAGCAGCTGCAGCACGCCGACCGAATCGAGCCGCTCGACGCCCGTGGCATCGACGTCCTCGGGATCCTGCTGCGCCCGCAGCGTGGCCTCGATGTCGCCTGCATGCGCGAGGGTCCAGTGACCGCGCAGCCGCAACGTCCCTCCGCCGCCGGATTCGGCGCTGGGCGTCTCGGGTCGGGGGAGGGCCATGCAGTCTCGGGAGCGTTCGGCAAACGGGCACGAGCATACCCAATCCGGGCGTGATACCGCGTGTCACGGGCGGGCGATCTACCGACCGCGGGGCGTGCATGCGATCCTGTCGCGATGTCCGCGCCCACTTCGCTCACCTCTGCCACTTACGCCGCGCGCATCGCGTTCGTCGTCGAGCTCGCCGAGCATCTCCATGCCTATGGCACCACCGCCCAGCGTCTCGAAGGGGCGATGATCGCGGTGACCCAGCAGTTGGGGCTGGACTGCGAACCCTGGGTCAATCCGACCGGCATGGTGCTGTCCTTCAGCGATCCGCTGCGGCCGCCGGGCGACAGCGATACCACCCGGGTGATCCGCATGTCGCCGGGCGACGTCGACCTCTACAAGCTGTGCGAAACCGACCGCATCGCCGAGCAGGTCATGGCCGGCGAGATGGATCTGGCCGAAGGTTATGCCGCGCTGCGCGCGCTCGATGCGCGCGAACCCGGACGCTGGGGCAAGGCGCTGCAGGTCATGGGATTCGCGATGGTCGCGATGGCGGTCGCCGGGCTGTGGCGACTGCCCTGGGCGGACATCGCCACGGCGGGCGTCATTGGCCTGTTGATCGGCCTGCTCGACCTGGCGACGCGCGATGGCACCCGGCTCAAGGAGGCTGGCGATGCGCTGGCCGGCATGGTGGCCGGCCTGGTCGCGATCCTGGTGTCCGCGTTCGTCGTGCCGCTCAACCTCAATACCGTGATCATCGCCTCGTTGATCGTGATGCTGCCCGGCATGGCGCTGACGAACGCCATCAACGAGCTGACATCGCAGCACCTGGTCTCGGGCACGGCGCGCTTCGCCGGCGCCATGACCACGGTGCTCAAGATCACCATCGGCACGATCATCGCCCTCACGCTTGCAAAGATGCTGGGCGTGACGCCCAACGTCCGCGCGCTCCGCCCGCAGCCCGACTGGGTGGAGTGGGCGGCGCTCGCGACCGCGTCGGCCGCGTTCGCGATCCTGTTCCGCGCCGCGCGCCGCGACGTCGCGCTGGTGATGCTTGCCGCAGTCTCGGGCTATCTGATCTCGCGCTGGGTCGGCGCAGCGCTCGGGTCCAATATCGGCCTGTTCGTCGCCGCGCTGGCCACCACCGCCGCCGGCAACGGTTACGCGCGCTGGGCAGACCGGCCGGGCGCGCTGATCCGAGTGCCTGGGCTGATCATGCTGGTGCCCGGCAGCAACAGCCTGCGTGGCCTGATGAACCTCGTGCAGCAGCAGGACATGGCGGCCGGGCAGGAAGCCGCACTGGTCGTCATGAATATCGTGCTTGCGCTGATTGCGGGCCTGCTGTTTGGCAACGTCGTGGTGCCGGCCCGGAACAAGAATCTCTGAAGGAAGCGCTGCTCCTCGACTGCAGCGGGTCCGTCCCTTCGGCTGCCCGAACGAAAACGCCCTCCTTGCGGAGGGCGCTCGGGCGTCACGGCTGCGATCACTTCTCGATCAGGAATTCCTCGATCTTCCTGCCCTTCTTGATCTGGCCCGCGAGCCACAGCGGCTGCTTGCCACGGCCGGTCCAGGTCTCGGCCTTGTTGGCAGGGTTGCGATACTTCGGCGGCACCTTGCCGAGCTTGCGACCCTTGGTCGCACTGGTGCGTGCAGCGGGCGCCGACGCGGCGCTGCGCGGCGCGCCACCACCGAACAGCTCGGCGATGCTGTAACCCTCGGCGGCTGCCAGGTCGGTGAGCTTCTTGCGCACGGCCGCGATCGGCTTGCGCTTCTTCAGCGTGGTCTTGCGCTGCTTGGCTTGGGTAATCAGCGCATCGAGCTGCTGGGGGGAAAATGCATTGAGGTCAAACGCCATGTGAGTCGGCTCCGGCTGATTATTGGGATACCAGTCCCTGGCATGGACTGCATCTTAATCCCGTTTATCCGGCCGCGACAAATGCCGTTCGTCACCGCGCAGGGCAGCTGCCCGGCTGGCTGCGCGGCGAGGAGTTTATCCCCGGCAAAACCGGGGTGGGGAAAAGCGCAGGAAACCTCAGCTGCGCAGGCGCGTGAGCAGGGCCTGGCGTTCGAGGTTTTCCGATTCCGCCGCCGTGCGCGCGCGGTATTCGAACGTGCCGGCTTCCAGGCCGCGCGCCGAAACCACCACCCGGTGCGGAATGCCGATCAGTTCGATGTCGGCGAACATCGCGCCCGGCCGCAGGCCGCGATCGTCGAGCACGGCGTCGATGCCAGCGGCGCGCAGTTCGCGATACAGCGCCTCGGCAGCCTCGGCCACGTGCGCCTCGTGCTTGGGATTGATGATGCACACCGCCACCTGCCACGGGGCCATGGCCGCCGGCCACAGGATCCCGTTGCTGTCGTGGTTCTGTTCGATCGCCGCGGCGACGATGCGCGAAACGCCGATGCCGTAGCAGCCCATGAAAGGCACGGTGGCCTTGCCGTTGGCGTCGAGCACCTTGAAGCCCATCGCCTCGGCATATTTGCGGCCGAGCTGGAAGATGTGCCCGACCTCGATGCCGCGGACCAGCCTGAGTTCCCCGCCGTCCGCGGCGCGCTCGCCGGCCACGACATCGCGGATGTCGGCAACCACATCGGGTTCGGGCAGGTCGCGGCCCCAGTTGACGCCCGCGAGGTGGAAGCCGGTGGCGTTGGCGCCGACGACGAAATCCGCCATCGCCGCAACCTCGCGGTCAGCGACGACGCGGATGGCTCTCGCCGCGCCGATCGGGCCGAGGAAGCCCGGCGTACTGCCGAGGTACTCGGCGATCTCGGCTTCGGTGGCCATGCGGTAATCGGCCAGACCCTCGACCTTTGCCAGCTTGACCGGGTTGACCGCGTGGTCGCCGCGCACCAGCGCCAGCACGAACGTCTCGCCGGCAAACAGCGCCACCGACTTGGCCGTGCGCGCCAGCGGGATGTCGAGCAGCGCGGCGACGTCCTCGCAGGTCTTCTGCGTCGGCGTTTCGACCCGGCGCAGGGTCTCGGTGGGCTCCGCGCGCGGGGCGGGCGCGGCGGCGTGCGCGGTTTCCACATTGGCGGCGTAGTCGGAACCGGTCGAGAACACCAGCGCGTCCTCGCCGGACTCCGCGAGCACGTGGAACTCCTGCGAGGCATCACCGCCGATCGCGCCGGAGTCGGCCTGCACCGCGCGGAAATCCAGGCCGAGCCTGCTGAAGATGCGCGTGTAGGCGGCATGCATCTTCTGGTACGACGCCGCCATGCCGGCTTCGTCGATATCGAAGGAGTAGGCGTCCTTCATCAGGAACTCGCGGGCACGCATCACGCCGAAGCGCGGGCGGATCTCGTCGCGGAACTTGGTCTGGACCTGGTAGAAATTCACAGGCAGCTGCTTGTAGCTGGCCAGCTCGGCGCGGGCGAAGTCGGTGATGACTTCCTCGTGGGTCGGGCCGACGCAATACCAGCTTTCCTTGCGGTCCTGCAGTTTCAGCAGCTGGCCGCCGAACTTTTCCCAGCGTCCGGTCTCTTCCCACAGCTCACGCGGCTGCACCGAGGGCATCAGCAGTTCGATCGCGCCGGCGGCATCCATCTCCTCGCGCACGATCCCTTCCACCTTGCGCAGCACGCGCAGCCCGAGCGGCGACCAGGTATAGAGACCGGCGCCGAGCTTGCGCAGCATGCCCGCCTTGAGCATCAGCTTGTGGCTGATGACTTCCGCGTCGGCGGGTGTTTCCTTTTCGGTGCGAAGGTGGAACTGCGACAGGCGCATCGGCGGCATCTGGCTGGGAACGGGACCGCCATTGTGCCACGCAGCACGCGCGGGCCTGCCGCGCGGGCGCGCCTCAGCGGCAGTACGCGCGTACCCCGGCTTCCGACAGGGCGAGCTGGTCCGCGCGCTCGTTGGCGTCGAGTTCGCGCGGCTTGCCATCGGCGCCGATCTGCTGCACCGCCCCCCCGCTCTTGAGCGCCGCCACATTGCCGCGTGCGAGCTCGCACTGTGTGCTGTCGCCCGACGCGGCGCTACCAGCGGTGGCAGGCGCAGCGCCATTTGCGGGCGATGTCGGAGCCGCGGTGGTGGCAGACGCGCCGGCGGCGACTCTGCGGACTTCGAAGCGGGTACCGGCAGGTGGCGGTGTCTGCGAGTAGTGGGTCACGCCCCGCGCGTCCTTCCAGCTGTAGACCTCGTTGGCGACCGCCGGGAGGGAGGCGAGCAACGCGAGTGCAATCACGATGATGCGGCGCATGACGGGTTCCGGGGGGCGCGAATGTGGCGCGATTGCAGCACCCCGGCGCGGACCGCGCAACCGGCGCAGGCGCTACACTGCCCCGCATGAGCCAGACCGACCCGACTCCGCGCCGCGGCCGCGGCATTTATCTGTTGCCGAACCTCTTCACCACCGGCGGGTTGTTCGCGGGTTTCTTCGCGATCATCGCGGCGTCGCAGGGACGATTCAGCGCCGCGTGCATCGCGATCTTCGTCGCCGCGGTCCTCGACGGCATCGATGGCCGCGTCGCGAGGCTCACCAATACCCAGAGCGAGTTCGGCGTGCAGTACGACTCGCTCGCCGATCTGATCAGTTTCGGCCTTGCCCCGGCCCTGGTGATGTATCACTGGTCGCTGATGGGCATGCGCCTGGACGGGCCGACCCTCGGCAAGGTCGGCTGGCTTGCCGCATTCCTGTATGCCGCCTGCGCGGCATTGCGTCTGGCGCGCTTCAACAGCCAGGTGGCGACCGTGGACAAGCGCTACTTCGTCGGGCTGGCGAGTCCGGCGGCGGCGGGACTGATGGCGAGTTTCGTGTGGACCTGTCACGAGCTCGGCTTCGCCGGCGACGCATTGCGCTATGGCGCGCTCGCGGTGACGGTGATCTGCGGCCTGCTGATGGTCAGCCGGATCCGCTACACCAGCTTCAAGGGCAGCGGCACCGGGCCGAAGGCCGATCGCGTGCCCTTCGTCGCGCTGGTCATCGCGCTGGTGATCCTGGTGGCGATGTGGGTCGACCCGCCCAAGACCCTGCTGGTGGCCGCGGTGCTCTACGCACTGTCGGGGCCGACGCTGTGGCTGATGCGCCGGCGCGGAGGCGCGGAGACCGTCTCGTGACCTGGGACGCGCTGCAATCGGCAGCGCTCGATGCGCTGGGGCATGTCCGCTACCGGGTGGAGGTCGCGGCGTCGGTATGGCCCAACGATCCGCTGGTGGATGCGCTGCTGCGCGCCGCCGGTCTCGACCGCGATTCCCAAAGTGCGCAGGCGCTGTTGAGCAGTCTTGGTCCGCTGGATGGCCTGCGCTCGGCCTCGGCCAAGCGTGCGCTGTGGCCCCGTCTGCGTCGGTTCCGCCGTCATGGCGGCTGAGCCCGGAGTCGACGGCGGGACGGAGGCCGGGTGGGCCTTGCGGCCGATGCGCGCGACCGACCTCGATGCGGTCATGGCGATCGAGGTGCGCGCCTACCCCTTTCCCTGGACACGGGGCATCTTCGACGACTGCCTGCGCGCGGCGTATCCGGCCTGGCTGCTGAATGTCGACGGCCACATCGCCGGCTACGGCGTGCTGAGCATCGCTGCCGGTGAGGCCCATGTGCTCAACGTCTGCGTCGACCCCGAGCTGCAGGGTCGCGGTCACGGCCGTCGGCTGTTCCGCGCGCTGGTCGACATTGCCCGCAAGCTCGGCGCGCAGCGTGTCTTCCTCGAAGTGCGGCCCTCCAATCCCGCCGCCGTCGCGCTCTATCACGCAGAGGGCTTCAACGAGATCGGCCGCCGTCCGCGCTATTACCCCACCCACAACGGTCGCGAGGACGCGATCGTGATGGCGCGCGAATTGTTCGACGACGCCTGACACGCCATCCGTCCCCCGTACCGCGCGCGCCTGCGCCCCGACCGGAGCATCGCCATGGGCGACCAGACCCGAATCCCAGACGAAACCCGAATTGCGCTCCTGATCGATGCCGACAACGCCCCGGCCGCGAAGATCGACGTGATCCTGGCCGAAGTCGCCCGCCACGGCGTCGCCAACGTACGCCGCGCCTACGGCAACTGGAAGAGCCCGCACCTGGGCAGCTGGGAAAAGGTGCTGCACGAATACGCGATCCGGCCGATCCAGCAGTTCGCCTACAGCACCGGCAAGAACGCATCCGACATGGCGATGGTCATCGACGCGATGGACCTGATGTATGCGCGCAACCTCGACGGATTCGCGATCGTCTCCAGCGATGCCGACTTCACTCCGCTGGTGATGCGGCTGCGCAGCGATGGCTACGCGGTCTACGGGTTCGGCCAGGAGAAAACCCCGACCCCCTTCGTCAAGGCGTGTTCGACGTTCCTGTACCTCGAGAAGCTGCGGGCGGCCGACGACGTCGACGACGGTGCCACGGTGAGGCCCCGCACCGGCGCGCAGCTGCAGGCCGACCGGGAGCTGGTACAGCTGCTGCGCAATGCGGTATCGGCCGGCGCCGACGATGGCGGCTGGTCGCATCTGGGCGAGGTGGGGAGCCACGTGCGCAACCAGGGCTCGTTCGATGCCCGCAACTACGGCTACCGCAACCTCAGTGCGCTGATCGATGCGATGGGCCTGTTCGAGGTGCGGCGCAACGGCCAGGCGGTGGAGATCCGCGAGAAACCCAAGGCGGCCCCCGCCAAGACCGCGTCGCGGCAGCGCGGGCGCCGGACGAGGCCGGCGGCGGCCGACTGACGGCAGGCGCCGTCGCCCGGTTCAGTACAGATCGACCGGGTCCACATCCAGCGACCAGCGCGCACGCCGGGCTTCGGGCAGGGCATGGATCTCCGGCAGCGCGGTATCGAGGATGCCGTGCAGGCGCGGACGCTGGTCGGTGGCGATCAGCAATTGCGCGCGATAGCTGCCGGCCCGCCGCGGCATCGGCGCGACCACCGGGCCGTCGAGCAGCAGGGTCGGCATACCGGCTGCATCGCGCGTCGCATACGTTGCGAGCACCCGCCGCGCGGCCTGGAGGAATGCCATCGGGGGGTCGGCCTGCTGCGACTCGGCGCGCAGCAGGGCCAGCGGCGCGAACGGCGGAAAGCCTGCCGCTTCGCGCTGCGCCAGCTCTCCGGCGGCAAAGGCGTGGTAGCCACCGTTGATCAGCGTCAGCAGCAGCGGATGCTCGGGATGGTGGGTCTGCAGCAGCACCAGGCCGGGCTTGTCGGCGCGCCCGGCGCGCCCGGCCACCTGGATCAGCAGTTGCGCGAGTTTCTCGCCGGCGCGGAAATCCGCCGAAAACAGGCCCTCGTCGATGCCTACGACGCAGACCAGGGTCAGATTGGGCAGGTCATGGCCCTTGGCCAGCATCTGCGTGCCGATCAGCACGCCCGGCCGGTTGCCGAGTGAGCCGAGCAGGTCTTCGAGCGCATCGCGCCGCCGTGTGCTGCCGCGGTCGATGCGCAGCACCGGTACATCCGGCAGGCGCGCGGCGAGCAGTTCCTCGATGCGTTCGGTCCCCACGCCCTGCGGCTGCAGGCCGAGGCTCGCGCAGTCCGGACAGGCCGGCGGCGCGCTCGCGCGATGGCCGCAGTGGTGGCACTGCAGGCGGCGGCCTCCCGCGTGCACGGTCATCGGATGGGGCCGATCGGGCGTGCTGCAGCGTGGGCAGTGCGCGCTCCAGCCGCAGTCGTGGCACAGCAGCACGGGCGCATAGCCGCGCCGGTTCTTGAACACCAGCACCTGGCCGCCGGCGGCGAGCGCCGACGTGATCGCGGCCAGCAGTTCGGGCGAGAGGCCGGCCTCGAGCGGGCGCTTGCGCACGTCGAGCACGCGTACCACCGGTGGCTTGGCAACGCCCGCGCGATGACGCAGGCGCAGGTGCGCGTAGCGGCCCGAAACCGCGTTCTGCAGCGATTCCAGCGACGGCGTCGCGCTGCCCAGCAATACCGGAACGTCGAGCGCCTTGCCGCGCACCAGCGCGAAATCGCGCGCGTGGTAGCGGATGCCATCCTGCTGCTTGTAGCTGCCGTCATGTTCCTCGTCGACGACGACGAGGCCGGCGTCGGGAAGCGGCACGAACACCGCCGAGCGGGTGCCGACCACGACACGCGCCTCGCCGCGGGCCGCGGCCGCCCAGACCCGCGCCCGTTCGCCGTCGCCGAGTCCCGAATGCAGCGCATGCACCGGGACGCCGAGCCGCGCGCGGAAGCGGGCAAGGGTCTGCGGGGTCAGGCCGATCTCGGGCACCAGCACCAGCGCCTGCCGCCCGCGCGCGAGGCAGTCGGCGATCGCAGCCAGATAGACCTCGGTCTTGCCACTTCCGGTGACGCCGTCGAGCAGCAGCGCGGCGAAGCCGGTGCACGCGGCGACGGCTTCGACCGCCTGGCGCTGCTCGTCATGCAGCGGCGGGCCCGCCTGCGGCGCCGGCGCCAGCTGTGAGGCCGGAATCGCGAACCGCTCCGCGAGCCCGCGCGCGGCGAGGGTCCGCGCTGGTGCACGCCAGCCCTCCATCGCCAGCTCAAGGGCTTCCTCGTCGCGCGGTCCGGCAGCCAGCAACGCCGCCAGCCGCTGCGGCCGCCCACCGGCCTTGAGCCCCGCGGCCGAGGTCGCGCCAGCTTCGGTCAGCCGCCAGGCCCAGGCATGGGTATCGGGCATGGCTTCTCCCCGGCGCAGCGACGCGGGCAGGGCGGTGGCAAGCACCTCACCGAGCGGGGCGTGGGTATAGCGCGCCAGCCAGCGCAACGAGGCAGCCAGCTCGCCGGCGAGAAGCGGGGCATCGTCCAGCCACTCGAGGGCCTCGCGAAGAGGCTGCGCCGGGTCATCGGGCGCGCCGATCTCCGCGACCACGCCCACCAGCTCCCGCGGCCCGAACGGCACCCGGATGCGGCGGCCCGCATCGCCGGGCACGGCCGGCGAACCCGGGGGCGGGTGGTAGTCGAACAGGCGCGGCAGCGGTACCGGCAGCGCGACGCGCAGGACAGAAGGCGAGGGAGCGGGCACGGTCACCGGCAAAGTCTATCGGCTTGCTCGCCGACTGCCCCGTCAGTTGCGTCACCAAGCTGTGAGGATCGGCACGAAGGTTGCGCAAGTGCCCGAAAGAAAAGGGATTGGGGCTTATCCACACGATCTGTGGATAAGTCTGTGCATGAAGCTCATGGAAAGGGATGTTATGCGGTGTTCAGTGGCCCGGTCGTTGCATTGGACAAAAAAGTGCCAAGCCTTGAATTTCTATTGATATCAAATGGTTGGCCGTGAAACATCGGTTTCATGGCGATCCGGGTTTCGTTAATCTTCAGCCCAATGACAGATTTGTGAACCCTGTGAACAACCAGTCCCTTCTAGCTCCATCTGTGGAACGTTTGGGGCTCGGCTTGTCAAGGTGTGGGAGCGGGCAGCGGATCGTTATGATGCGTCGTCGTAAACGCGGGCCAAGATGACCACGCCTTCGCAATCC
Source organism: Luteimonas chenhongjianii (assembly GCF_002327105.1). Lineage (GTDB taxonomy): Bacteria > Pseudomonadota > Gammaproteobacteria > Xanthomonadales > Xanthomonadaceae > Luteimonas > Luteimonas chenhongjianii. Next base: position 3,245,767 of record NZ_CP023406.1, on the reverse strand, counting down.
TCTCCCCAGGGCATGTCCTCCGCCGTCGCCGCATTCCTGCGCGGGATCGAGCGGCGGGCCGCTGCATTCGCCCAGTGGCAGAGCGGAGACATTGACACCGGCGACGCCGCACTGGCTGTGGCGATGACCGACTTCGCCGGGATGGCGACCCAGACGCCGTTCCCGGACTGGCCGCGCCGCTTCTGGGCACAACTGCTGGCATCGCCCGCCCTGCGCGCGCCCGGCGTGCTCGCCGAGGAGGGCGATGGCCTGCCGGCGCTGGCCGGCCTGTCGGGCGGGCCGCGGGTCACCGTGCTGCTGCGGCTGGTTGCGGGGCTACCCGAGCACGAAGCTGCCGCGGTACTCGGCGTGACCCGGGCGACCTATCGCCTGGGGCTGCAACGGGCCCTGCCGCACCGCGAGGACGGCAGCCCGGACCCGGAGGCCTGGAGGCGGATTGCCGAGGCTGCCCAGACTGCGATCCGTCAGCTGCCGCCCGATCGACTTGCGCGACTGGCCGGGCTGCGCGAAGCCGCGCTCCGCGGACAGGTGCCGCCGCTCCGCCGGTTCCCGTTGCAGGCCCAGGCGCAAGCACAGGCCCCTGTCAGCGAGGCGCCGACGCACCGGACACCGGCGCGCTGGATGTGGCCGGCCCTGATCCTGGTTCTGGTGGCGACCGCCGCTGCGCTGGCGATGACCTGGCGCGACGCCTGGTCCGGGAACGGCGGGGTGGACGACGACACGCCGATCCGGATCGAGGCCCTGCCGGCGCAATCGCCCGCCGCCACCTACGACGACGCGGACGCGCTGCTGATCGAGCCGGACTTCGACCTGCTGGCCGAACCCGATACCGCGGTCTGGCGCTACGACCCGGCGTTCTATGCCTGGCTGTCGACTCGCCTGGAGAGTCCGATCGACGACACCCGGGATGCCCATCTCGACAGCGTGCAGGAATCCCCCGAGGCTGGATTGGAGACCGCCGATGCCGGGCTCTGAGCGCAGGATCCGCTGCGTGGCGGCGGTTCTCGGCCTGCTGCTGGCGATGCCGCCAGCGTGGGCTGCGCTGCCGCCGGCCCTGCAGACCGCCGGGCTCCCCGCCGCCGAGCGCGAGCAGCTCGAAGCGCGCGCCGCGCGGCTTGCCCGGATGACGCCCGACGAGCGCGCCAGACTTTCCGCTCGCGTCGCCGCCTGGCAGGCGCTGCCGGCGGCCGAGCGCCAGCGCCGCCGCATTGCCCATGAGGCAGCCGCGACACTGCCGCATGCCGAGCGCGTGCGTCTGCAGCAGGCCGCGACCCACTTCGCGGCGCTGCCCGAGGCTGAGCAGCGCACCCTGCGACTGGAATTCGAACAGCTCGACCAGGGGCTGCGTCGCGGCTGGTTGCTGGGGCCGGTCCTGGGCCTGGACTGGCCGGGCCTGCATCCGCTGTTCTCGGCGATTCCCGAGGCCGAGCGCATGCCGGCATTGCTGGCCCTGCGCGCGACCTCGCCGCAGGCACGCGCGGACCTGGCGGCCCTGGCCCAGCGCACACCGCCGCACGAGCGCGCAGCCTTGCGCAGTGCATGGCTGGCGGTACCGGTCGAGTCGCGAGACGCCTGGCTGCGTGCCCGGGTGGCGGGGACGCCATGATCGAGTTCCCTGGCACGCCGGGGACCGTCGGCAGCTGACGCCCGGCGTTCCGCGAGTCGTCACGGCTCGGCGGATTGCACCGTGCAGCGGAGCGGCCGCTGCCGCAGAAGCCGTCTACGGGCCAAAGCTGTGCCGGGCTGCGTGCCCTCGCTGCTTCCAGCGAGAGGTGTGCGTTTGCCGGAAGCCGGATCCGCCGGCCGAGGTCGAGCGGATCGGGGCCGCGCTACAACGCATAGAGGGCATATCCGGCCATCGGGATCGCCACACTGAGAAACAGCGCGAAGTACAGCAGGCCCAGGACCGCGAACTTGAGCAGTGTCCGCGGCCACGACTGGCCGTACACACGCTTCTGCATCAGCAGCAGATAGACCGGCATCGCCCACAGCAGGGCGGTCTGTACGACGTGGACGGTGCTGGCGGCCCAGGGCGCACGCGCCGCCAGCCAGGGCGCCGCGAGGGCGCCGCAGAACACCAGCAGCAGGCCCAGCATCAGCGCAGCGTGGCTGTAGAGGCCGACCACCACATGCTCCAGATAGAGCCTGCGCTGGAACAGGTAGAGCAGCTTGAGCAGCACCGCGAACAGCGGCACCAGGATGAACAGTGCGGTCGGCGCAACACCGAGGACCGCGCGCACAAAGAGTTGCGGCTCATCGCCCAGGCGCACGACGTTGCGCTCGATGCGCTCGCCGATCGGGCCGCCGATGGTCGGCGGGGCGGGTGCTCCAGTGCGGATGCCGGGGGCGTCCGACGCAGGCCCCGCCGCTGCTGCCCGGCCCTCGGCGGGCGTCTCCGCATTGCCCTCGGCCGCGGCCGCGCCTTCGGCCCCGAGTTCCGCGATCCGGCTTTCCGCATGGGCGCGCACCTCCGCCTCGGCGACGTCGAGCTGCGGCGACGCGCCAGGCCCGGCGCCCGCGGTGCGGCGCGTGTCGGCGATGCCGGCGAGCGCCTCGCCGCGCAGGCGCCGTACTTCGTGGGCGCTCCGCGCATGGTCCAACTCGACCGCAACCCGGTCGGTTCGCAGCTGACCGGGCCCGACATCCTGCATCGCGTCCTGGATCACGAACTTCGCGACGAAGAACGTCAGCAGCGTCAGGATCACCAACAGCCGCATCGGCGCGACGTAACGCACACGCTGGCCGTCGAGATAGCGGTTTGCGATGCGGCCAGGCACGAACAGGTCGCGCACCGTCCGGAATATCCGGCCGTCGAGATGCCAGAACGACTCGAACACTTCCTCCACCGCGTGGCCGACATGCCGCACAGGGCTGTGCGTGGGTTGGCCGCAGGCATGGCAGTAATGGCCCTGGAGCAGGGTGCCGCAGTTTTCGCAGCTGCGCGGCAACTCGTCGGCAGGCAGGGAGGATCGAGACATACGCGGACGGAATTCCTGACAGAGGCGCGGCCCGCCGGCCGCGGACCCGGGAACAAGGGATGAAGTGGGAGGCCGCGGGCCACGCCCCGTGTGCGGCCTGCCGCTAGAATGCACGCTCTTCGCGCCCCGGTGCCAGCGCACGCATCCGTCGTCCGCGCGGCCGAAGTCGCCCGAGCCCCCTGCATGTCTTCCGCTGTCACGCTGCCGCCCCTGGGTCACGAGGTGCGGCGTACCGCCGTTCTGGCCGCTCCGCTGGTCGCAGGTCACGTCGCCACCGGCCTGATCGGCTTCGTCGATTCCGTCATTGCCGGCCACCACGGCACCGCCACGCTGGCCGCCGTGGCGGTGGGCACGGCGATCTTCTGGCTGCCGCTGATGGTGCCGATGGGCACGCTGATGGCGGTGCCGCCCGCGGTCTCCCAGCTCGACGGCCAGGGCCGCCATGCCGAAGTGGGACCGCTGTTCCGCCAGGCGCTGTGGCTGGCGGCCGGCCTGGGCATCGCGCTGTTCGGTCTGCTGACCCTGCTGGCGGCGGCGCTCGGTCCGTTCGGGATAGCGGCGGACATCGTGCCCGGCGCCACCGCCTTCCTGCATGGCATCCGCTGGGGCGTGCCGGCGCTGACGCTGTACTTCTGCATGCGCTACCTCAGCGACGGCCTGCACTGGACGCTGCCGACGATGATGTTTGGCTTCGGGGGCCTCGTCGTGCTGGTGCCGATGGGTTACGCGCTGGCGTTCGGCTGGGGGCCGTTTCCCGAAGGCGGCGCGGGGGGCTTGGGCCTGGCCTCGGCCATCATGATGTGGATGCAGTCGGCCGCATTCGCGGTGTACCTGGCGTTCTCGAAGCGGTTTGCGCGCTATGCGCTGTTCACCCGGTTCGACCCGCCGCGCTGGCCGGAGATCCGCTCGCTGTTGCGCACCGGCCTGCCGATCGGGGTCACCGTGACGATGGAGGGCAGCCTGTTCGTCGTGACCGCCTTGCTGATCGGGCGGCTCGGCGAAATCGAGGCGGCCGCGCACCAGATCGCGATCAACGTGGCCGCACTCTGCTTCATGGTGCCGTTCGGACTGGCCGAGGCCACCACCGTGCGCGTGGGGAATGCGATCGGGCGTGGCCTGGGTAGCGCCGGGGTCCGCCGCGCCGGCTTCGCGGGTCTGGTCCTGGTGCTGGGGACCCAGACCCTCTCCGGCATCGCCCTGCTGCTCGGCCACGAGCACGTGGTGCGCATCTACACGGACGATGCTGCGGTGGCCGCGCTCGCCGGCGCACTGCTGCTCTATGCCGCGGCCTTCCAGTTTCCCGACGGCATCCAGGCCCTGTCGGCCGGCGCGCTGCGCGGGCTCAAGGACACCCGCGTGCCGATGTTCCTCGCCGCCGCCGCGTACTGGGGCGTGGGCATGAGTCTCGGCGTCACGCTCGGCCTGGGGCTGGGCTGGGGACCGAAGGGCATGTGGGTGGGCCTGATCGCTGGACTCACCGTCGCCGCGGTGCTGCTCGGGGGGCGTTTCCTGCGCAGCAGCCACCGCGTGCCCGCCGTGTACACGGTCCAGCCGTCACGATGACGACCTGCGCATGCGCCGTACCGCCGGCCCGGGTAGTCTGCCGGTCCGGACGGGTCATTGACCGCTGCTGTCCGCAGTTGCAGCCCGCCTTTCTTCCGATGGAGTCGTTCTACCCATGAGTACTGTGCAGCCCCCGCGCGCGCCGCTGACGCGCTTCATCGTCGGCATCTGGGACGGGATGAACTTCATCCGCCGGCTGACCCTCAACCTGCTGTTCTTCGGGCTGCTGCTGCTCGTCGGATTGCTGGTGCTGATCGCAATCGTCGGCGGCGGCGGGCGCCAGGCGCCGCTGCTCGAACGCACCACGCTGGTCGTCGCCCCGGAAGGACTGCTGGTCGAGCAGTACCGCACCGATCCCTTCATGCGCGCGCTGGCGCAGAGCAGCGGCAGCGGCGTCGGCGAGGTGCAGCTGCGCGACGTGCTGCGCGCGCTGGAAGCGGCGAAGACCAACGACCACATCGAGCGGGTGCTGCTGCGCACCGACCGCATGACGTTCTCCGGCTATGCCTCGATGCGCGAAGTCGCCGACGCGATTGCCGAGGTGCGCGCGGCCGGCAAGCAGGTGGTCGCGTTCGGTGAATACTTCGGCCAGCAGCAGTACCTGCTCGCCGCGCAGGCCGACGAGGTCTATCTCGATCCCGAAGGCGGGATGATGCTCGAGGGCATCAGCGGCTATCGCCAGTACTACCACGAGGCGCTGGCCGACAAGCTCGGCGTGGATGTGCACCTGTTCAAGGTGGGCGAATACAAGTCGGCGGCCGAACCCTACATCCTCGACGGGGCTTCGCCTGAAGCGAAGGAGGCCGACCTCTACTGGATGAACGATATCTGGCAGCGGTTCGTGGCCGACATCGGCCGGGTGCGCGGCATCGCGCCCGAGGTGCTCAATGCGGGCATCGACACCCTGCCGCAGGGCATCGTCGCGGCGCAGGGCGATCTGGCCCGCTACGCGTTGTCGCAGCGGCTCGTGGACGGCCTGAAGACGCGCGAGGAAGTGGAGCAGCTGCTGGTCGAGCGCGGCGTGGCCGATGACGACGCCGATGGTGGCTTCCGCCAGGTGTCGATGGACGATTTTCTCGCCCAGGTGGCGCCGGTCACCGGTGTCGACCGGCGCGCCCAGGTGGCGGTGGTCGTCGCCGAAGGCAACATCACCGGCGGCGACCAGCCTCCGGGCGCGATCGGTGGCGAGTCCACCTCCGCGCTGCTGCGCGAGGCGCGCGAGGACAAGCACGTGAGGTCGGTGGTGCTGCGGGTGGATTCGGGCGGTGGCGAAGTGTTCGCCTCCGAGCAGATCCGCCGCGAGGTCGTTGCACTCAAGGCCGCCGGCAAGCCCGTGGTGGTGTCGATGGGTGATGTCGCCGCATCGGGTGGTTACTGGATCAGCATGGACGCCGATCGCATCTACGCCGATGCGTCGACGATCACCGGCTCGATCGGCATCTTCGCGGTGGTTCCGACTTTCCCGCGGACCCTGGCCAAGATCGGCGTGCACACCGACGGCGTCGGCACCACGCCCATCGCCGGAGCGTTCGACCTCACCCGTCCCCTGCAGCCCGGAGCCGGACAGGCGATCCAGGCGATCATCGATCGCGGCTACGGCAACTTCATCGACAAGGTGGCGGACGCGCGCGGCCGCAGCGCGGAAGAGATCGATCTGGTGGCGCGGGGGCGCGTGTGGAGTGGCGACCAGGCACTCGCGCGCGGGCTGGTCGACGAACTCGGCGGCCTGCGCGTGGCGATCGCCAAGGCCGCCGAACTCGGTGGTCTGGAGAGTGACGGTTGGCGCGTGCGCTACATCGAAAAATCCGCGACCCCGTTCGGCCGCTTCCTGACGGGCTTCGTGAGTGGCCGCCTGGGCGGCGTCCTGGTCGGCCACAGCGACATCGCCCGTGGACTGCTGGCGCGGGTGGTGCCGCGCGCCGAACAGGATTTGCAGCTGCTCGAGAGCGTGATCTCGCCGCAGCCCGGCCGCCCGGTCAAGGCGGTCGCGTACTGCTTCTGCGAGTTCTGAGCCACCGGACCGCAGAACGCAAACGGCCCGCCATTGGCGGGCCGTTTCGTTGGTGCCGGGAGCCTGCGCGCCGCGCGTCGCTCAGCGGCGCACGTCGAGCCGGCCGCTGTCGACGAGCGCTTCGACATCTGCCGCCCCGACCAGGTTGAAGTCGCCAGGCACGCTGTGCTTCAGCCGCGCCGCCGCCAGGCCGAATGCCAGCGTCCGTGCATCGTCCATTCCCGACAGCACGCCGTGCAGCAGCCCGGCGGCGAAGGCGTCGCCACCGCCGATACGGTCGACGATGCCGTCGACGGGCAGGGGGTCGATGCGCTGCACCTCGCCGCCGCGACGCACCATCAGCGCACCCAGTGAATGCCGGTCGACGCTGTGCACGGTGCGCTGCGTGCATGCGATGCGCTGCAGATGCGGAAACGCAGCGAATGCACGTGCGGATGCCTGCAGGGTGCGCTCGGCGCTGGCGTATTCGCCTGCTTCCCCGTCCTCCGTGCCGAGCACGAGATCGATGTCACGGTGATCGATGAACGCGATGTCGGCCTCGGCCAGCAGGCTTCGCAGCAGCGGTGCGGGTGCGTCGTTCCAGGCCGCCCACAGCTTGGGGCGGAAATTGCCGTCGAACGAGACGGTCGTGCCCTGCGCGCGCGCGGCCCGCACCGCGGCCAGCGCCGCTTCGGCCGCGCGGGGGCCGACCGCTGGCGTGACGCCTGAAACGTGGAGGCACTCGGCACCGTCCAGGATCTCCGGCCAGCGGTAGCTGGCTGCGGGAGCCTGGGCAAACGCGGACTCGGCGCGATCGTAGACCACGTCGCTGGGCCGCAGGCCTGCACCGGCCGCGAAGAAGTAAAGGCCCATGCGCCCGGCTGCGCGCGCGATGCGCGACACGTCGACGCCATGCCGGCGCAACTCGCCGATCGCGCCGTCGCCCAGCGCATTCGACGCAACCGTTCCGGCCATGGCCACCTCGTGGCCGAACCGGGCGAGCGACACCGCGACATTCGCTTCGGCCCCGCCGACATGCACGTCCAAATGCCGCGACTGCAGCAGAAATTCGCGCCCTGGCGCGCCGAGGCGAAGCAGGAGCTCGCCGAAACAGAGGATACGTTTGCCCATTGCGATGCCTTGGGGAAGTGGAAGCCCGGGCCGGCGCCAGGCAGCGATGCGGCGGCGCAACATGCGTTGCAGAATCCGCTCTGCTAGCGTTTGGCCCGCGGTGTCATCGGACACCGTCCAACACCATAACAAGCGCGCCGAGGCAGTCAAGACGCGCCAAGATCGCTTTGCACCCTGGGAGGGGAGAGCATGACGCTGTTGCTCCGTACAAAAAAGACACCGGTTACCTTGCTGGCCATGAGCATCGCGATCGCGCTGCAGGCCGTCGCCATGCCGGTCCTCGCGCAATCGACTGCCGCGAGCGAGGGATCAGAAGACGCGGCGCCGGCCGCCGATGCCACGCAGCTGGAGACGGTGAGCGTGGTCGGCTACCGCGCCAGTGTCGAGCGCGCGCTCGACATCAAGCGTGGCGAGGCCGGCGTGGTCGACGCGATCGTGGCCGAGGACATCGGCAAGTTCCCCGACCTCAATCTTGCCGAGTCGCTGCAGCGCATCCCGGGCGTGGTGATCACGCGCGACGCCGGCGAGGGCCGCGCGATTTCGGTCCGCGGCCTTGGCCCGGATTTCACCCGCGTGCGCATCAACGGCATGGAAGCGCTGACCACCGTCGGCGCATCGGACCAGAGCGGCGGGTCCAATCGCGGCCGTGGCTTCGACTTCAATGTCTTCGCCTCCGACCTGTTCTCGCAGCTCATCGTGCGCAAGACCGCTTCGGCGGAAGTCGAGGAAGGTTCGCTTGGTGCGACCGTCGATCTGCGCACGGCGCGTCCATTCGACTATGACGGCCTGACCGTGGTCGCCAGTGGCCAGGCGAGCTACAGCGATATGGCCGGGAAAGCCGATCCGCGCGTCGCCGGCCTGCTCTCCAACACCTGGGCCGATGGGCGCTTCGGTGCGCTGGTCTCGGTCGCATACACCGAGCGCCAGACGCTCGAGGAAGGCTCGGGAAGCGGCCGCTGGGCCAACGGACCGAGCAACGGCGGCTTCAATGCGGCGTCTCCGTATACGCCTGCGCTGTCGGCGGACACTTTCCATCCGCGCTTTCCGCGCTACACCCTGATGGAACACGACCAGAAGCGCACCGGCGTCACCGCCTCGCTGCAGTTCAGGCCCACCGACCGGATGGAGTTCTCGCTCGACGGTCTCTATTCGAAGATCGACGCGATCCGCGACGAGAAGTACATCGAGGCGATCTCGTTCAGCCGCAGCGGCACCGGCAAGCCGCAGACGATCGTGCGCGATGGTGCGATCGACAGTCATGGCGCGCTGGTCTACGGCCTGTTCGACGATGTCGACATCCGCTCCGAAAGCCGCCACGACGAGTGGAATACGGTATTCAAGCAGCTCACGCTGGACGGCAAGTTCGAGCTGACCGAGGACTTCACGATCTCGGGCAAGGTCGGGACGTCGTCTTCGGAGCACGAGAATCCGATCCAGACGACGATCATCATGGACAAGGCGAACGTCGACGGTTTCAGCTACGACTACCGTGGCGACTACTACCGGCCGGTCCTCAACTACGGCATCGATCCGACCGACCCGACCGGCTGGACGCTGGCGGAAATCCGCATCCGTCCGCAGTACGTCGAGAACGAGTTCGACACCGCGCAGCTCGATTTCAACTGGTACATCAGCCCGGGCTTCCGCCTCAAGGGCGGCGTGCAGGCCAAGGACTACACGTTCTCGACCCGCGAACTGCGCCGTTCGACCGAAGCCCTGACCGGCGTGCCGACCTTCGCGAACGGCGGCTACATCGTGCCGACCGACCTGACCGCGCCAGCCAGCCTCAGCGGCATCAATGGCTCTCCGGGTACCTGGGTCATCCCCAGCTACGACCGGATCGCCGACTACTACGACATCTACAGCGGTACCGGCCCCTTCGCGCTCAGCGAACGTGCGCTCAACAGCCGTAGCGTCGAGGAAGAAGATCGCGGCGTCTACCTGCAAGGCGAGTTCTCGACCGATCTCGGCGCGATTCCGTTCTCCGGCAACTTCGGCGTGCGCTACGTGCAGACCAAGCAGACGTCGACCGGTACGGCGACGGCCAGCGGCAGCCCGGTGGTCTCCACCGTGACGCGCGAGTACAGCGACACACTGCCGTCGATGAACCTGGTCGCGGAAGTGTCTCCGGATTTCCTGGTCCGCCTCGGTGCGGCGAAGGTCATGTCGCGTCCGGGTCTCGGCTTCCTGACGCCCGGTGTCACGGTCAATGTCAGCGGCGGCGCACGCACCGTCAGCGGCGGCAACCCGGCGCTGGATCCGATCCGTGCCAACACCGTGGACCTGGGCTTCGAGTGGTATTTCGACGAAGGCGCGATGCTGGGGCTGGGGCTGTTCTGGAAGGACATCGAGACCTTCGTGCAGACCACGCGCGAGGTCCGCAGCTATGCATCGAGCGGCCTCCCGGCGAGCCTGCTCGAAGGCACCGGCGCCACGGTCAATGACGACTTCGTGTTCAGTGTGCCGCTCAACACGCCGGGCGGTGAGCTCAAGGGCTTCGAAGCCAACTACACGCAGCCCTTCACGTTCTTGTCGGGCATCTGGAGCAACTTCGGCGCGCAGCTCAACTACACCTACGTGGACTCGCAGATCCAATACGTGCTCCCTTCGGGCGCAAGCTCGCTGGAAACCGATCTGGTCGGCCTCTCCAAGCACGCGTGGAACGCGACGCTGTACTACGAAGGCACCGCGTTCTCGGGTCGTATCTCCGCGACCAACCGCGACGACTATCTGCTGCAGGTGCCCGGCACCGAGCAGGGCTTCAACGAGGACGTGCACGGCCAGGACGGGACCACCACGATCGACGCTTCGCTGCGCTACCGCATCAGCGACCAGATCGAGCTCAGCCTGGAAGGCATCAACCTGACCAACGAGCCCTCGGCGTCGTGGGTCGGTGCCAACTCGCGACTGCCGCTGGACTACAGCGAAACCGGTCGCCAGTACCTGCTGGGCCTGCGCTACAAGTTCTGATTGCAGAGCGCCTTGGGTCCGGAACGGGACGGCAGCTGCCGTCCCGTTTTTTTTTGCGCCGGTCGACAATGAAAACGACACCCCCGGGAGCCCAGACCCGTGCGATACGCGGTGCGGATGCACGACTGCGTACAGCGCCGGCGCGTGTAGAGGGCTGCCCTGAGGACGCGCCGACGGCGCCCGAACAGCACCATGTCCGCCAGGCGCGAAGGGTGTGTGCTGCAGTGCAAGATGCCCGGGCGTGACGTCGCTGTTATTTTTGCGCTCGAAATTTAATGACCATCGGTGTCATTGGCCTTCGGCGTCCGCCGAGTGGTCCCTACACACTATCGGCGCCGTACTGGCGCGCAGGTCGACCCTCGGAGAAGAACGCATGAAGTTTGCACCACGGGCGGAAAAGACACCGGTTACCATTCTTGCCACCGCGATCGCCATGGCGCTCGCTGCGCCGGTCGCGGCGCAGACGGCGCCTGCCCCGGATCGCGCGGTGGACATGGAGGCGGTGACCGTCACCGGCTATCGCGAGAGCCTGCAGAAGTCGCTCGACGAAAAGCGCTACAGCGTTGAACAGGTCGATGCGATCTTCGCCGAGGACATCGGCAAGTTCCCGGACCAGAACCTGGCCGAATCGCTGCAGCGCATCGCCGGTATCTCGATCGACCGCGAAGGCGGCGAGGGCCAGCGCATTTCGGTGCGTGGCCTGGGTTCGGACTTCACCCGCGTGCGTCTCAACGGGCTCGAGGCACTGGCGACCGCCGGCAGCGGCAGCGCCGGCGTCAACCGTTCGCGCGGCTTCGACTTCAACACGTTCGCCTCGGAACTCTTCAGCCAGGTCAAGGTCAACAAGACCCAGTCTGCGCAGATGGACGAAGGCTCGCTCGGCTCCACCGTCGATCTGCGCGGTTCGCGCCCGTTCGACTTCAAGGGCTTCCGCGCATCGGCCAGCGCCCAGCTCGGCTACAACGAACTGTCGGAAGAGAACGATCCGCGCGTCTCCGGCCTGATCAGCAACACCTGGGCCGACGGCCGTGTCGGCGCGCTGCTTTCGGCGTCCTACAGCCAGCGCACGATCTTCGAGGAAGGCTACAACCCGGTCCGCTGGGAACACGGCAACCACCGCAACTCCAACCAGTCCAACGCCAGCAACAACGGCACCTACGGCTTCTGTTCGCCGGTCGGATACGACCCGCAGACGCCGCGCAATCCGCTCTCCAACGAGACACCTGCCGGTACCGGCAGCCAGGCCAACCAGGACCGCAACAACGGCTGGGGCAGCTATGGCATCGATGCCAACAACTGCGGCACCGGCCTGGCGCGTCCGGCCGCGACGCCCGAGAACATCGCCGCCTACGAGACCGCGACCAATGCCTGGCTGCCGCGCTATCCGCGCTACATCCGCACCCAGCACGACATCGAGCGCCTCGGTGTCACCGGCGCGTTCCAGTTCCGCATCAGCGACGACACGCTGCTGAGCGTCGATGCGCTGTATTCCAAGCTGGAGAAGGATCAGCGCGAGGATTCGCTCGGCGCCAACCTGCACCGCGCCGCCAACCTCGGTGGCAAGACCCAGATCGTCGTGCGTGAGGTCGAGGTGGACGAGCGGAACCGGCTGCGTTACGGCGTGTTCGACAACGTCGACTTCCGCACCGAATCGAGCCAGATCGAGGAATCGACCGAGTTCAAGCAGTTCAGCATGCAGCTCGAGCATCGTTTCAACGATGCCGTGCGCCTCGACGCCACCGTCGGCACCTCGACGTCGGACTACGCGCGGCCGGTGTTCTCGATGGTCAGCTTCGACAATGCGAACCTCGACGGCTTCGTGCTCGATCTGCGCGGCGATCCCGAAATGCCGAGCATGACCTTCCCCTTCGACACCAGCAGCGCCGACTCCTGGCAGTGGCTCGGCTATGGCGCGGTTCCGGTCAACAGCAACGGCACCGCGCGCGGCGCCAACATCAGCGAGGCGCGACTGAACCCGAGCTACGTGCGCAATGCCTTCGATTCCGCGAAGGTGGATCTCTCGTTCGATATCAACCCGAGCCTGACGTTCCGCACCGGTCTGGCGTTCAAGGACTACGAGATGCGCAGCGAGGAGTACCGGCACATCAGCTACGGGCGCCTGCCGCAGGCGCTGCCGGACGGGGTGACGGTCGGTGAGCTGAGCACCACGCTCGACGGCTTCGGCAACAACCTCTCGGGCAACATGCCGGGCTCATGGCTGATTCCCGACTTCGACCGCATCGCCGGCCTGCTCGACATCTACAGCAACGCCGACAGCGGCGTGCCGGGCGGCGACTACCGCCTCGCCGGTATCGGTCACTTCGGTTCGTCGAACAACAACTTCGACGTGAGCGAGCGCAGCCTGGCGACCTACGCCCAGCTCGACTTCAACACCGACCTGTTCGGTCGCGCGCTGCGCGGCAACGTGGGCGCGCGCCTGGTCAAGACGCAGATCGAAGCCAATGGCTGGGCGCCTTGCCCGACCGGCGGTGAGGCCAACTGCACCAGCGTCTTCGGCGTCGCCAGCGCGACCGCCGATGCCGGTGAGCGCTACGTGCTGCCGACCAGCGTCGGCCACAGCTACACCGATGTCCTGCCTTCGTTGAACCTGTCCTGGGACCTGACCGAGAGCTTCATCCTGCGCTTCGGCGCAGCCAAGACCATGGCACGCCCGACGCTGGCCTACATGTCGCCGAGCGTCAGCGGTGGACCGACGAACTTCTTCGACGACGGCCGCTTCTACTCGATCAACCTGGGCAATCCCAAGCTCGATCCGTTCCGCTCGACCAACTACGACCTCAGCGCCGAGTGGTACTTCGCCGAAGGCGGCCTGCTGTCGGCGGCGGTGTTCTACAAGGACATCGAAAGCTACGTGCAGCGCACGCGCCTGCTGACGACGTGGTCGGACCTGGGCTATTCGCTGGATCTGCTGCCGCCCGGCTTCACCGCCGACACGGTGTTCAACGTGCAGAGCTACTACAACACCCCGGGCGGTCCGCTGAAGGGCTGGGAGCTGACCTACCAGCAGCCCTTCACCTTCCTGCCGGGCTTCTGGAGCAACTTCGGCGTGCAGATGAACTACACGCACGTCGATTCCGACATCGAGTACATGTTCAGCACGGCCGCCAGCAGCAACAGCGCGATCGTCACCCAGATCACCGAGAACCAGCTGGTGAACCTGTCGCCGAACTCGTACAACGCGACGCTCTACTACGACGACGGCAAGTTCAGCGCCCGCGTCTCGACCAGCTACCGTGACGGCTACATCGGCGAGGTGCTGAGCCGCGAGAACGTGTTCGACCTCGACGGCAACCAGCTGGCCACCGCCGACGTCACCGGCAAGCACAGCGTGCGCAACGTCGACTTCAACACCTCGTTCAAGGTCAACGACAAGCTCAGCCTGACGTTCGAGGCGATCAACCTGCTCGATACGCCGGACCGTCGTTATGTCGATTCGGACCTGATGCTGCCCGATCGCTACACGGTGACCGGACGCCAGTACTACGTCGGTGCCCGCTATCGCTTCTGAGGCCTCCCCGCGTCGCCCGCTCCCGCCGCTCCGGCGGCGGGGGTGGGGGCGTGTCCTGGGCATGCTGTCGTCGCTGGCCTTCAGCCCGGCGGCGATGGCCGATCGCGTTCTGGAGGTCGGCCATGACAGTGGCGCGTTCGCAAGCGTCCAGGCCGCCGTCGATGCGGCCACGGCGGGCGGCGAGGCCGCGACCATCCGCATCGCTGCGGGGACGTGGCGCGGGGTGGTCGACGTGCCGTCGGACGCACCCGCGCTCCGCTTCATCGGTGCCGGGGCGACGCAGACCCGCATCGTCCACGACCATTACGCCAGCCGGATCGATCCGCGCAGTGGCCAACCCTTCGGTACCTACGGCTCGGCGACGATGTTCGTGCGCGCCGACGATTTCCACGCCGAGCGACTGACCATCGCCAACGATGCCGGGCCGGTCGGCCAGGCGGTCGCGCTGGTCGTCGACGGCACTCGAGCCTCGTTCCGGGACGTGCATCTGCTCGGACACCAGGACACCCTGTACCTGCGCAAGGCCGGTACGCTGGTCTGGTTCCGCGACTGCCGCGTCGAGGGGACGGTCGATTACATCTTCGGCGCAGCGACTGCACTGTTCGAGCGCTGCGCCCTGCATTCGGTGGGCGACGGCTACATCACCGCGCCGTCCACGCCTCCCGAGCAGGCCTATGGATTCGTGTTCCGCGACTGCACGCTGACCGCCGCGCCCGGCGTGGCGGGCGTCTATCTGGGGCGGCCGTGGCGCCCGCACGGCGCGGCATATTTCGTCGGCTGCCGGTTCGATGGCCCGGTACTGGCCGAGGGCTGGCACGACTGGGGCAAGCCGGGGAACCGGCAGACCGCGCGCTTCGCCGAATTCGGCAACAGCGGCCGGGGCAGCGCACTGGATGGTCGCGTGTCGTGGCGCCTGGATGACAGCGCGCCGCCTGATGCCGTCACACTGATGCAGGACTGGAAACCATTCGAATGAGGATGCCGATGCCCGGACTGCGTTTTCCTGTGCTGCAACTGGCGTCGATCTGCCTGCTGTCCGGTCTGCTCGCATCCACGAGCGTCTTCGCATCGGAGCCCGACCCGGTGGCCGAACGCATGCTGCAGGCGCAGACCGCGTCGGGTGGCTGGCCCAAGCATCTTGCCGGCAAGGCCGTCGACTACGCGCGGCCGTTCGATGCGGCGGCGAGTGCCGCGCTCGCCCGGTCCGGGCGTCCCGACGATGCCACGATCGACAACGATGCGACCACGCGCGAGATCGTCCATCTCGCCGGGGCATTGCAGCGCTCGGGCGACAGCCGCTACCGCGACGCGGCGCTGCGTGGCGTCGATTACCTGTTGGCCGCCCAATACGCGAATGGCGGCTGGCCGCAGTTCCACCCGGACCGCTCCGGCTATCGCGCCCAGGTCACCTTCAACGACGACGCGATGACCCAGGTCGTCGGGCTGCTGCAGGACATCGCGGAGGGGCGCGGCGACGTGGCCGGGCTCGCGCCGCTGCGCGGCGAAGCCGCCCGCGCCGCAGTTGATCGCGCAATCGCGTTGATCGTGTCCCTGCAGGTGCGCATCGATGGCGTGCCGACGATCTGGGCTGCGCAGTACGACGAGACCACCCTGGTCCCGGCGACTGCGCGCAAGTACGAACCGCCCTCGCTGGCGAGCGGCGAATCGGTGGCGATCGTCCGCCTGCTGATGCGCCAGCCCGCTCCGTCGCCGGCGATCATCGATGCGATCGAGCGCGCCTGCACCTGGTTCGGCGCGCATGCGCTCACCGATATCGCAATCGAACGCGATGAGGCGTCCGAGGGGCGTCCGCGCGATGTGCGTCTGATCGCGCGGCCCGGTGCAAGGCTGTGGGCCCGCTTCTATGATCTCGAGCGGCAGCAGCCACTGCTGGTCGATCGCAGCGGCGACATCGTCGCATCGCTGGCGGACATGTCGCACGAGCGCCGGACCGGCTATGCCTGGTACGGCGTCTGGCCGGCGCGCCTGCTGGATCAGGACCTGCCCGCCTGGCGTCAGCGCCTGGCGACCGCCCACGCATCGGCGTGGCACCGTTAACCAAGCGCCGGCTCCGCGCCGGTGCGCTGTAGAGGAGAACACGTTGAACCAGATGTCGAAGCGGGTGCTGGCCATTGCCTGCGCCATGGGGCTGTCCGCCTCCCTCCACGCCCAGGAGGCGCCGCGCCTGCTGTTCCACGTCTCCGCCGATGAGGATTTCGTCGCCGACACCGCGCTCGGTGATCCGGTGCCCAACTTCAAGGACAAGGTGCGTCTGGTCGAAGGCGGCGCGCGCGGACGCGCGATCGAGTGGGACGACGACGGCGTGCTGTCTTGGAATGCGCCGGGCAACATCGATGCCGCGCGCGGCACCCTGAGCTTCTTCTGGCGCTCGCGCGATCCCGTCGGCGAGGCGCCGTTCGTGATCTTCCGCGCCGGTTATGCCGACCACTCCAGCTGGGACATGGCGTGGATGCGGATCGACTGGAACGGCGAAGGCTTCGATGCCTTCGTCACCGATGCCAACCTCGCGCGCTCGCGGGTGTCGTTCAAGATGGACACGCCACCGGCTGCCGATGCCTGGACCCATATCGCGTTCGCCTGGGACGAAACCGTCGGCGTGCGCCTGTATGTCGACGGCCGCGAAGTGGGCCGCGAGGAGCGGCCGGCCAATGCCCAGGCGTCGTTCGACTTCGATGCGGGCCTGGACCAGTTCGGTCTGGCTGCACGCGTGCTCGCGCCGCACCAGGTGCAGAGCCGTTACAACTTCCTGCGCGGCAGTGATTTCGACGACATCCGTGTGCACGACCGCATGCTCGACACGGCTGGTGTCGAGGCCGTGCGCAGCTTCCGCGCGCCGACCAGCGCCGTTGCCCCGGCCGGCCGGCATGCAGCCTGGCTGTTCCGCCACGGCTGGCAGGACGGCGTGGCGCCACCGCTGCTGGAAGCGGCGACGACCACGATCCGCAAGGTCGAGTTCGCGGATGCCAGGGACCTCAAGCAGTGGATGTGGAAGGGCACCGACGGCATCTCCGAAACCACCTGGCCGGGCGTCTACAACCGCTCGCGGCTGCGCGGTCGCGACGACTATTTCCAGCTGCCGGACTGGGATACCTATGTCGACGGCGGCAAGGCGCTCGATCTGACCCTGCCCGATGAACCCTGGAACCGCATCGAACTGCGCGGCGCGGCCTACGGGCAGGCGCGGGCTGGCGACGCACCCGGGTCGCTGTCGCCGCTGTTCCAGCGTCCGCAGGGCGTGGTGCGCACGGTGGATACGTTCGACGAGCGCCGCGGCGGCCACCTGCGCTTCGAGAACGCCGCCCAGGAAACCCCGATCCAGGAGATCTGGGCCTATCACGTCAGCGACGCGGCCGAACCCGAGGGCTCGGTCAAGCAGCGCTACACGATCCACAGCGACGCGGAGATCGACTACGACAATCTCGTCGCCCTGCGCACCCATATCGACAGCCGATTTGCGGCCGGCGAACGCAGCAAGGTGCTGGCGCTACCCGGCCGCGCGGCGTATCGCACGCGGGACGCGGCGCGTGAGGCCAGCGATCAGCCCATCGTCCACATCCTGATTCCGTCGGGCATCGGCGCCGCGCCGGCGGCGCAGCCGCTGATCCGCAGCTGGGCACACAGCTGGGAGAACATGTACGACGGCCTCGACGGCGTCGCCATCGACATCCCCGCGCTCGACCTGCCGGCCTCGCATACCGTCGACGGCAGCCCGGCAATCCCGCTCAACATCCGCGTCAAGGATCCCATCTGGCCGGACCGCGACATGATCGATGTCTCGGTCGCGGTGAAGCCGGGCGAGGCGCGCACGCTGTGGCTGGACCTGCGCGACCGCATCCTCACCGACGACAGCCTGTGGATCAGCATTGCCTCGGCCGCCGAGGGCTTCAATGCCGGCACGCTCGACGGCGCCGAGGTGCGCATGGTCTACAAGCCGCGCGCGCAGGCGATTGCCGAGCACGTGGAAGACCGCTTCAACCAGGTGCGCGACAACTGGGGCTTCCTGGTCGAGGAACACACCACCTCGCAGCGCCAGCGTCTCTACGCGCGCGTCCATGCCGACATCAGCGACCTGCTGCGGGTCGATCCCGACCACGAGCTCGGCCGGCTCTACTGGAACTACATGAGCTACAACAGCCAGGGGCTGCCGCCGTTCGAGCAGCCACAGGCGCCGGCCGGCGTGCCGCTGTGGGCGTTCCGCCAGCTCGAGGATCTCAAGGCCGTGCGCCGCTTCGTCGAGTGGTGGATCGACGAGCGCCAGGCGGAGTTCGGCGATTTCGGTGGCGGCATTTCCGACGACAGCGACCTGTCTCAGCAGTGGCCGGGCCTGGCGCTGATGGGCGTGATCCCCGACAAGCTCAATGCCTCGATCACCGCACTGGCCGACGCGGCCTACGCACACGGAATGTTCGCCGGTGGCCTGTCGGCGATCGAGACCGACGAGCTGCACGCCTACGAGGAAGGCATCAACACCAACAGCGCGATGTACCTGCTCAACTGGGGTGATCCGCTGAGCACGACGCGACTGATGGAGACCGTCCGCGATCTCGACGAGAAGATCGTGCTGCGCAATCCGCAGGGTCACGTGCTGTTCTCGAGCAACTGGTTCGGCGGCAACAAGGTCTATCGCGAGCCGCGCTGGCAGTGGCAGAAGCCGTACTCGTTCCCGGTGCTGCATCCGGCGTTCGTGCTCGGCGTGTTCAATGCCGACCCGACCAGCCGCGCGATGATCACCGGTCTCGCCGACGGCTATCTCGCGCATGCCTATACCGACGAGAAGGGCGCCTGGCAGTTGCCCAACGAGATCAACTGGGCAACCGGCGAGCGTCGCGGCGGCGATCTGTTCGACGGCTCCGGCGGCGCCGACACCATGCACCTGTACTGGGCGGCCTGGCGCTGGACGGGTGACGACAAGTACCTGCGGCCGCTGCAGTACCGCGTCGACCGCAGCGGGCCGGCGGGCCTGTCGAACCTGGCCGAGAACTACGTCGACGTGCTCGGCAGGCGGGAGGACTGGGGCAAGCGCCTGCAGCAGTCGGCCGACAAGGGCGAGACCGGCGTACAGAGCGTGTTCGCCTGGCAGCAGACCGGTGACAAGGCCTATCTCGAAGCCCTGCATGCCGACGGCATCCGGGCCAAGGCGATGCGCGAGTACATGAACACCGAAGGCCACTGGTGGTCGGATCGCGTCGACGCGCCCAGCGAGTTCCTGCAGCGCGCGCGTCTCGGCGGCCTGGCCCTGCGCCGCAACACCACGTATCCCGGCCACACCGTGAGCTGGCGCTTCGCCGACGACGCGCAGGCCGAAGCCGTCGCATTGCTGGTCTCGGCGCCGTCTCGCGAACGCTTCAAGGTGATCGCGCACAACACCGGCGCGCGTCGGGCCGATGCGGCGATGACCGGCTGGAACGTCGCGCCCGGGCGCTGGCGCATCACCAGCGGCGTCGACCGCGATGGCGACGAGTCCATCGACGGTCGCGCGCAGACGCGTGAGGTCACGCTCGAGACCAGCGTGTCGGTGGATCTGGCCTTCGCGCCGGGTCGCACCGAGGTGTTCGAGTTCGAGCTGATCGAAGCCGGCACACCGGTGGAGACGCGCGCCGACATCGGCATCGGCCGTGGCGACGTGCGCGTGGTCGACGGCGCGGTCGAGGTCACCGTCCACAGCCTCGGCCACGCCGATGCATCGGGTGGCGTCGCGATCCTCGAGGACGCGCGGGGCCGCGAACTCGCGCGCGCCGACATTCCCGCACTGGATGCACCGCGCGACCTGCAACCGCGCACGGCCACGCTGCGTCTGCAGCATGCGGCTGGTATCGATCCGCGCGGTGGACGCGTGCGCATCGCCTTGCCGGGTGACGACGAGGAGGTGACACGCCTCAACAACGTCGCCGAGGTGCGTTGATGACCGCGCATCGCGGCCTTCGCGCCGCGCTGCTGGCAGTCGCGATCGCCGGGGCCTGCGCAGCGCCTGTCCTCGCCCAGCCGCCGATGGCGCCCGGCGTGTGGATGCCGGACCAGGGCGAAGGCACCTACGCCAATCCGATCCTGGCCGGCGACTACTCCGATCCGGACATCGTCCGGGTCGGCGAGGACTACTACCTCACCGCGTCCAGCTTCGCGAACGTACCCGGCCTGCCGGTGCTGCATTCGCGCGACCTGGTGAACTGGACGCTGGTCGGCCATGCACTCACGCGCCTGCCGCAGGCGCATCACGACGTGCCGCGCCGCGGTGGCGGCGTCTGGGCGCCCGCGATCCGCCATCACGGTGGCCTGTTCCGCATCTTCTGGGGCGATCCGGATTTCGGCATCTACACCGTCACCGCAGCCGATCCGGCGGGGCCGTGGAGCGAGCCGATCCTGGTCGACAATCCGGGCGGCGCAATCGATCCGGCGCCGTTCTGGGACGACGACGGCCAGGGCTGGCTGGTCTATTCGTACGCGAAGTCGCGGTCGGGCAAGATCAACCTCGTCGCGCTCAAGCGTCTCGACGACAGCGGCACGCGGGCGGTCGGCGAGGAACGCATCATCGTCGACGGCGACACGCTGGCGCAGGTCGAAACCTCGGACGGTCCCAAGACCTGGGTCGTCATCGAAGGCGGCAAGCTCTACAAGCGAGACGGCTGGTACTGGCTGTTCGCGCCGTCGGGCGGGGTCAAGGGCGGCTGGCAGGGCGTGTTCCGCGCGCGCGACATCACCGGGCCGTACGAGGCGCGCAATGTGCTCGACCAGGGCGACACCCCGGTCAATGGACCGCACCAGGGCGGCTGGGTCGAGACCCCGCAGGGCGAACACTGGTTCGTGCATTTCTCGGATGCCGATGCGTACGGGCGCCGCGTGCATCTGCAGCCGATGACCTGGAACGCCGATGGCTGGCCGCTGGTCGGCACGCCGCAGCCGGGCACGCATCGCGGGCAGCCGGTGCTGGCGCATGCGAAACCCGCACTGCCGCCGCAGGCGATGAGCGCGCCGGTCGTCGACGACAGCTTCGACGACGGCTTCCACCTCGGCTGGCAATGGCAATCGAACCCGGCGGCCGACTGGCACGACGCCTCCGCCACCGGCGTGCTGCGGCTGAAGTCGGCGTCGTCGCCGGTCAACCTGTGGGAAGCCGGCCACGTGCTGTCGCAGAAGTTGCCGGGCATGACGTTCAGCGCGACCACGACGCTGGACTTCGCACCGGTCGCTCTCGGCGAGCGCGCGGGCCTGACGCTGTTCGGCGCGGCCTACGGCTGGATCGGACTCGAGCACGCCGCCGACGGCGTACGTCTCGTGCAGGTCACGCGCGAGGATGCGGCCGGGCAGGGTGACGCCCGCAGCGTCACCGCCGGCGTCGCGATCCATGGCCCGGTACACCTGCGCGTCGATGTGACGCCGGTCGAAGTCGCGGTCGCGCCGCCGGCCGATCCCACACGCTACTGGCCGTCGATGGAGCGCGCGTATCACGCGCGCGCGCAGTTCCACTACAGCCTCGACGGCCACGCCTGGACCGCGCTCGGCGAGCCGGTGCACGTGCTGCCGGGTCGATGGGTGGGCGCGCAGCTGGGCCTGTTCGCGCAGAGCCCGGCGGGCACGCCGGCGTTCACCGCGACACGGGTCGGGTACGCGGACTTCGACGATTTCCGGGTGCGCTGACGCGGTGCGCCCGGGCCACGAACCCGGGCGCTTCCGCTCTGCGGTCTAGCGCCGACGCAGCGCGCCGTCGCTCCAGTGCAGCGTCAGCGTCTGGGCCGCGTCGAGTGTCCATGCGCTTTCGACCGTGTCGTAGTCGAGCCGATAACGCCCCCCCTTTGCGCTGCGGAGGGTGACCGTCGACAGCGCGCCGTCGGCCCAGGCGATGTCCACCGTCGCGGTGTTGCGCGCGCGCAGGCCACGCACCTCGCCGCGCGCCCAGCGCTGCGGCAGCGCAGGGAGCAGGAAGATCGTGCCCCCCCAGCTCTGCATCAGCATTTCGGTGATACCGGCCGTGCCACCGAAATTGCCGTCGATCTGGAACGGCGGATGCGCGTCGAACAGGTTGGGATACGTGCGCTCCGGGCTGAGCAGCATCTCGAGGATCTTGTAGGCGTGTTCGCCGTCGCGCAGGCGCGCCCACAGGTTCAAGCGCCACCCGATGCCCCAGCCCGTCGCGTCGTCGCCGCGGATCTCCAGCGATTTCCGCGCCGCGGCCGCGAGCGCCGGTGTGTCGCGCATGTTGATCTGGCTCGATGGATGCAGCGCATACAGATGCGAGACGTGGCGGTGGTGGAGCTCGGGCGCGTCGATGTCCCAGTCCTCGCGCCACTCCTGCAACTGCCCCGCCTTGCCGATGCGATCCGGCGGCAGGCGATCGCGGGTGGCGCGCAATTGTTCGACGAAACCTGCGTCGGTCTCCAGCAACGCGGTCGCCTCGATGCAGCAGTCGAACAGGTCGCGCAGCAGCTGCGAATCCATTGCCGGACCTGCGCACAGGCTCGAGCCGAAGGGGTGGCGGTTCTCGGGCGACGTCGATGGATTGGTGACCAGTTCGCCGGTCGCGGGATCCTCCTGCAGCGTGGCGACAAAGAACTCGGCAGCGCCGCGGAACAACGGCCAGACGCTGCGCAGGTAGTCCAGGTCGCGGCCGTAGTCCCAGTGGTCCCACAAATGCATCAGCAGCCAGGCGCCGCCCATCGGCCAGGTACCGAAGCGGGCGCCGTCGATGATGCTGGTCTGCCGCCACAGATCGGTGTTGTGGTGGACCACCCAGCCGGGCGCACCGTACATGCGCCGCGCCGTTTCCGCGCCGGTGACCGACAGGTCTTCGATCATCCGCTGCAGCGGCTCGACAAGCTCCGGCAGCGCCGTCATCTCCGCTGGCCAGTAGTTCATCTGGGTGTTGATGTTGAGGGTCCACTTGCTCGACCACGGCGGGTCGAGCAGATCGTTCCAGATGCCCTGCAGGTTCGCCGGCTGCGAGCCGGGCTGCGAACTCGAGATCAGCAGGTAGCGGCCGAACTGGAAGTACAGCGCGGCGAGCGCGGGATCGTCCTGGCCGGCGAAGCGATCGATGCGGATGTCCGTCGAACGTGCCGCGAATTCGGTGGTGCCCAGATCGAGATGCACGCGCCGGAACAGACGCTGATGTGCGTCGAGGTGTGTGGTCCGCAACGCGTCCCAGCCCTTCGCGGTTGCCGCTGCCACGCGCTCGGCCGTGATCCGGTCCGGATCGCCACTGACATCGTCATGGCGCACATAGCTCGTCGCGGCGGCGCCGATCAGCAGCAGTTCGTCGACATCCGCGAAGCGCACCCGGTTGCCGACCGCCTCGATGCGGCCTCCGCGTGCGATCACCCGGCTGCGCTGGGTGAAGCGCAGGCCCCCTTCGATGCCGAAGCGGGCGCCGTTGGTGCCGCGCATCACCAGCGCGCCGTCTTCCACCGTGATCGCGTTGTCCTGTTCGCTGGCCGCCGAGAGCCAGCCGGTCAACGCCCTGGCGCGGTCGGCGGTGAGGCGCAGTACGAGACACTGATCGACCGGCGAGATGAAGATCTCGCGGGTGTAGCCCACATCACCGGCGCGGAAACGCGTGGTTGCGGTGGCGGTGTCGAGATCGAGTTCGCGGCGGTACTGGTGGATCGCCCCGAGGTTGTCGAGATCCAGCCACAGATCGCCGAGCGCCTGGTAAGGCATTTGCCGGACCGGATCGGACATCAGTTTCGACTGGGTCAGCGCTTCCGCGTCCGCATAACGGCCGTCGAAGATCAGGCGGCGGACCTCGGCCAGTGCGTCCTGCGCATCGCCCGGGTTCGCGTCGTAGGGGCGTCCGGCGAACAGCGTGTCCACGTTGAGCTGCAGGCGCTCACGCGCCGTGCCGCCCCAGACCATCGCGCCGAAACTGCCGTTGCCCAGCGGCAGGGCGTCGACCCACTGTCGTGCCGGCACGCGATACCAGAGCTTGAGCGCCTCGTCCGGCATGCGCGGCACGCCAGCCGCGCGCGACTGCGCGAAGGTCAGGGCCGGCAGATGTGCCATCAACAAGGTGGAAGCGGCGGCCGCAATCAGGCCCCGGCGCTGGTGATCGACCATGCGTGTGCTGTCCTCGAACTGGAGCGCGTGGGGAGCGGGGTGCTCAGGGAATCAGGTTGCGTCGCAGCGCCGGCACCTGCTGCGCGAGCTCGTCGGCGACGATCGCCGCGAACAGTGCGGCGCCTTCCGGGCCGAGATGCGTGTAATCGAAGGCGAGCTTGGCCTGTCCCATCGGCTCGGTGGCGGCGTTGTCCTGGGCGCCGGCCGGCGCAGGCCTGCCTGCAGTCGCCACAGTCGCGGCAGGCGCAGTCTGGGGAGGTGCGCCGATCGTCGTTCCTGCCTGCGCGGCGACGACCTGTTCGGGCGCGGCCGGACGCTGCGCGGTGCGCATCGCCAGCACCGGACCCATGCCCTGCACCAGATCGCGGCTGCGCGCATGCAGGTCGACCAGCGGCACGTCGAGCTCACGCGCGACTGCGCGCGTCGCTTCGGCCCAGGCCGCGAGATCGTCGAGCAGGCGGCCGCCTTCGAACTGGCGACGCGTGAGCGGGGTCACCAGCACCGGCTGCGCACCGGCGGCGCGGATTTCGGCGACATAGCGGCGCAGGTTGTCGGGATATTCGCTCGCCAGATCGGTCGAGCGGCCCGGCTTGCCCGGCTGGTCGTTGTGGCCGAACTGCACCAGCACGTAGACCGCCTCGAACGGCCCGGCGCGCATTTCGTGCAGCGCGATGTCCCACGAGCCCTCGGCGCGGTAGTTGTAGGTACTGCGGCCACCGCGGGCGAGATTGATGCAGGCCAGGAACGAAGCCACGTGGCGATCGCAGAACGCGCCACCCCATCCGCCCTGCACCGCAGTCGTGGAATCGCCGACGAGCACGATCTTGCTGGCGCGGATCGGTGTGACCGGTGGACGCATGGGGTCGTCGACGGCGATGGCGGACAGGGGCGCCAGCAGGCAGCCGGCGAGGGCAAGGACGAGCGGTCGACGCATTGGCGGATTCCGGGATCAGGCAAAGGAAAGACGGGTGGGGATGCACGCGGCGCCGGCGCGCGGTCGGAAGCACGCGCGCACCCGACATCCGGACCGCATCGCCGCAGTCACTGCGTACCGCGCTGCAGGAAGGGCGCCTGCTGGTAGAGCCTGCGCTCGCCGCCACGGGGATCGTGCTCGAGCCGCGAGGGCGTATCGAACACCATCGTCTCGCGGGCGGCCATCGAATACGGCGCCCATGCGGGCATCCCGGCATGGCTGGGATCGCCGCTGCGGGCGAAGGCCAGCAGCGCATCGCGCATCGTCGCAGCCATGCGTCGTGCGTCATCGTCATTGCCGGTGCGCGCCGACGGCAGCTGCACCGTGTCGAACACCAACGGGATGTCGAGGGTGTGGAAGGCCCGGCTGCGCCTGCCTTCTTCGGTGCGCGGATGCCAGTCCAGCTGGTAGGCCCAGGTGTTGCGGCCCTGCGCGGCGCGCACTTCGAGCTCCTCGACCGCGCCGCGCCAGGAGCGGCCCGCGGTGGTCGCGGCGAAGAACACTTCCGACGGCGAGTAGCCCGGATACAGGCGCCGGTACTCGGCTATCACCACCGCCGGGTCGAGATCGACGAACTGCTGCGTGCGCAGCTTCGCCGGCAGCGCGTCCCAAGTCAGCGAGAAGTTGTCCGGATCGTTGCCGAGGAAGGCGCGGGTTTCGTCGCGCGTGTTGCCGATCACCATCGGGATGTCGGCCGACTGCGGCGGCGCTTCCGGCCAGAATGGGTGGCGCGGCAGGGTGACCGTGTCGACCACGGGCCCGAAGTACAGCGCACTGTTCTCGACGCGCGAGGGGTCGCGCACGCGTTGCGCGTCGAGCAGTGCCTGCATGGGGAGCGTGCGCAGGCGTTCCAGTTCGCCCGGTGCAACGCCCAGCTCGCCGAGAAAGAGCTCGGCGCGTTGCGTCGCCGCACGTGGACCGGCGGCGGTGACCTGCTGGCCACTCATCGTCCAGGCGCGGTGGAACAATCCGCGCGCGGCCGGCATCGCCATCAGCGTGGCGATTTTCGCGCCGCCACCGGATTGCCCGAACACGGTGACATTGCCGGCATCTCCGCCGAATTCGTCCGCGTGCGCGTGCACCCATTCCAGCGCCTGGATCAGATCGAGCTGGCCGACATTGCCGGCGTGCGCGAACGAGGCATCTCCGAGGTCGCGCAGGTGCAGGTAACCGAAGGCATTGAGCCGATGATTCAGTGTGACCACGACCACGTCGCCATGCCGGCACAGCGCGCCGCCGTCGTAGAGCGGGTCACTGCCCGAGCCGGTGGTGAACCCGCCGCCGTGGATGTAGACCAGGATCGGGCGACGCGCACCGTCGCGCAGGGCCGGGGTCCAGACATTGACGCGCAGGCAGTCCTCGCTGCCCGGACCCTCGCCGCCGCGTTGCGGCGCCGATGGTCCGTATGCGTGCGCATCGCGCACGCCGCGCCAGCGCGTCTCGCGCAGTGCCGGTTGCCAGCGGCGCGCCGCGGTGTCGGCGCCATAGGGGACGCCGCGGAACACATGGACGCCGTCCTCGATCTGCCCACCGATTTGCCCGCTGCGCGTGCGCGCGACGGTGGTGCGTGGCTGCGCCCGGGCAAGCCCGAGGGGGAGGGCGGCGATGGCGGCAGTGGCCGCGCCAACGCGCAACCAGTGGCGGCGCCGGGGATCGAACGGGGCTGTGGTCATCATGGGCCTGGGGTCTGTTCGTGGATCCAGTCGATGGCGAGCTGTGGCCATCGGGCCAGAGCGCCGGTTGCGCCGCGGGTCCCGAAGCCATGCCCGCCGCGGGGAAAGACGTGCAAAGCGGCCGGTACGCCGGCACGCAAAGCCGCCGCATGCAGGGCAAGGGCATTGCCCACCGGCACGACGTCGTCGTCCTGCGCATGCAGCAGGAACAGTGGCGGCGTCCCGGGTCCGAGTTGCAGTTCCGGAGACAGGCGGTCGAGCACGGCCTGATCGGCGCTTCCGCCGCTGGCGGCCAGCAGCCGATCGCGGGAGCCGGCATGCGCGAGCGGCGCGTGCATCGAGCTCACTGGATAGACCAGCAGGGCGAAGTCCGGACGCGCCGATTGCGCGTCGGCGCCGTCGGTCACGCGGTAGAGGGTCTCGGGGGTCGTCGCCAGTCGCGCCGCGACATGGCCGCCGGCCGAGAAACCCATGACGCCGACGCGCTGCGGATCGATGCCGTAGTCGGCCGCCTGCGCCCGGATCAGGCGCATCGCGCGCTGGGCATCGACCAGCGGCGCGTCCGCGCCTTCGCCGTGGACGGCATCGGGCAGGCGATAGCGCAGCACGAACAGGGTGAAGCCCGCCGCGTCCACGAACTGCGGGACGAGCGCCGTGCCTTCCTTGTCCAGCACGATGCGGGCATAGCCGCCGCCCGGTGTCACCAGCAGCGCGATGCCGTTCCGGCGCGCGGGCCTGTAGACGACGAGATAGGGGTCGCGGACATCCTCGATGATCCGGTCGGGCAGCGCGGGATCATCGCTGCGTTCAGTGATCCGCGGCGCGACCCGGGGCGTGTCCGGCCACAGCCGCAGGATGGGCGCGGTGTCTTCCCGCGCCGGGGTCGCCGCCCAGGCGCTGCCGGCAAGCAGCGGCGCCAGCATCAGGCACCGCGCGAACGTTATTGAAAATCGCCCCATTTACCGCCTTCCATCCGCTGCGTGGCCTGCGTTTTGCCGCAGTGCACATTGAAGATGACACCGGTTTACCATACAAGACATCATCGGCGCCCGTGTTCTGCGGCGCAGCAACAACACCCAGGAGACCGAGTTGAACAAGGCCATCGCGGGTCCGGACACGCCGGACGCATCCGCGGACGCGAAACGACCCATCGTCGACGCATTCCTGCGCGCGCGGCGGGCAGGTGAGGCGCTCGCAGAATTCCCCGGAACGATTCCCGAAACGCTTGTCGATGCCTACGGCGTGCAGGACTCGGCGATCGCCGAATGGGGCGACGAACTCGTCGGCTGGAAGGTGGGATATATCGCCCCCGAACGCCGCGATTCCTCCGGGGACGACCGCCTGCTGGGCCCGGTCTTCCGCCGCAATCTGCAACAGGTCGGCGACGACCTGCGTATCGCCGTCTTCGCGGGCGGCTTCGGCGCGATCGAAGCGGAATATGTGCTGCGCCTGGACGCCGATGCGCCGGCCGACAAGACCGAGTGGACACCCGAAGAGGCCGCGGCCCTGCCGGCGACACTGTTCGTCGGGCTGGAAGTCGCCAGCAGTCCGCTGGCCACGATCA
Source organism: Luteimonas chenhongjianii (assembly GCF_002327105.1). Taxonomy (GTDB): domain Bacteria; phylum Pseudomonadota; class Gammaproteobacteria; order Xanthomonadales; family Xanthomonadaceae; genus Luteimonas; species Luteimonas chenhongjianii. The sequence continues at coordinate 3,217,331 of NZ_CP023406.1, read as the reverse complement.
ACCAGCTCGGCCCGCTGGTGGTGGTTTCCGATTTCGGCAACAACAACGGTCTGGTGGTCGGCGCGGAGATTCCGCAGTGGACCCGGCTCGACGACGCCGCCCTGCGCGTCGAGAGCCGTATCGATGATGTCGTCGTCGGCACCGGCGGTGCGACCACCCTGCCCGGTGGACTGCGGCAGGCGTTCGCGTTCGCACTGTCGCGCTCGGCGCGACGCGGCCGCCCGCTCAAGCGCGGCGAACTGATCGCGACCGGAAATGCCACCGGCATCCACGACATCCTGCCGGGCCAGCGCGCACGGCTGGTGTTCGAGGGGCATGGCGAGATCGTTGCCACCGTCGAGGCCGCGGGCGCGGCCGGGACTGGTGCTGCATGACGACGCGCCGCGCCTTCCTCGCAGGACTCGGCGCGGCCTGTGCTGCGCCACTTCTGCCGAGCGCACTTCGTGCCGACGATGCGGCCACGGTGCTGACCGCCACCGATGTGCACGTGTCCAACTATCCGACCGTCGAAGCCGTGCGCTGGATCGGCGAGGTGCTCGAACGCGAGACCGGCGGCCGTGTGCGGCTGCGGCAGTACCATTCGGGCCAGCTGGGCCGCGAAGCGGAAGCGATCGACATGGCGCGCTTCGGCGCGATCGACATGACCCGTGTGTATTCGGGCGCGCTCAACAACGCGTTTCCGCTGACCACCGCGCTGTGCCTGCCCTATGCGTTCGATTCCGTCGCGCACATGCGCCACGCGCTCGACAGCGGCGTGGCGCAGACCGTGCTCGATGGCTTCGGCTCCCGTGATCTCGTCGGTCTCGCGGTCTACGACAGCGGCGCGCGCTGCTTCTACAACACCCGCCATCCGATCGTCACCCCGAAGGACCTGCAAGGGCTGAAGCTGCGCGTCGCCTCGTCGGACATGTTCATCGAACTGGTTCGCCTGCTCGGCGCGAATCCCACGCCGATGTCGCTGGGCGACACGTTCTCCGGCATGGAGACGCACATGATCGACGGCGCCGAGAACAACATGCGCAGCTTCCATTCCAGCCGTCATTTCGAGGCCGCGCGTTACTGGTCGCAGAGCGAGCACTCCTATGCGCCCGACATTCTGCTGATCTCGCGGCGCTCGCTCGATGCACTGCGTCCCTCCGACCGCGACCTGTTGATCGACACCGCGCGCGCGTCGGTTTCGCAGATGCGGCGGTTGTGGGACGAGTCCGAAGGCGCCGCGCGCCAGCAGGTCGCCGAGTACGGTATCGAGTTGAACGAGGTCGACATGGATGCCTTCCGCAGCGCGGCGCAGCCGATCCGTGAGCGCTACCTCCGGCAGCCGGAACTCCAGACCCTCTACCGTCGCATCCGCGACCTCGCCTGATCCGACTGAATCCGACACGGGAATCCACGATGTCCGAAGACACGATCCTCGCGCCTGACGAGGCCGCCAAGAGTGCGCTCGACCGCCTGGCCGACGCCGTCATCGCCATTGCCGCCACCGCCCTGTTCGGGCTGGTGATCGTGCAGGGCTGGCAGGTGTTCGCCCGCTATGTGATGAATGACTCGCCAAGCTGGACCGAGCCGGTAACGTTGCTGCTGCTGAGCATCGCGATGAGCCTCGGCGCCGCGGCCGGCGTGCATACCCGCCGCCATTTCGGCTTCTTCCTGCTGCAGGAACACATGCGGCCGACGATCCGGAAACTCGTGGATCTGCTGATCCCCGGCGTGGTCGTCGCCATCGGTGCGGTCGTCGCCTACTGGGGCGCGGTGCTGCTGCTCGACGGCCTGCACATCAAGGCCGCCGGCGCATCGCTTCCGCAGAGCATCAACTACCTGCCGCTGTCGCTCGGTGGCGCGCTGATGGTCGTGTTCGCACTCAATCAACTCGTTGGCGTGCTGCGCGCCCCGTCGGCCGGGGAGGGCCGCTGACATGGGAATCGCGATTCTGTTCATCGTCTTCGCCCTGCTGCTGGTGCTCGGCGTACCGGTCGCTTTCGCGCTTGCCGCTGCGGCGCTGGCGACGCTGCTCTATCTCGACCTGCCGTCCATCGTGCTGGTCCAGCAGGTCTCGGCCGGCATCGGCTCGGCCTCGCTGATCGCGATCCCGCTCTTCATCTTCGCCGGCGAAATCATGATGCGCGGCGGCATCTCGGAGCGGCTGATCTCGCTGGCGTCCTCGCTGGTCGGACGCATGCGCGGCGGACTGGGACAGGTTTCGATCCTGTCTTCGCTGTTCTTCGGCGGTGTGTCGGGTTCGGCAATCGCCGACGTATCGGCGGTTGGCGGCACGATGATTCCGCAGATGGTCAAGCGCGGCTACGACCGTGACTTCGCGGTCAACGTCAGCATCACCGCGGCGCTGGTCGCGCTGCTGGTGCCGCCTTCGCACAACCTGATCCTGTTCACTGCAGCGGCTGGCGGCGGACTGTCGATTGCCGATCTGTTCGCCGCGGGCATCGCGCCGGCGCTGCTGATGACGGTCGTGCTGATGTTCACCGGCTATCTGGTGGCGCGTCATCGCGGCTACGGCGTGGAGATCTTCCCGGGCTGGCGCGCTGTGCTGCTGCGCCTGGTATCGGCGCTGCCGGGCCTCGGGCTCGTCGCACTGATCTTCGTCGGTATCCGCATGGGGATCTTCACCGCGGTGGAGAGTGCGGCGATCGCGGTGGTCTATGCGCTGCTGGTCACCGTGATCCTCTACCGCCAGCTGCGCCTGGCCGAGTTCCGCGCGACCATCGTCCATGCCGCGCGCAGCACCGGTGTGATCCTGTTCGTGATCGCGACGGCGTCGGTATTCGGCTGGCTGCTGGCCTACCTTCAGGTGCCGTCGGCTGCGGTCGAGTTCCTGCAGTCGTTCGCGCACAGCAAGCTCGCCGTGCTGCTGATGATCATCCTGGTCCTGCTGCTGCTGGGCACCTTCATGGACCTGGCGCCGCTGATCCTGATCTGCACGCCCATCTTCCTGCCGGTCGCCCGCGCCTACGGCATCGATCCGATCCACTTCGGCCTGGTGCTGGTACTCGCTGGCGGCCTGGGACTGGTGACGCCGCCGGTGGGCTCGGTGCTGTTCATCGGCACGGCGATCGGCAAGATCACCGTCGGCGAGAGCATGCGCACGATCTGGCCGTTCTGGATTGCAGGTCTGGTGGTGCTGCTCATCGTGGCGCTGTTCCCGGGTCTGTCGTTGTGGCTGCCGGGGGTGCTGCGCGGCTGACGGCCATTGTCTTGAGTGTTCAAACGGCCCCGCTTGCGGGGCCGTTTCTGTTCCGAGGTCCCTCGCGCGTGCCGGCGGCCATTTCCGCTTCCGGATCCGCGGTCTGACGCGGGTCAGTTCGCAGATGCCTGGCGCAGGTGGCGCCGCGCGGCGAAACGCAGCCGATGAGGTTTTGCTAGCGTCCCGTGCGGTTTCTCGTGCAGGGCAGGAGGCAGCAACTTCGTCCGGTACGCGGACCGATGCGGTGTAACCGCCTTGGCGCCGCCGGAACGCGCGCCGTGACCTTGCCTGGCAGTATTCGAACCCGGGCAGTGTTGCTGCAAAGCGGTGCGCGTGGGGACGACACGTTCTGGCCTGAGGGTGATGGAGAGCAGGCGGGGGCCCAGCCGGCACCACGCAAACGCGCTGGCCCCGGCCCCCCTCGTGGCCGATTACACCGCTCAGGCCGAAACATGCGTGGCAGGCCGCCGCGTGTGCAGCACTGCCGACTCAGGCCAGCGTCGCCCGCCGCGTCGCCGCCACCGCCCATCGATCGGCCACTCCCGGTGACGTCAGACACGCCACGGTGTCGGTCACTGTCGTGACGGCGCGCTCCAGAAGCTGGATGTCGGCCTCGTGCTGCCTCGCGACGTGCGGATCCTCGAAGAACACCGCGCGCTGGCAGCGGCCGTCGAGCACGAGGTCGGCGATCTGCGCATCGCCGCCGAGCGGGCCGCTCTGGAAGCGCTGCGTCCAGGCCTGACCCTGCGGCCATCCGCGGCGCCAGGCGAGTTCGTTGAGACGCAGGCCAGTGGTCCCGGTGGCCACGCGCGAGGCGAAGCGGGACAGCAGGTCGAAATGTCGGTCGGCGAATTCAAGCATGCGCGGCTTGAGCGCATCGTGTGCGATCAGGGCCACCGTCTGGCCGGTGAAACGGTACAGATCGTCCGCGCCGGCATCCGGTACCAGGCCTGCATGGATGCGCTCGCTTTCCACCCAGTCGCGCGCCGAAGCGACGGTGGAGAGGAATGGCTTGCCCTGGATCACACACTGGCGCTTGAGAGCGACGGCCTCGGGGAAGATCGAGGAGGGATCAACCGGATCGATGAAGTAAATGGCGCCATCGAGCGTGCGGTCCTCACCCATGCCGACGACTTCGGCGACGAGTTTCATCAGGCCGCCCTCGCGGCCATACGGGTAGCGCCGGAGGCCGTCATAGCCGGCGAGCGCGCCGCGCTCGTGGATCGCATCGAAGGTGCGGCCGACCGCGTGCAGGCTCACCCCGAGTTCGCGCAAACCCGCGCCGCTGGCGTGCAGCCAGCGGAACAGGGCGGCATCCCCGTTGGCGTGGTGACGCCGGTTCGCGGCCAGGCCGAGCTGCATCAGCCTTCCATGTCCTCGAGCTCGCGACCGCGGGTCTCGTGGACGTAGCGCAGCACGAACGCCACCGACAGCGCCGCCGCGAAGGCATAGAGCCCGTATGCGCCCGCAAGGCCGATCCCGGCGAGCAGCATCGGGAAGGTCCAGGTGATCAGGAAGTTCGCGCCCCACTGGAACAGGCCGGCGACCGCGAGACCCGAGCCCCGGATCTGGTTGGGGAACATCTCGCCGAGCATCACCCACATGACCGGGCCCCAGGACATGTTGAAGAAGATCACGTAGAGGTTGGCGGCGACCAGGGCCAGCATGCCCATCGAATCGGACAGCAGCAGGCGACCGTCATCGCCGAGCGTGCCGGTGGCGAATGCGATCGTGACGCCGGTCAGCGTGACCGCCATGCCGAGCGAGCCGATCCACAGCAACGGCTTGCGACCGATGCGGTCGACCAGCAGCAGCGACACGATGCAGGCGCCAATACTCAGCGCGCCGGACAGCACGTTGATCAACAGCGCATCGTTCTCCGAGAAACCGACGGCCTGCCACAGCACGGCGCCGTAATAGAAGACCACGTTGATGCCGACCAGTTGCTGGAACACGGCCAGGCCGATGCCGACCCAGACGATCGGGCGTACCCGTCCCGTGGCTTTGGAGATCAGATCGGAGAACTTCGGCCGGTGCAGGTCGGCAGCCAGCGATTCGCGGATCTCGACGAGCTTGCGGCGACCCTCGATCTCGCCATACAGGCGAACGAGCACCTGCTCGGCCTTGACCATGCGCCCGCGGGCGACGAGGAAGCGCGGACTTTCGGGAATCGCGAACAGCGCCACGAAGAACAGCGCGGCGGGTGCGATCTCGATCCAGAACATCCAGCGCCACGCTTCGTAGCCGGCCCAGAACTCTGCTGTCGAGCCACCTGCCACCCGTGCCAGCAGGTAGTTGCTGAGGAACGCCGCGAACAGGCCGCCGATGATCGCGATCTGCTGCATCGTGGCCAGGCGTCCGCGATAGCGTGCCGACGACACCTCGCTGATGTAGGCGGGCGACATCACGCTGGCGGCGCCGACCGCCAGTCCGCCGATGACGCGGTAGATCACGAACTCCAGTGAGCCGGTGGCGATGCCCGACCCCCATGCCGAGACCAGGAACAGCACGGCGGCTGCGATCAGCGCCGCGCGTCGGCCGAACACGTCGGCCAGTCGCCCGGCGAAGAACGCACCCACCGCGCAGCCGAGCAGCATCGAGGCGACGTTGAAGCCCGTGCCCACGGAGTCGGAATTGAAGGCCCGCTGCAGGCCGTCGACGGTGCCGTTGATGACACCACTGTCGAATCCGAACAGGAATCCACCGATCGTGGCGACACAGCTGATCATGATGATCAGCCCGGTGTTCTCGCCCGTCTGTCTTGACGTCATGCTGCTTCCCCTTGCGAAGTGATTGCGCGGCGTAGGTTCAGCGGCGCAGGTACGGGTTGATCAGGTTCTCGTGATGCGGCTGCCGCCCGTTGTGCCGGCTCGGCTCGGCGCGAGCGTAACGCAAACTCGCGCCGATCCTGCGCGTCGTGTTGTCTGCGGCGGAGGCCGCCCATCGCCACGACCGGAGCCCGCGCGATGCGCCCGCTGCCGAGTCCCGGCTCCGGCACGTTGGCTATCGGTGTCATTTCTGGTGCGATTTGCGAATCGGGCGTTGCCGGGACTGTAACGTCGCGCCTGTAAAAAGCCTTGCTGCATCGCAAAATGATGGAATCAGGCCTGTCTGGTAGGGTCTGTTGACCAGCGGTGTCATTAACAGGTGAGCCGCATGTTTCCCCTACGGAGTTGCTGATGTCGCGATCAATGTTGCGTGCCCCCCTGCTCGTTGCCTGCTGCCTGGCCGGCCTGTCGTATGCCGCCGGTACTGTTGCAGCGACCCCCGCCAGCGCGACGGCGGGTGCTTCGGAGGCGTCGCCCTGGGCACGCGGCATCGAGAACCAGCGCAAGGCCGATCTCGGCGACGGCACCTTCCTCAATCCGGTCTTCGCCGGCGACCGTCCCGACCCCTCGGTGCTCAAGGACGGCGAAGACTACTACCTGACCCTGTCCTCGTTCGATGCATATCCGGGCCTGCCGCTGTGGCATTCGCGCGATCTCGTGAACTGGCAGCCGCTGGGCCACGCGATCACGAAGAACGTCGGCTCGATCTGGGCGCCGGACATCATCAAGCACGATGGCCGGTACTTCATCTACTTCCCGGCGCGGACCGGCGGTACCGAGGGCAGCGAGCGCAGCAACTATGTGGTCTGGGCCGACGACATCAGGGGGCCATGGAGCGAGCCAGTCAACATCGGTCTTGGCCGCTACATCGATCCCGGGCACGCGGTCGGCGAAGACGGCAAGCGCTATCTGTTCCTCAGCGGGGGCGCCTACGTGCAGCTCTCGGACGACGGCCTGAGCGTCGTGGGCGAAGCCAAGCACGTCTACGACGGCTGGCAGTATCCCGCGGAATGGGACGTCGAGGCCTACGCGCAGGAAGGGCCGAAGATCAACTTCCGCGACGGCTGGTACTACATGACCACTGCCGTCGGCGGCACTGCCGGCCCGCCGACCGGGCATATGGTGATCACTGCGCGTTCGCGTTCGATCCATGGACCGTGGGAGAACTCGCCGCACAATCCGATCGTGCGGACCGTCAGCCGCGATGAGCCGTGGTGGTCGCGAGGCCACGCGACGATTGTCGAAGGCACCGACGACCGCTGGTGGATGATGTATCACGGCTACGAGAACGGGTACTGGACGCTCGGCCGGCAGGCGCTGCTGGAGCCGATCGAATGGACCGACGCCGGCTGGTTCGTGGCCAAGGGCGGCGACCTCGGCCAGCCGCTGGCCAAGCCGGCGGGCGAGTCCGTCGGCGAACACGGCATGGCGCTGTCGGATGATTTCAGCAGCGGACGGCTGGGCGCGCAGTGGTCGTTCTACAACCCGACGCCGAACGAGTACGAACGGCTGTCGTTCGGCGACGGCACCCTGAGCTTGCAGGGCAAGGGCACGCAGCCGCGCGACAGCTCGCCGCTGACGGTCATCGCCGGCGACAAGTCCTACGAGTTCCAGGTGGAGATGGAGATCGAGCCGGGCGCGCAGGGCGGGGCGCTGCTGTTCTACAGCGACAGGCTCTACGTCGGCGTGGGCAGCAACGGCGAGCGTTTCATCATGCATCGCTATGGCGAAGAGCGCCCGACCCAGATCGCGCCCAGCGCGACGGGCGGCAAGCTGTGGATGCGTGTCCGCAACGATCAGCACATCGTCACCATTCACACCAGCACCGATGGCGAGAGCTGGACCAAGTATCCGGTGCAGATGGAAATTTCCGGCTATCACCACAATGTGGCCGGGCGGTTCCTGGCGGTGAAGCCCGCGATCTATGCGGCCGGCGAGGGCCAGGTGCACTTCCGAAACTTCCAGTACCGCGCGCTCGACTGAGGGTCGCACCGCACGGCCGGGCCGTCATTCGACGGCCCGGTCCGTACCGCTAGAATGGATGCTGCGCGAAAACTCAATGGACGGAACGGCCGATGCCCGCAGCGAAGAAGACCCCGAAGGCAACGGTTCCGGTGGAGATGAAGCGGCCGGCGACGATCAACGACATCGCCAGGCTCGCCGGGGTGTCCAAGAAGACCGTCTCGCGGATCATCAACCACTCGCCGCTGGTGCGGCAGGACACGCGCGAGAAGGTCGAGACGCTGATGCGCGAGGTGGGCTACTCGCCTGATCCACTCGCGCGCGGGCTGGCGTTCCGGCGCTCGTTCCTGATCGGCATGGTCTACGACAACCCGACCGCGCAGTTCATCGTGAACATGCAGTACGGCGCGCTGGATTCGCTGCGCGGTTCGGGCTTCGAGCTGGTGGTGCATCCGTGCGACAGCCGCAGCCCGGATTACGTCGATGGCGTGCGCCGATTCGTCCAGCAGCAGAAGCTGCATGGCGTGATGCTGGTACCACGCGTGTCCGAGGACCCGGCGCTGGCCGCGATGCTCGATTCGATCGGGATGCGCTACGTGCGCATCGCCGCGGTGTCGATGGACAGGCCCGAGCGCATGGTGGTCACCCATGACCACGACGGCGCCGCCGAGGTCGCCGATTATCTGCAGTCGCTGGGCCATCGCGACATCGGCCTGATTACCGGCCCGCGCGACTACCGCTCGTCCATCGAACGGACCGGGGGCTTTCTCTCGGCGCTGCAGAAGCGCGGCATCGAACTGCCCAAGTCCCGCATCGTGGAGGCCGGTTACACCTTCGAATCCGGCGTGGCCGCGGCGGAGAAGCTGCTGTCGGGCAAGAAGCGTCCAACGGCGGTCTTCTGCGGCAATGACGAGATGGCCGCCGGTGTCTATCGGGTCGCCATGCGCGAAGGCATCAGCGTGCCGCGCGAGCTGTCGGTCGTCGGCTACGACGACAGCCCGCTGGCGACGCGCCTGTGGCCACCGTTGACCTCGGTCCGTCGCGACACGCGCGATACCGGCCGCATCGCCGCGGCAATGCTCATCCAGCCCGAGGACGATCTGCGGCCGCTGGCCAGCGTGCGGCCGCACCTGATCCTGCGCGATTCCTGCCAGCCGCCGGGCTAGCGTTGCGGGCCCGCGTGTTGCACGCGGGCTTTCCGCCGGGGCGCTGCGTGCGGGTGAAGCGCGCCATGCACGAATCCGTCCGCGCCCGCACCCGGCATTGAGGGATGCGGGTCGGGCGCACCGCATCGGGTGGATCTCAGCGACCAGGTACCCGGCTGAACCCATGCCGCGGCGCGGTATGACACCGGTTACCGGACATCGTAGAATTGGCCGGCGCCTCCTGGCGCTCTGGAGGACGTCATGTACCGGAAGACCTACTACGCGACCCACCCCGGGGTCATGCAGGGCATCGACAACGAGGCGTTACGCGATCTCTACCTGCTCGACGGCCTGTTCGCCGACGATGCGATCCGCCTCAGCTATACGCATTACGAGCGTTTCGTCATCGGTGGTGCCTGCCCGCTTGCCGCGCCGCTTTCCCTGCCGCATCAGACCGAACCGGCTTCCGCTGCCGGGCGTCCCTTCCTTGAGCGCCGCGAGCTGGGTGTCGTCAACGTGGGCGCGGGCGCCGGTACCGTGCGCGTCGACGGGGTGGAATTCGCGCTCGCGCCGAAGGACGGGCTGTACGTGCCGATGGGCAGCGCGGAGGTCGTGTTCGCGTCGAACGACGCCGCAGTGCCGGCGCAGTTCTATCTCGCCTCGACCCCCGCGCATGCGCGCTTCGAGGCGAAGAAGATCTCGATCGCCGACGCGGTGCCGCTGGAGCGTGGCGCACTGGAAACCAGCAACGAGCGCACGATCTACCAGTACATCGTGCCGGCCACCTGCCAGTCCTCGCAGCTGTTGCTGGGCCTGACGATCCTCAAGCCCGGCAGCGTCTGGAACACGATGCCGCCGCATCTGCACGACCGGCGCAGCGAGGTCTATTTCTACTTCGATCTCGGAGAGAACGACCGCGTCTACCACTTCATGGGCGAGCCCGACGCACAACGCCTGCTGGTCATGCAGAACAACGAGGCCGTCGTCTCGCCGCCCTGGTCGATCCACATGGGCGCAGGCACCTCGAACTACTGCTTCATCTGGGCAATGGGCGGCGAGAACCTCGACTACACCGACATGCACGTGCTGGACATCTGCCAGCTCAAGTAACGGCCGCACGCGGCCACCCACGCACACAACAGGGAGCAATCAATGAGCAATCCGTTCAGCCTCGAAGGCAAGGTCGCGCTGGTCACCGGCGCAAACACCGGCCTGGGGCAGGGCATCGCAGTGGCGCTGGCGCAGGCCGGCGCGGACATCGCCGCGGCCGGTATCAGCCCGCCCACGGAAACCGAAGCCAGGGTCAAGGCACTCGGTCGCCGCTTCGTGGCGATCGAGGCCAATCTGACCAGCATCGAGCCGGTGCCGCGCCTGCTGCAGGAGACGCTCGATGGCCTCGGTGGCGTCGACATCCTGGTCAACAACGCAGGCCTGATCCGCCGCGCCGATGCGGTCGATTTCAGCGAGCAGGACTGGGATGACGTCATGAACGTCAACATCAAGTCCGCATTCTTCCTGTCGCAGGCCATCGGCCGGCACTTCATCGCCCAGGGCAGCGGCAAGATCATCAACATCGCGTCGATGCTGTCCTTCCAGGGCGGTATCCGCGTGCCGTCCTACACCGCCAGCAAGTCGGGCATCGCCGGCATCACGCGCCTGCTCGCCAACGAGTGGGCCGGCAAGGGCATCAACATCAACGCCATCGCGCCGGGCTACATGGCCACCGACAACACCGCGCAGCTGCGCGCCGACGAGGCCCGCAACAAGGCGATCCTCGACCGCATCCCGGCCGCGCGCTGGGGCGAGCCGTCCGATCTCGGCGGCACGGCGGTGTTCCTCGCCAGCCGCGCGTCGGACTACGTCAACGGTGCGGTGATCCCGGTCGACGGCGGCTGGCTCGCGCGCTGATCCACCCACGTTCTGCGACCGGCCTGCCACATCGGCGGGCCCGTCGTTCTTTCCCCCTTCGAACACGCAAGAGAGACACGCCATGAAAATCGCACTGATGCAGGAATTCAGCCAGGCCGCCAAGAACCCGGTCGTGCTGGAGCAGCTCAACACGGTCGCCGCTGACAAGGGCCACACGGTCTTCAACGTCGGCATGGACGGCGACAACGACCACCGCCTGACCTACATCCACCTGGGCATCTGCGCCTCACTGCTGCTGAACTCGAAGGCGGTCGATTTCGTCGTCGCCGGCTGCGGCACGGGCCAGGGCGCGATGATGTCGCTCAACGCCTGGCCGGGCGTGTACTGCGGCTACTGCATCGAGCCGACCGACGCGTTCCTGTTCGCGCAGGTCAACAACGGCAACGCGCTGGCATTGCCGTTCGCCAAGGGCTACGGCTGGGGCGCGGAAATCAACATCCGCTACATCTTCGAGAAGGCGTTCGACGGTGAGCGCGGCCAGGGTTATCCGGCCGAGCGCAAGGAATCGCAGATGACCAACGCCGGCATCCTGGCGGACGTCAAGAAGGGCGCGTCGAAGGATTTCGTCGAAGGCCTGAAGGCGATCGACCAGGAGCTGGTGAAGCAGGCCGTCGGCGGCGAGCGCTTCCAGAAGGCGTTCTTCGACAACGCCAAGGACGAGGCGATCGTGGCTTACGTCAAGGAAGTCCTCGGCAAGTAACGCGCCGCGCGACATCGCAACATGCTGCAGGTCGCCGCCATCGTGCGGCGGCCTGCGGTTCGATCCGGTTCGACGGAGTGCCGCCCACGATGATCCGTTTCCTGTCGCTGATGCTGCTGACCGTTGCGGCAAGTGCGTCCGCCGCGGCGCCCGTCACCCACCGCATCTTCATCGCCGGCGATTCCACCGCCGCCGCCTATGGCCCGGAACGTGCGCCGCAGGCCGGCTGGGGCCAGAAACTGCAGGCCTGGACGACCGGTGGCTGGGAGGTCCGCAACCATGCGGTAGGCGGGCGCAGCACGCGCAGCTTCATCGACGAAGGCCGGCTCGATGCCATCGCCGCCGAGCTGCGGGCGGGTGACGTCCTGCTGATCCAGTTCGGCCACAACGACGCCAAGCGCGAAGACGCCAGCCGCTACACCGATCCAGATTCCGACTATCCGCGGTTGCTGCAGCGCTATGTGGACACCGCGCGCAGCCGTGGCGCCACGCCCGTGCTCATTACGCCCGCGGCGCGGATGCTCTACGACTTCCGTTCGCTGCTCGATACCCATGGACGCTACACGCTCGCGATGCAGGCACTGGCTGCGCGCGAGAAGGTGCCCCTGATCGATCTCGACCGCAGTTCCAGCGCCTGGATCCGCCACCATGGCGAACAGGATGCCAAGCCCTTCTTCATGTTCGTGCCCGAGCAGGGCAAGTCCGACGGCACCCATTTCAGCGAGGCCGGCGCAGACGCCGTGGCCTGCCTCGTTGCGGCCGGATGGCGCGGGATCGATGCGGCCGCGCCGGTCAAGGCGGTGACCGCGGCCGACTGTCATGCGCTGCCAGCGCCGCCCGCGACGCCAGTCTCGCCCTCGGTGGTCGTCAACGAACGCGACATCGCGATCGAGCAGCCCGGCCCCCACGACGGTCTCGGCACGACCACCGCCTATCCGTTCTTCAGCGATGCCACCGGTTTCGACCTGGTCTTCCGCAAGCGCGCCTTCCACCCCGGCGCAACCATCGGCGACCACGTCAACGACAAGGACGAGATCTACTACGTGCTGTCGGGGCGTGGCCGGCTGACGCTCAACGACACCGTGCGCGAGGTCGGGCCGGGTGATGCGATCCTCACCCGCAACGGCGATCGTCATGCGCTCGAGCAGCTCGGCGACGAGGAACTGGTGATCTTCATCGTCTACCGTCCGGTGGCGCGCTAGAGAGGCGGCCAGGGCCGGCCCGTCCGATGCCCATGCGCCGCCGGCGCGCACTGCCAGACGGGCGTACGCCCCGGCAGGTGTCCAGGTAGTCCGGGAGGCGGCTGCCAGCCGGCCCGCGAATGTCGACCCGTCCGCCGCGACCGGTCACCCTCAAGCCTGAGCACGCCCTTGCACGGGCTGCCTGAACGCTCTGCGCGGCCGGCTTGCGATCGTCGGCGCGGCGCACTCCAGCTGCCGGAGAGTGCTGCGCTCGCCTAGCCGGACCATCGGCGCCGCCCCGCCTTCGACGGGCGTGCCGGCGCACGGATGACGGTTCAAGCGTCTCCTGCTCTGGCGCCTGATCTCGCGCTGTCGGTTCTGGCCTCGCCTGGCGCACCACCGGCCGATGGCACAGCCCCCGCCGATCGGTGAAAATGGCCCGGTCGCAGGTCCACCGGACCTGCTGCGCGGTCACCGGGCAGGCGCTTCGCACCCCCGCGACCACACCATGCCCGCGACGGCCGCCCGGCTGCTGCACCGCACGCTTTTGACCCGTTCGACCCCGGCGCGCCACGCTGCGGCTGTCGCGCACGCTCCTGGACACCCTCTTGAATCCGATCTCCGCCCCGCTCCCGGCATCCGATGCCGACGACTCCCTGCCGCAGCGCGCCCGCGCCGCGCTCGAACTGCTCGAGGCGATCCGCGACGACCGCAGCGTGCTCGACGCCTTGCCCGAAGCCGACCGGATCCGTCTGCTGCAGGCCGTCGCGGTCGTGCACCATCCCGAGCCGCGCGCGCGCCGCAAGCAGGCCAAGGAAGCCCTGCGCGAAGCGAACCGGGAGAAGGTGCGCCGCACCGAGGAACTCCTCGACCGGACCGGCATCCGCACGCTGCGTCGCAAACCGGTATTCACCACGCCCAACTATTTCCCGCCGCAGCCGCCGGGCCAGCACGATCCGCGCAACTGCGCGAGCGAGCCGCTTGCCTATGCCGAATCGCCGGAACTTCTGCACTGCTACGTCTGCAAGCAGAAGTACACGCAGATCCATCATTTCTACGACCAGCTGTGCCCGACCTGCGCGGAACTGAACTTCCTCAAGCGCACCGAGACCGCCGATCTCACCGGGCGCGTCGCGCTGCTGACCGGCGGCCGGGTCAAGATCGGCTACCAGGCGGGTCTCAAGCTGCTGCGCGCGGGCTGCTCGCTGATCGTCACCACGCGCTTCCCGCGCGACTCGGCCCAGCGCTACGCGCAGGAGCCGGACTTCGAGCAATGGGGCCGCCGGCTGGAGGTGTTCGGCCTCGACCTGCGCCATACGCCGAGCGTGGAGGCCTTCTGCGCCGAACTCGTCGCCACCCGCGACCGGCTCGATTTCATCATCAACAATGCCTGCCAGACCGTGCGCCGCCCGCCGGCGTTCTATGCGCACATGATGGCCGGCGAGACCGCCGCGATCGAGACGCTGCCCGAACACGTCCGCAGGCTCGTCGGCGGTTACGAGGGTCTGCGCGCGGCGGATCTGCTGCCCGGTGGAAGCCAGTCGCTGGTGGCCGGCGACACCAGCCGCGCGGGCCTGGCGCGCGCGGCGGAACTGTCGCAGGTGCCACTGCTCGCCGACGAACTGGTCGGACAGGCGCATCTGTTCCCGGAAGGACGCGTCGACAAGGACCTGCAGCAGGTCGACCTGCGTGGCCGCAATTCCTGGCGCCTGCAGATGGACGAAGTGCCGGCGGTCGAGCTGCTGGAGACCCAGCTGGTCAACGCGGTTGCGCCCTTCATCCTCAACGCGCGCCTGAAGACGCTGATGCTGCGCACGCCCGAGGGTGAAGCGCCGCGCCGGGACAAGCACATCGTCAACGTGTCCGCGGTGGAGGGGCAGTTCTATCGCAACTTCAAGACCACCAAGCACCCGCATACCAACATGGCCAAGGCCGCGCTCAACATGATGACGCGGACCTCGGCCGCGGATTACCACGGCGACGGCATCCACATGAACGCCGTCGACACCGGTTGGGTCACCGACGAGGATCCGGTGGAGATCGCCGAGCGCAAGATCGTCGAGGAACGCTTCCATCCACCGCTCGACATCGTCGATGGCGCGGCGCGCATCGTCGATCCGATCATCGACGGCATCAATACCGGCACCCATGTCTGGGGCCAGTTCCTCAAGGACTACAAACCCACGGACTGGTGAGCCGGCGCGCCGGCGGCGGCTCAGCCGCCGGCAGCCTCGATCGCCTCGCGCGTGCGCTGCGCGTCGGCATCGACCGACTGCCGGGTCTTCTGCGCGGCCTCGAGCGGCGCGCGAACCGCATCGCGCAGCTGCGCGGCTTGCGGCTCCGTCGGCTTCTCGGTCGGCGAATCGGGCGGCGGCGTGCAGGCCGCGGTGGTCGAGAGAAGGGCGACCGCGATCACGGCATGCGAAAGACGCGAAGCGGCTGCGGGCGAACGTGGCATCGACATGCGGTACTCCTGCGGGGAGGCTCGGCGCTATCCTAACGCCGACACAGATCGGGGACTTGTCGATGGATCCGCACCGCTGGCGCCTGGATGGGCAACTGGCTCTGGTTACCGGCGGCAGCGCCGGCATCGGGCGCGCGATCGCCCGCGAGCTCGCAGGCTTCGGCGCGACGGTTCTGATCGTCGGCCGGAACGGCGATGCATTGGAATCCACCCGCGACGATCTGGTCGAGGAGTTTCCCGGCGCCGATGTGCGCGCGCTGATCGCCGATGTCGTCGACGAGGACCAGCGGCGCGAGATCCTCGACTGGGTGGAGGACCAGGGCGACGGCCTCAACATCCTGGTCAACAACGCCGGCGGCAACATCTCGCGGGCGGCCACCGAGTACAGCGAGGACGAGTGGCGCGAGATCTTCGAGGTCAACGTGTTCAGTGCCTTCGAACTCACACGCTATGCGCATCCGCTGCTGATCCAGCATGCGACCTCGAGCGTGGTCAACGTCGGCAGCGTGTCGGGCATGACCCACGTGCGCACCGGCGTCGCCTACGGCATGAGCAAGGCCGCGCTGCAGCAGATGACCCGCAATCTGGCAGTGGAATGGGCCGAGGACGGCGTACGCGTCAACGCGGTCGCGCCCTGGTACATCCGTACCCGGCGCACCTCCGAGCCGCTGGCCGACCCGGATTATCTCGATGAAGTGCTGATGCGTACCCCGATGGGCCGGATCGGAGAGCCGGAAGAGGTCGCTGCCGCAGTGGCCTTCCTGTGCCTGCCGGCCGCGAGCTACATCACCGGCGAATGCATCGCGGTCGACGGGGGCTTCCTGCGCCACGGCTTCTGAGCCGCTGGACATCGCCCCGCGTGCGCCATGGCCGGTGCGCAGCACGTCGACGCCTGCGCCGACGCGGTGGCGGGCGCCACGGCCGGCTCGCCGCTTCAGTTCGTGCTGGCCTTCGCCGCCGGCGCCGCGTTGCAGTACGCGTTCGGCCTGCTGCTGGCGCCGGAAGGCATCGGCGCTGCGCTGCATCTGGCCGGCGCGCTGCTGGCCGACGCCGGTCTGGTGCTGGTCGTGTGGGCGCTCGCGCCGTTCGCGTGGCGCCGGACCACGATCATTCCCCCGCACGTCGGCGCGGCCGATCCTGCGCGGCCCCGTTCCGCTGGCGCCCACCCCGATCTACCTGGTCCAGGCCGCTCACCTACGTCGGTCTGGCGCTGATGCTGGATCTGCCGTGGGCGCTGGCCGTGCTGCCGCTGCCGGTGCTGGCCCTGCAGCACGCGATCATCCCGTTCGAGGAGGCGCGCCTGCGCCTGCTTCGGATCCGAGTACGACGCCGACCGGGCGACCGTACCGCGTTGGCTCTAGCCGGCCGCGGGCGCGACACCGGCGCCCGGGCCGCAGCTGCTGTCGCGCCAGGTCGAGAACAGCTGTTCGTACTCCAGGCGCAGCGGCGGCTGCTCGCGGGCCTGCGCGAAGCGCCAGCGGAACTCGGCTTCGCGCACCCGCGTCTCCCAGCTGCTGCACAGCGCCGCCTCGGGCACTGCCGTGCAGACATCGGCCACCTGCTCGCAGGCCTGGCCTGCGCCCATGCCGGGCAGCCCGCCGATGCCGACGGTCGGCAACGGCCGGCAACGCAATGGCGGCGTGTCGTCCTCACGCCAGTAGGTGGTGTTGTCGTGGACGCGACAGGTGTACAGGGCGGGGGGCGGGGGCGGCGGCTCGTCGGTGCTGGCCCGTTCGGTTGCCGGCGCCTGCAGGGTCGAGATCAAGGGTACCCGCGGCGGTGCCGGGGGCGCGGTGGGCGGGGCGACGTAGGTCGGCATCGATGTGGCCATTTCGACCACGCGACGCTGCTGGGTCTGGCCCGCCGGGCAGGGCGTGCCGTTCTGGAACGTCACCGCGCCGGCCGCATCGGTGCAGCGATAGATCACCGTGGTCTCTGCGTCGACACGGCCTGCCACCGACACGGCGCACGCGAACCCGGCGAGCAGCAGGACGCGCCGCATCAACGGTCGCAGTCCTGCGCCAGACGCGCGTTGATCGTGCGTTCCTCGCGGGTGAGTTCGGCACGCTCGGTCGGCTGCGCATTGAAGAAACGACGGCGGATTTCCTCGCGGCGGTCGCTCAGCAGGCCACAGATCTCGCCCTGCGGCATCGGCCGACAGTCATCGCGGATCCAGGTGCCGGCGCCGTAGTAACCGCCGCGCGGCATCGGAGGGGGGCCGGGGCGGTGGCCGGGACGGCTGTCGATCTCCAGGCGGCCCTTGCCGTCGCCCACCTCGACGCCCACGCGCGTGGAGGGTCCGTGCCGTACCGGGGGTCCATAGCCCATCGTCCACAGCGGCACCCAGCGCGGATTGCCTTCCGACGAATCGCTGGTGTAGCGGCTGCCGTCGGGCCGCACGCAGCGGTACATCGGCTGCGGCGGCCGCATGACGATGACCTGCGGCGCCGGCGCATCGACGACAGGCGCGGTCGGTCCCGCGGGACGCGCGGGCGGGGGCGCGCCGTCGACCGGGCGCAGCATGTTGCGGATCTCCTGCGTCTGCCCCCGGGCGCACGGCGAATCGCCGATGGTCACGTTTCCCCCGGCATCGGTGCAGCGATAGACCGTGACCTGGCCCGTTGACTGCGCCATCGCCGGCACGGCCGACAGCAGCAGGCACGCGGAGGCAATGAGCGGGCGGAGGGATTGGCGCATGGGGACATCATGCAAGCTCCAGCGCCCCGCACAAGTCCCGCAGGACATGGCGACGCTCCGGTTCAGCGCGAGGGGGGCGGGGGCCCGGACCTTGGGGTAGCCGATGCGCGAGCCGTCAGCGCGCCCGTCGCTACGCCTGCGGTGTTGCGATGCGGGAGAGGTCCGGCCTTCTGCGCGGGATGCCCGACCCGGGCCACGACCGGTCCCGGCGGGCCGCTACCCCGCGCTGCTCGAGCGCCAGGGCGACCATGCGGCGCGTCAGATGACGTCGAGCGCCGCGCTGGCCGGGCGCGCGGCCTTCCGCAACATCCGCGCGATGCTGGCCGCGGCGTCGCGGCCTTCCTGGACCGCGGTGACCACGAGATCCGCGCCGCGTACCGCGTCGCCGCCGGCGAACAGTTTCGGGTGCGCGGTCTGGTAGGGCAGGCGACGCTCGCCGCCAACGCCGATGCGGCCGTTGCCGGGCGCCTCGACGTGCCCGTCGAGCCAGTCGGGCACCTGCGGCGAGAAACCGAACGCGATGATCACGACGTCGGCCTCGAGCAGGGATCCGGTGCCATCGATCGGCACCGCGCTGCGACGGCCATTGGCATCGGGTTCGCCCAGCCGGGTCTCGACCACGCGCACACCGGCGACCCTGCCGGCCGTATCCGGCACGATCTCCAGCGGCTGGCGGTTGAACAGGAAACGCACGCCTTCCTCGCGCGCGTTGGCGACCTCGCGCGCCGAGCCCGGCATGTTGGCCTCGTCGCGGCGGTAGGCGCAGGTCACGCTGGCCGCGCGCAGGCGCACGGCGGAGCGCACGCAGTCCATGCCGGTGTCGCCGCCGCCGAGCACGACCACGCGCTTGCCCCGCAGGTCAGGCAGCGCCAGCGTGGTTTCCCAGCCCGCGACCGGGCGGCCCCAGGTATCGCCGCCGGTGACGATGCGGCCGTTGTTCACCAGGAACGGCAGCGCCGGCAGCACGCCGGGCAGGTCCTGGCCTGGCAGTCCGCCATCGGTGTAGCGGTAGGCGCCGGTGCCGATGAAAACCGCGTCGAACTCCGCGAGCAGTGCATCCATGCCGATATCGCGGCCGACCTCCACGCCCAGGCGGAACTCGATGCCCATGCCCTCCAGCACCGCGCGCCGCGTCGCGATCACCGATTTGTCGAGCTTGAAGTTCGGAATGCCGAACTGCAGCAGGCCGCCGACCTGCTCGTAGCGGTCGAACACCACCGCGGCGATGCCGGCGCGTACCAGGCGGTCCGCGCAGGCCAGGCCGGCGGGCCCGGCGCCGATCACGGCCACGCGCCGCCCGGTCGCGACGACCTTGGACAGGTCGGGCCGCCAGCCCTGTGCGAACGCGGAGTCGACGATGTACTTCTCGACCGCGCCGATGGTCACCGCGCCGAAGCCGTCGTCGAGCGTGCAGGCGCCTTCGCACAACCGGTCCTGCGGACAGACGCGGCCGCACATCTCGGGCAGGGGATTGGTTTCGTGGACCAGCACCGCCGCTTCCAGCACGCGGCCTTCCTGCACCAGCCTGAGCCAGTTGGGAATGTAGTTGTGCACCGGGCACTTGGCTTCGCAGTACGGAATCCCGCAGTCCAGGCAGCGGTCGGCCTGGTGCGCGGCCTGGCGGTCCTCGAACCGCCCGTAGAGTTCGTTCCAGTCGCCCTCGGTGCGCAAGGCCAATGGCAGCTTGGCCGGCATCTCCCGGGGTTCGTTGAGGAAGCGGAAGACGTCGCGCTTGGTCATCGATCGGACTCCTGCACGCGCGCCGCGCCGGTGGGCACATCAAACGCCCGGCAGATGCGCGCGGCGAAGGGTGTGGACATCGCCGGCACGGTGTGCACGCCACGACAGCCGGCGCCAGCGGACAGGGCGAGGGCGAATCGCGCGGACATCACGCCGCCCGCCGCAGGTCTTCGGCCAGCGCCTCGAGGCTCGCGGCCTTGGGCTTGACCAGCCAGAACTTGCCGACGAAATCGCGGAACTCGTCGAGGATGCGGCCGCTCCACGCGCTGCCGGTCAGACGTGCATGAGTGTCGATCAGATCGCGCAGGTGCGAACGGTAGTTGTCGAACGCTTCGGGCGTAACGCGCAGGATGTCGATGAGTTCGTGGTTGTAACGGTCGACGAAATCACGATCGAGATCGAGCACGTAGGCGATGCCGCCGGTGAAGCCGGCGCCGAAGTTCAGGCCGATGCGGCCGAGCACCGCGACGGCGCCGCCGGTCATGTACTCGCAGCA
Organism: Luteimonas chenhongjianii; assembly: GCF_002327105.1. Taxonomy (GTDB): domain Bacteria; phylum Pseudomonadota; class Gammaproteobacteria; order Xanthomonadales; family Xanthomonadaceae; genus Luteimonas; species Luteimonas chenhongjianii. The sequence goes on along the minus strand of NZ_CP023406.1, from coordinate 3,196,993 downwards.
GTGGTCGCCGGCGCCTTCGATGACCGCGACCGCGCCGGAGTTGCGCACGCCGAAGCGTTCGCCCGCGCGGCCGGCGGCATACAGCTCGCCGCCGGTGGCGCCATAGAGGCAGGTGTTGCCGAGGATCGGGGTATCGCGCGATTCGAACACGCTGCCCGCGGGCGGGCGCAGCACGATGCGCCCGCCCGCCATGCCCTTGCCCACGTAGTCGTTGGCCTCGCCTTCCAGATCGATGTGCAGGCCGCCGGCATTGAATGCGCCGAGGCTCTGGCCAGCGGTGCCGCGCAGCGTCAGCGTGACCGGCGAGCCGCTCATGCCGGTGTTGCCGTGATGCCGCGCGATCAGGCCGGACAGGCGCGTGCCGATGCTGCGGTCGGTGTTGCGGATGCTCGAATCGAATGCGCCACCGTCGCCGCGTTCGATCATCTTCGACACATTCGCATCGAGCGCCGCGGCCAGGCCGTCGGGTGGTGCCTGCAACGCCGGCGTGCCGCAGTACGAAAGCGGCTTGTCCGGATCGCGGCGCAGCAGCATCGACAGGTCGATGTCGACCGCCTCGCGGGTGTGGCGCAGGTGTTGTTCCAGCAGATCGGTGCGGCCGGTGATCTCGCCCAGCGAGCGCGCGCCAAGCGCGGCCAGATGTTCGCGCACGTCTTCGGCGACGTTGCGGAAGAACGTTTCCACGCGCTCGGGCAAGCCCTTGTAGTGATGGGCACGCAGGCGCTCGTCCTGGGTCGCCACGCCGGTGGCGCAGTTGTTGAGATGGCAGATGCGCAGGTACTTGCAGCCCAGCGCGATCATCGGCGTGGTGCCGAAGCCGAAGGTGTCGGCGCCGAGCAGCGCGGCCTTGACGACGTCGAGCCCGGTCTTCAGGCCGCCGTCGGTCTGCAGCAGCACCTGCCCGCGCATGTCGTTGAACTGCAGCGCCTGGCGCGCTTCCGACAGGCCCAGTTCCCAGGGCGCGCCGGCGTAGCGGATCGAACCCAGCGGGCTCGCGCCGGTGCCGCCGTCGTGCCCGGAGATCGTGATCAGATCCGCGCCCGCCTTGACCACGCCGGCGGCGATCGTGCCGACCCCCGCATGGCTGACCAGCTTCACCGAGATCAGCGCATCGGGATTGACCTGGCGCAGATCGAAGATCAGCTGCGCAAGATCCTCGATCGAATAGATGTCGTGATGCGGCGGCGGCGAGATCAGGCCGATGCCGGGCTTGGCATAGCGCAGGCGCGCGATCAGCGGATTGACCTTGCTGCCCGGCAGCTGGCCGCCCTCGCCGGGTTTGGCACCCTGGGCAATCTTGATCTGCAGTACTTCGGCATTGATCAGGTATTCCGGCGTGACGCCGAAACGGCCCGAGGCGATCTGCTTGATCTTGCTGCGACGCTCGGATCCGTAGCGCTCGGGGTCCTCGCCGCCTTCGCCGGAATTGCTGCGGCCGCCCAGCCGGTTCATCGCGATCGCCAGCGCCTCGTGCGCCTCGGGCGACAGGGCGCCCAGGCTCATCGCCGCCGAGTCGAAGCGGCGCACGATCGCCGACACCGGTTCCACCTCGTCCAGCGGGACCGGTGCAGCCGCGGCCTTCGGGCGCAGCAGGTCGCGCAGCGCGGCCGGGGCGCGCGTGTCGACGAACTCCGAGTAACGCTTCCAGTCGGCGCGATCACCGGTCAGCACCGCGCGCTGCAGCGAGGTCACCACGTCCGGATTGAACTGGTGGTACTCGCCGCCGTGCACGTAGTGCAGCAGCCCGCCCGGCTCGGGCAGGGCGGTGTCGTCCCAGCCCTGCTGGGCGAGGTGGCGTGCATCGGCTTCCAGGCGCGCGAAGCCGGCGCCGCCGATGCGCGAGGGCGTGCCCTCGAAGCACAGCGCCACGACCTCGGGCGCCAGGCCGACGATCTCGAACAGCTGCGCGCCGCGGTAGCTGGCAATGCTGCCGATGCCCATCTTCGACATGATCTTCAGCAGGCCCTTGCGGATGCCGCGGCGGTAGCTGCGGCCGAGCTGCAACGCCTCGTTGCCGACCTTCGTCGCCAGCACACCGCGCCGGCCGAGTGCGTGCAGGGTCTGGAACGCGAGGTAGGGATAGACCGCCGTCGCGCCGAAACCGATCAGGCAGGCGAAGTGGTGCGGGTCGCGCGCGGTGCCGGTTTCGATCAGCAGGTTCACGTCGCAGCGCAGGCCCGCGCGTACCAGGTGGAGGTGGATCGCACCGGTCGCCAGCAGTGCATGCACCGGCACCGAGCCGCGCCTGGGGTAGCGGTCGCTGAGCAGCAGGATTTCCACGCCGGCGCGTGTTGCCGCCTCGGCCTCGGCACACAGCCGGTGCAGGGCCGATTCGAGCGTCTCGGTGTCGGCATCGAAGTAGAGATGGAGCAGCCGGTTCGCGTCGGCGAAGCGCGGCAGCGCCAGCAGTTCGCGCAGCTTGCGTTGCGACAGCACCGGCGAGTTCAGCAGGACGTGGTGCACGTTCTCGGCGCGATCGAGGAAGATGTTGCCCTCGCGCCCGATCTGCGTGGACAGGGTCATGACCGCGCCTTCGCGCAGCGGATCGATCGGGGGATTGGTGACCTGGGCGAAGGCCTGGCGGAAGACGTCGTAGAGCGGGCGCACGCGCTGGCTGATCGCGGCCATCGGCACGTCGTCGCCCATCGAGCCGATGCCTTCCTGCTCGGTCTCCGCCAGCGGCCGCAGCACCGACTCCTGTTCCTCGCGGGTGAGCTGGAACAGCTTCTGGAACGCAAGAAGGGTGTCGGGCGCGAAAGGCTCGGCGGCGAGCGCGGGGTCGATCAGTTCGGTGTGCAGGTAGCGCATGCCGCCCTTGAGCCATTGCTTGTACGGCGCGCGGGCACGGTTGACCGCGTCGATCGCGTCGTTGTCGAGCAGGGTGCCGGCGGCCAGGTCGATCGCGATCATCTCGCCGGGACCGAGCTTGCCCTTGGCCTGCACGCGCTCGGGTGCGACATCCCAGACGCCGGCCTCCGATGCGATGACGAAGATGCCGTCGCTCGACAGCGTCCAGCGCGCCGGGCGCAGCCCGTTGCGGTCGAGCGTGCACGCGGCATGGCGGCCGTCGCACATCACCACGCCGGCCGGGCCGTCCCACGGCTCGGAGTTGATCGCGTAGTACTCGTAGAAGGCGGCGAGGTCGGCGTCCTTGTATTCCAGCGATTGCGTGGCCGGCGGCATCAGGATGCGCATCGCCTGCAGCAGGTCCATGCCGCCGAGCAGCATCCACTCGAGCATGTTGTCGAGGGTCTGCGAATCCGAGCCATGCATGGTCACGGTCTCGTCGAACTCGGAGATGTCGAGCAACGGTGATGCCCACACGCCGCGGCGCGCCTGCGCCCAGCGGCGGTTGCCCTCGATGCTGTTGATCTCGCCGTTGTGCGCCAGTCGCCGGAAGGGATGCGCCAGCCGCCAGCGCGGCAGGGTGTTGGTCGAGAAGCGCTGGTGGAAGACCACGGTCTTCGCCGTGAGGTCGGCGCGCGCGAGGTCCGGGAACAGCCGGGTCAGATGGGCCGGCAGGACCATGCCCTTGTAGCCGAGCAGGCCGGGCGTCAGCCCGACCACGTAGAAGTCCTCGACCCCGCTCAATGCGACTTCGGCGCGGCGACGCGCCAGATACAGGGCACGCTCGAAGGCGCGCACGTCGATGCCGCTGCAGTCCACGAACACCTGTTCGATACGCGGCATCGATGCCCGCGCCAGTGCGCCGCAGGCGTCGATGTCGACCGGCACCTCGCGCCAGCCGGCGACGCGTACCCCGGCCGCAACGAGGAGGTCGCCGAACACGCCGCGGCACCGCGAGGCTGCGTCGCCGTCGTGCGGCAGGAACACCATGCCGGCCGCACGATGTTCGCCTTCGAACAGCAGGCCGGCTTCGCTGGCGAGCTCGGCGATGCACGCATCCGCGCCGTAGAGCAGCACGCCGCAGCCGTCGCCAGAGAGCCCGTCCGGCGCGATGCCACCGCGATGCGCCATGCGCGAAAGCGCCTGCAGCGCGCCATCGACGATCGCGCGCGAAGCGTCGCCGCCGATGGTCGAGATCAGTCCGAATCCGCAGGCATCGCGTTCGTCGGCGGGGTCGTAGAGGCCCCGACCCGGGAGTTCCGGCATCGTCGTCATCGCAGTCCGTGGAGAGGCAGATGGCCGGCGCCGAATCGAAGCGCCACGGTCCTTGCGTCGCATCGACGCGTGCACGCCGGACTAGGAATAGAGCATAGATTGTGCAGTGCGACAACCGCGGTTGTGGCGGCGTTTCAGTTGCGAATGCAACCGCCTCGCGAGTTCGGCGCCCGCGTTGTCCGCGTCGCGAATCAGGCGCGCAGGACGTCGCCGGAATGCGCGTCCCGGATGGTCGAGGCCGAACTCCGGCGGCCGGTTTCGCCGACGAGCACGCCGTCGATGCGGGCGATCAGATGCGGATCGAGTGCATCGCGCGTCGTGACGGCCGGATGTCCTGAGAGGTTGGCGCTGGTCGACACCAGCGCACCGCCGAAGGCGGCGCACAACGCGATGACCGGCGCGTGGGCGCTGACGCGGACCGCGACGCTCGCGTGCGCGCCGGTGATCCAGCCCGGCACGTCCGCGCGCGCGGGCATCACCCAGGTGTTGGGGCCGGGCCAGCTGGCCATGACGGCGGCCTGGCGCGCCTGCGGCAACGCGCTCCAGTCGACGATGGGGTCGAGCTGCGTGACCGCGCCGGCGATCAGGATCACGCCCTTGTCGACCGCGCGCTGCTTGATATCGAGCAGGCGCAGCACCGCCGCACGATCGAAGGGATCGCAGCCCAGTCCCCAGACACCTTCGGTGGGATAGGCGATGACGCCGCCGCGCGCGAGCAAGTCGGCGGCGGCGGGCACTTCGAGCGGGATCGCGCTCATGCGGATCGGTGACGCGCGCTCAGAACGGCGCGTCGTCGGGGGCGGGCGCAGCGGCCCCGGCCTTGATCACGCGCTTCTTGCCGGTCTCGACTTTCGACGGGGTCAACAGGGACTTCGCCGGTTCCGCCGCGGGCGTAACAGCTTTCTTGGCGACCTTCTTGGTGACCTTCTTCGCCGCTTTCTTGGCCGCCTTCTTCGCAGGCGCCTTCTTGGTGGCCGCCTTCTTGGCGGCAGGTTCCTTCTTCGCTGCGACCTTCTTCGCCGGGGCCTTCTTGCCGAAGCCCTTGCGTACCGGCTTGCCGGTTTCCTCGAGCAGCCTGGTCACTTCCTCGAACGTCAGCGACGCCGGCTCGCGATCCTTCGGAATCTTGCCGTTGAGCTTGCCGTCGCTGATGTAGGGACCGAAGCGGCCGTTGAGCACCTGGATCTCGCTGCCTTCGAATTCCTTGATGATCCGGTTGCGCGCGATCTCTTCCTTTTCCTCGATCAGGAAAACCGCGCGCGCGAGGTCGATCTTGTACGGGTCGTCCTCCTTCTTCAGCGAGGCGTAGACGCTGCCGCGCTTTGCGAACGCGCCGAAGCGGCCGATGCCCACGCTGACCTGCTCGCCCTTGTCCTCGCCGAGGATGCGCGGCAGCTGGAACAGCTCCAGCGCGTCCTCGAGGCTGATGGTGTGCATGCTCTGGCCGGGCCGGAGCGAAGCGAACTTGGGCTTGTCCTCGGCGTCCTCGGCAGTGCTGCCGATGGCCGCGTAGGGCCCGAAGCGGCCCAGTCGCACGCTGACCGGCTTGCCGGTCTTGGGGTCGGTGCCGAGTTCGCGCGCGCCGGTGGCCTCGGTGCGGTCGACCGACTCGCTCTTGACGTCCACCAGTTCCTTGAACGGGCCCCAGAACTTCTCCATCAGCGGGATCCAGTCCGCCTCGCCGCGCGAGACGGCATCGAGGTCGTCCTCGAGCCTGGCGGTGAAGTCGTAGTCCACGTACTGGGTGAAATGGCTGGAGAGGAAGTTCGACACCGCGCGGCCGACATCGCTGGCGCGGAAGCTCCGGCCCTCCATCTCGACGTACTTGCGGAACTGCAGCACCTGGATGATCGACGCGTACGTCGACGGACGGCCGATGCCGTACTCCTCGAGGGTCTTGACCAGCGAGGCTTCGGTGAAGCGCGGCGGCGGCTGGGTGAAGTGCTGGTCGGCATGGATGCGATCGAGCGGAATGCGGTCGCCGGTCTTCATCTGCGGCAGCTTGCGGCCCTCGTCCTCGTCTTCCTTGCCCTTGTTGTCCTTGCCTTCCTCGTAGACGGCGAGGAAGCCCGGCACCATCACCGTGGTGCCCGAGGCGCGGAAGCTGTGCTCGCTGCCGGCGGCGAGATCGACGGTGACGGTGTTGAGCGTGGCCGGGATCATCTGCGAGGCCACGGCGCGCTTCCAGATCAGCTCGTAGAGGCGGCGCTCGTCATCGGTGAGGAAGCGCGCGACCTGGGCGGGCGTGCGCAGCGCGGAGGTCGGGCGCACGGCTTCGTGGGCTTCCTGCGCGTTCTTGGACTTGGTCTGGTAGACGTTGGGCTGGTCCGGCAGCGAGGAGGTGCCGAAATCGCGCGCGATGACGTCGCGGATCTCGCCCAGCGCTTCCTGCGACAGGCTCACCGAGTCGGTACGCATGTAGGTGATCAGGCCGACCGCGCCCTCATCGCCGAGCGTGATGCCCTCGTAGAGCTTCTGCGCCACCTGCATCGTGCGGCGGGTTGTGAAGCCGAGCTTGCGCGAGGCTTCCTGCTGCAGCGTCGAGGTGGTGAACGGCGCCGCCGGGCGACGCTTGCGCTCCTTGCTGGCGACATCGGTGACGTGCAGCGCACCCTGCGCGGCGGCCTGGATGCGCGCGCGCGCCGCCTCGGCGGTATCGCCGTCGGTGACCGTGAACTGCTCGAACTTCTGCCCGTCGAGGCGGGTAAGCCGCGCGGTGAAGCCCTGCGAGGGATGCGCGCATTCGGCCTCGATGCTCCAGTACTCGCGGGCGACGAAGGCTTCGATCTCTTCCTCGCGCTCGACGATCATGCGCAGCGCGGGCGACTGCACGCGGCCGGCCGACAGGCCGCGCTGGACCTTGCGCCACAGCACCGGCGAGAGGTTGAAGCCGACCAGGTAGTCGAGCGCGCGTCGTGCCTGCTGGGCGTCGACCAGGTCGCCAGCGATCTGGCGCGGCCTGGTCATCGCTTCCTTGATCGCGCGCGGCGTGATCTCGGTGAACACCACCCGCTGCAGGGTGCGGTTCTCCAGCAGGCCGCGTTCCTTGAGGATTTCCGCGATGTGCCAGCTGATCGCCTCGCCCTCGCGGTCCGGGTCGGTCGCCAGGAAGATGTCGGTCGCGGACTTGGCGGCCTTGGCGATCGCCTCGACGTGCTTTTCGTTCTTCTCGATCAGGTCGTAGCGCATCGCGAAGTTGTGCGCCGGATCGACCGCGCCCTCCTTCGGGATCAGGTCGCGCACATGGCCGTACGAGGCCAGGACCTGGAAGTCCTTGCCGAGGTACTTGTTGATCGTCTTCGCCTTGGCGGGCGATTCGACGATGAGGAGGTTCTTGGCCATGTCGGCGGCATCCAGGGCGCACCGGGGCGGCCCATCAAAAAGGTGAAGATGACGACGCCCGGGGCAGGCCCGGGCGGTCGATTGCTTTTATAGTGGAATCACGCAGGCCGGTAGCTGTCAAGCGCCGGCACTGCTGCCGGTCAGGAAAGTACGGCCAATCCGACGGCTGCGACGATCCCAAGCAGGGCCAGTCCCAGCAGCACGCCGCCAATCGCCAACACCACGACCGCCACCGTGCCGAGCTCGCGGCGCTGCAGCTCGGGATGGGCGGTGAAGGCCCAGCGGTCGACCACCAGGGTGTCGCAGACCATGTCGTGCAGCGCCTGCTTGCGCTCGGTGAAGCCGGCCATCAGGAAGCCGATGCCGAAGATCATCCCGCTGAGGATCGTGGCGAAGTAGCGGCCGATGGCACGCGCGAGCGAGATCCGTTCGCCATCGAGCCGCACCACCTTGATACCCACGGCCATCTTGCCGGGCGTGGCCATCGAGTGCGACGCATGGAACCAGGCGTAGTAGGAGGCGGAAAGCGCGATCGAGATCAGGTTCGTCACGAGCGCGTTCATCCACTCGCCGCGCCCGAGGCCCGCCACCCCGGCAAAACTGAGTGCGAACGCGGCCAGCGCCATGCCGGCCAGGCCGACGATGACGCTGTCGATCAGGTAGGCGGCCACCCGCTTCCAGAAACCGGCCAGCACGACATCGCGGCCGAGCACGGCGGTGCTGCGACGCGCGACGTTCGATGCGGGCGGCGCGTAGGGCGAGCCGGCCCCCGCGCCCGCTGCGCGTCCCGCAGCATCGGCGGACTGCACGCCGCCGGCAGCGGCGACGGCGCGCCAGCCGGGGTCCTGCACCGGGTGCGGCGCTTCCTCCGTCGGCGGGGGCACCGGCTCCAACGCCCAGGAATTGGCACTGGGCATGACGCCCGGTGCAGCGCCGTCGGCAGCGAGTTCCGGCGCCAGCTCGCGCAGCGGCTGCCAATCGGCCAGGCCCTCGCGCCACAGCAAGGTGGCGTCGTGGACGATGCCGTCGCGACGCAGCTGCAGCAGCGCGGGCAGCGTCACCGGGCCGTGGCGGGTGTTCCGGGCATCGGTGTAGTACCAGTCGGTCATCGGCGTAAGGTCTCTGGGTCGGTGATGGAGTGGAGCGGAGGGTTACGGCGCCGGGCGCCGGCCGCGGGCACGACGCTCGCGCCTCCGGTGGCCGGTCCGCCGCCGGCGGGATGCAAGGCGGCTCCGGCAGTCTCTGGTGCCGGGCGGGATTTGAAGGTGCGTCGGCGGCCCCGGACGCATGCGCGCCGCCAGTTCAGTTTCTGCGCCAGTCCGCGCAGTGGCGTCCATGCCGGCAGTCCGTCCCGCCACGGCAGGGTGCTGTCGTCCAGCCTGCCCCGCTGGCGCAATTGCCGCAGCGCGGCCGCAGTAATCGGGCCGCGGCGTGTATTGCCACCGTCGAGGTAATACCAGCGGGTCATGCTTCGGGACGTCAGCCGGGTCGCTGTCCGACCGGAGCGCCGATAGGCATGCAGCCGAGGCGCCGGCCTGCCGGCGGCGCGTGGAACCGGATCGGACATTGGCGTGGCTTCCCTGCGCGGCCGGACGCCCGGCCACTCCCCGCTGTTCATCCTACAGGCGCGCTGTCGCCGCCCCAAGCGCCAGACGCGAGAAAGGCGCCCGCAGGCGCCTTTCGTCGATTCCGGCCTGAAGATGGCGGCTCAGTGCACCGGCTCGGGCTCATCGTCGAACATCTGCGTTTCCATCCACGCATAGGCCGCCTCACTGCCGGGCTGGTTGAACAGCACCATCAGCACGACCCACTTCAGGTCGTCGAGGTCCAGCTCGTCCTGGTCGAGCGCCATCACGCGGTCGAGTACCAGCTCGCGCTGGTCGGAATCGAGTACGCGATGCTGCTCGAGGAACATCAGGAACCCCCGGCAGTCGACGTCCAGCCGGTCGAGCTCCGGACCGCTGTAGACGCGTGTGGGGCCATCGGCGCGGACCACCGGCACACTCGGCCGCTGGTCCGCCAATGCGTCCAGCCAGTCGAAAGCCTTGCTGACTTCGGCGGGGCTGAATCCGGCCTGGAGCAGGCCGCTCTGCAGCGAGTCGCGATCACGGACGAGGTCCGCATCCTCGGTGAAGTAGTGTTCGAACAGGTACAGCAGGACATCCAGGATGCTTTCTTTCATTTCCCCTCGGCCTGCGCCTCGCGGCACATCGTGTCAGGACTTTCGGGAATACCGACCGTGCGCCGCAGCCACACGTCCATCCAGCTCCATGGACAGCAGCATGGCCGACGCCCGGGCCACCGTCAATCCGCTGCGCGAGATCAGTTCATCCATACCGGTTGGGTCGTGCCCGAGGGCATTCCACAACCGGTGGTAGTCCGGATCGCCATCGGATGACGGGGAGGCCTGCTGTTCAGCGGGCACGGCGGGTATCGTCTTGCCCCTCTGAATGGGGGCGCAGAGCCGCCCCTGCAAGGCGTCGGCCAGACCGGCGGCGATTGCCGCAAGCGCATCGATCACTTCCTCGGCCGTTTCCACCAGGGTGGCGCCATCACGCAACAGGCGGTGACAGCCGCGCGCCATCGGATTGTGGATGGAGCCGGGGATCGCGAAGACCTCGCGACCCGCGTCGGCGGCGAGCCTGGCGGTAATCAATGCCCCGGAGCGGTGTGCGGCCTCCACTACGAGCGTGCCCAGCGCGAGTCCGGCGACGATGCGGTTGCGGCTTGGGAACTGCTCGCGCCGTGCCGGCGTGCCCGGCGGGTATTCGCTGACCACCGTCCCGGTGCCCACGATGCGCGCATGCAGCCGTGTGTTGGAGCGCGGATAGGGCTGGTCGATCCCGCTGCCCAGGACCGCCACTGTGTCCCCGTCGGCGTCGAGCGCGGCCGCGTGCGCCGCCGCGTCGATGCCGCTGGCCAGCCCGCTGACCACGGCGAAACCCGCGACTGCGAACCGTCGCGCGAACGTAGCCGCGTTGTCGCGGCCACCGACCGTGGGCGCGCGGCTGCCGACCACGGCAATGCCCGCCCGCCACAGCCGTGCCACGTCGCCTTCGACGAACAGCGCCAGTGGCGGCGCCGACATCCTGCGCAGCAGCGCCGGGTAGTCGGGATCGTGCCAGGCGATCAGCTGCCGGGCGGATGTGGCGGTCAGCCAGTCGTGCCAGCGATCGATGTCGGGCGCGTCACCGGCAAGCAGGGCGCATTGGCGCGCATCGAGCCCGGCGGCCCGCCACACGGCCGGGCCAGCGTCGAGCGCGGACGCCGGCCCGCCAGGCATCGACAGCAGGGCGCGGCGTGGCGCGGCGGCGCCGCCGGCATGGATCAGGCGCAGCACCGCCTGCAGGTCGCGATCGTCGTCCATGGCCCAAGCCTAGGCCGCATACGACGACGGCACCCGAAGGTGCCGTCGTCCGATCCGGTCGGGAAAGCCCGCGTGGCGGGCGCCGCCTACTGTTCGGCGTCCGGGTGCTTGACCGTGTAGCCGACCTGCACCGGCTTCTCGCCTTCCATCACCAGCGCGTAGCTGACGAAGTTGAAGGTCAGGAACACCATCGCGTGCGCGGCGTACTCGTCGGGCAGGCGATCGCGGTTGACCCCGGGGTTGGGCGAGCTGGTGATCTGCGAGGTGTTGGGGTGCTTCACCCGGTCGATGACGTATGAACCGTCGTGCCAGATCGAGAACACCGTGCCGTTGTCGACACCGTTCTGGTAGCCGGCCGAGATCGCGATGACGTCGCGCGGCCCACCGGTGACCAGCATGTCGGCCACGCCGATGATGCGCGCATTGGCCGCGAGTGCCTCGGCGCTCGGCGCGTGCGGGAAGAACTGCAGGTCGTAGGGCTGCGGATTCGCCGGGACCAGACGGTCGCCCACGCGTGCCTCGAAGCCGTCGTTGTCCAGCACCAGCGTCGTGGTGTCGCTCTGCGCGGTCGGGCCGTGGAGCACCGTGCCCACGCCCATCTGCACCATTTCGTAGCCGAGGAACGCGTCCTGCTGGCGGGACTTCGGCTGGGTCTGCGACCACAGGTTGCTCTCGCCGGGGATGCGCTTGCCGCGGAAGTCGAGATCGCGCGAGCCGCGAGCACCGTAGAACTCCGTGGCCGGGCGCAGCACCGCATAGCGCTCGCCCGGACGGGCAGCGTCCAGTCCCTTGACGTAGACATTGCGGCCGACGCTGCCGCGCAGGCGTCCGTCCTCCAGACCGAGCACGTAGGGCAGGTTTTCGAACTCGAACACGACCCGGCGGTTCTTCAGGAATGGCTCGACGTCCGACAGCGGGATCGCATTGATCGGCGAGGCTTCCAGTGGCCGCGGCCCCGGCGCCATCGTCACCCGATTGAGGTAAGCCAGGCTGATCACGTCACCCGGATAGATCAGGTGCGGATTGGCGATCTGCGGATTCGCCTGCCAGATCTCGGGCCACAGCCAGGGCCGATCGAGGAAGCGACCGGCGATGTCCCATAGCGTGTCCCCGCGGACCACGACATAGGTTTCCGGATGGTCTCCGCGCATCTGCTGGGCAGCGGCGAACGTGGTGACGGTCAACAACGCGACGGCACAACCCGTGCGTAGCGACCTGGAAAGACGCTGAAGCGTGCCCGCCATCTACCTGCTCCCCTTAAGTTTTTCCCCTTGCAGCGGCGCAATATAGCCTGAAAGTCCGGCGCGGACGCAACTGTGGCCGCGCTACAATTCCAACCTCGCTCCCGCGGCTGTGACCGCTTTCGCTGTTTGCCACCATGCCCCTGCTTGAGATCCTCGAATACCCCAGCGCCCGGCTGCGCAAACTGGCCGAACCGGTCGCCGCCGACTCCTTCGCCGATCCGGCCTTCCAGCGTTTGATCGACGACATGTTCCAGACCATGTACGAGGCGCCCGGCATCGGCCTGGCGGCGACCCAGGTCGACACCCATGCGCGCTTCATGGTCATCGATGTGACCGAGGGCCGTGAGCAGCCGCTGGTGTTCGTCAATCCGGAAGTGCGCGATCGCTCCGACGATCTGCGCGTCCACACCGAGGGGTGTCTGTCGATCCCGGGCGTGTTCGCCGACGTGACCCGCGCCGACGGCATCACCGTCACTGCGCTCGACCGGCATGGCAAACCGTTCGAGATGAGCGTCGACGGCCTGCTGGCGACGTGCGTGCAGCACGAGATCGACCATCTCGACGGCAAGCTGTTCATCGACTATCTGTCGCCGCTCAAGCGCGACCGCGCGCTGAAGAAGCTCGAGAAGCTGCGCAAGGGTCGCGACTGATCGCCACGCCGCGCACGCCGCCCGCCGATCCCGGAGTCGCCGTTGCGGGACACGCGCGTGGGCGCTCCGCTTTTTGCCGCTGCCTGTCAGGAAACCGCTCATGAGACTCGTCTTCGCCGGCACCCCCGACTTCGCCGTGCCGTCGCTGCTGGCTGCCGACGCGCGCAACGAGGTCGTCGCGGTCTACACCCAGCCCGACCGGCCCGCCGGGCGGGGGCGGGCGCTGACCGCCTCCCCGGTCAAGCGGACGGCGCTCGAGCGCGGACTGGCGGTGGATCAGCCCGAGCGGCTGAAGGGCCGCGAGGTGCTCGAATCGCTGAGCGCGCTGGAGCCCGACCTGATCATCGTCGTCGCCTACGGCCTGCTGCTGCCGCAGGCGGTGCTCGATATCCCGAAGTACGGCTGCTGGAACGTGCATGCCTCGTTACTGCCGCGCTGGCGTGGCGCGGCGCCGATCCAGCGGGCGATCCAGGCCGGCGACACCGAAACCGGCGTATGCCTGATGCAGATGGAGAAAGGCCTGGACACCGGCCCGGTGCTGCTGCGTCAGACCACGCCGATCGCGCCGACCGATACCGGCGGCAGCCTGCACGACCGGCTCGCGGTTCTCGGCGCCCAGGTCCTGGCCGACGGCCTCGGCCTGCTGCGCGTCGGCATGCAGCTGCCACTCAACCCGCAGCCGGCGCAAGGGATCACCTACGCCCACAAACTCGACAAGGCCGAGGCGCGACTGGACTGGTCGCGACCGGCGATCGAGCTGTCCAATACCGTGCGCGCCTTCGATCCCTGGCCGGTGGCCGAGGCCGAAGTGGCCGGCGAGCGCCTGCGCATCCATGCCGCAAGTGCGCTGCCGCTCGCCCACGCCCAGACGCCGGGCACGGTGCTGTTTGCCGGCCGCCAGGGCATCGATATCGCCTGCGGCGAGGGTGCCCTGCGCCTGCAGCGGGTGCAGCGCGCCGGTGGCCGCGCGATCGACGTCGCCGACTACCTCAATGCGCGCAGCGATCTGCGCGCGGTGGGCGCCTGAGATGGATCACGGCGCGCACGCACGGGCGGCTGCAGCCCGGGTCATCGACGCGGTACTGCATCAGGGCCGCTCGCTGAAGGGTGAGCTGTCGACGGCACTGGCGGACATCGACGATGTCCGCGACCGCGCGCTGGTGGAGGCGATGGCGTTCGCCGCGGTACGCCACCAGGGCCGGTATGCCGCGGCGCTGTCGAGCTGGATGCCACGCCCGCTCGGGAGCCGTGACGCACCGTTGCGCGCGCTGCTCTACGCCGGCTTCGCCCAGCTCGATCCGATGGCGCTGCCGGCGCATGCCGCGCTCAATTCGACCGTCGATGCGGCGCGCCTGATCGGCCGCGCCCACCAGGCCGGCCTCGTCAACGCGCTGTTGCGACGGGCCCAGAAGGACGGCCTGCCGGCTGCCAGCGTCGACGCGGCATGGCCGGCGTGGCTGCTGGCGCAGGTACGCACCGACTGGCCAGCCGACATGGATGCGATCCTTTCGGCCAGCGCCGCCGAAGCGCCGCAATGGCTGCGGGTGAACCGCCGCCACGGCACCCGCGATGCGTATTACACCCGACTCATTGGCGCGGGCCTGCAGGCCGACGCCCCCGCCGACATGCCCGATGCCCTGCGTCTCGCCACGCCGGTGCCGGTCGATGCCTTGCCCGGTTTCAACGACGGCGACGTGTCGATCCAGGACGCTGCCGCGCAGCGGGTGCGCGAAGCGCTGGCGCCGGCAGCCGGCGCGCGCGTGCTCGATGCCTGCGCGGCGCCTGGCGGCAAGAGCGCGCATCTGCTCGAACACGATCCCGCCCTGCGTCTGCTGGCGATCGACATCGCCGCGCCGCGCGTGGCCCGCATCGAAGAGACGTTCGCGCGCCTGGGCCTCGGCGCGCAGGCGCAGGTGCGCACCGCCGACGCGCTCGACCCCGCGCGCTGGTGGGATGGCGTCCCCTTCGATGCGGTGCTGCTGGACGCCCCGTGTTCGGCGACCGGTATCGTGCGCCGGCAGCCCGACGTGCTGCTGCATCGCCGGCCGCGCGATCTCGACGCACTGGTCGCCCTGCAGGCGCAGCTGCTCGATGCACTCGCGAGCCTCGTCGCACCCGGCGGCATCCTGCTGTACGCGACCTGCTCGATCCTGCGACGCGAGAACGCCGCCCAGGTCGAACGCTTCCTTGCCGACCATCCGGACTTCGCGCTGGAGCCGCTCGACGCGCGTTTCGGTCGCGACACCGGCGCCGGCCACCAGCGTCTGCCCGGCGAAGCGGGCATGGACGGGTTCTTCTACGCACGCCTGCGCAGGGCCTGAGTCCCTGACGGCGACGATGCTGGCATCCTGTGCGGCGGTCCGCTTCCGCCAGCCAGGGCCAGGTTCGCTTCGCGCCATCCCGCGGTCTCCCTGCAGCACGCAACGGAACTGAATCCATGTCCGATACACCCTGGCTGAGCGTCCTGATGCCGGTCTACAAGGTCGAGAATTACCTGCGCGAAAGCGCCGAATCGGTACTCGGCCAGGATCCCGGCGGGGCCGAGGGCATCGAGCTGGTCCTGCTCGACGATGCGTCGCCCGACGGTTCGACCGAGATCGCCCGGAGCCTGGTTGCAGCCCACCCGGGGCGGGTCAGGATGATCGAACACCCGAGCAACCGCGGTCTCGCTGCGGCACGCAACACGCTGCTGGCCAATGCCAGCGGGCGGTACCTGTGGTTCCTCGATTCCGATGACGTGTTGTTGCCCGGCGCCCTGGCCGGGCTCAAGGCGGTGATCGATACCTCGCAGCCGGATCTCGTGCTTTGCGATTTCCGCCTGCTCCGCGAGGATTTCGGCCTGCGGCATCGGCTGCGCGGCGAACTGCACCGGCCGAGTTTCGCCAGTTCCGGACGGGGGTCGGCGGGGTCCAGCCGCGAGGCGCTGGTGGCCGGCCTGCTCGAAGGTCGGCAGCTGCACGTGTGGTCGAAAATCGCGCGCCGGGAGATCTGGCAAGGCGTGCGCTTTCCGGAAGGGCGCTTCTTCGAGGACATGGCCATCACCGGTCAACTCATCGGAAGGACCACCAGCTGGGTGCATGTCGCCGAGCCCTGGGTCGGCTACCGGCAGCGGGGCGACAGCATCATGGCGCGGATGGATGCCACCAAGACCGGCGACCTGCTGGTCTCGCTCCGTCAGCTGCACGGCGATCTGGCGGCGCTGCCCGGTGGACAGGATGGCAAGGCCCGCTTGGCTGCCGATTATTTCGCGCTGCGGACGTTCGCCGCGCTGGCCCGCAAGGTGCCTGACGACGATCTCGTACAGGCGCAGGAATGCAGGGACGCGTTCCGGGCCGTGTTCCCGCAGGGGGCGGATGCGGTGTTCGCCGCCTGCCGCGAGCGTGGCTGGTGGCTGCGGGCCTGGCGCGCGCGGCGCAGCCTCGATCGACGCGGGTGGCTGCAGTGAGCGGCGCCCGGCGCACGCGCGTGCTCCATTTCGTTACCGGCGGTTTTTCCGGTGGCGCCACCCAGGTGGCGATCGCCCTGGTCAACGCGGCGCGCGCCGAGGGTCCCATCGAGCCGCTGCTGGTGCTGCGGCGTAAACGCCGCACCGACCCTGCGCGTATCGCCGAACTCGAGCAGGCCGGGGTGCCGGTCCGCGTGGTTGCCGGCTGGTCGCACCTGGCGACCATCCGGGAGCTGGTGCGACTGTGCCGGGAGTTCCGGCCCGATGTCCTGGTCGCCCATGGGTTCAGCGAACACCTGTGGGGCCGCTACGCGGGCCTGCTGGCCAAGGTGCCCAATCTCGTCCATGTCGAGCACAACACCCGCGAGCGTTACACCCGGTGGCGCATCGCGCAGACCCGCTGGCTGGCGCGGCGCACCGCGCGCATCGTCGGCTGCTCCGAAGGGGTGCGCCAGGTCCTGCTGCAGATGGGGATGCCGGCCGACCGCACCATCGCAATCTCCAACGGCATCCGGCTCGAGCCCTTCGCCGACGCCGAGTCGAATCCGCTGCCCGCGCGCGCGCCCGGCATCGTCATGGTGTCGCGGCTGTCGAAGCAGAAGGACCATCCCACCCTCCTGCGTGCGATCGCCCTGCTGCGCGCACGCGGCCTGCTGCCGCCGGTATTGCTGGCGGGCACGGGCAAGGCCCGCTACCGCGCGTCGCTGGAAAAACTGGCGGGCGAGCTCGGTGTCGACGGGCAGGTGCAGTTCCTCGGCCTGCGTCGCGATGTGCCCGAGTTGCTGCTGGGCCACCGCGTCGCGGTGCTGAGTACCCATTACGAGGGCATGCCGCTTGCCCTGATCGAGGGGATGGCAGCCGGCTGCGCCGTGGTCGGCAGTGCTGTGCCCGGGGTGCGCGAGGTGATCCGTGACGGCGTCGACGGCCTGCTGGTGGCCCCGGGGGACGCGCAGGCGCTGGCCGATGCGCTCGAACGCCTGCTGCGCGACGACGGGCTGGCGGAGTCGATTGCGCGGCAGGCGCGCCTGCGCGCGGTCGAGGAATACGGCCGGGAGCGGATGAATGCGCGCTACGAGGCCCTGTTTCTTGAGCTTGCCCGGGACGCCGGGACGGCGCGCCCGGACTGAGCCGCAACGCAGGTCGGGCCGCGATCCGGGGCCGGGCTTGGGACGGGCCGCCATCCGCCCGATCCAACGCCGAACGCGCGGGAGCTGCGGTCACCAGCGCAGCGGCCGCCGGGCGATCCGGTGGGCGAGCGTGGCGTGGATGGATTCGGCCTCGGCAAGCGGTAGCAGACGCAGGCGCAGCGGCGTTGCCAGCGGGCTGGCGCCGGCGGTGTCGCACCAGACCGATGCCATGCCATAGCGCCTGTCCAATGGCGACTGGCGCAGCTCGACCGCCTGCAGCTTGCCGACCTCGGCGAAGCGCCAGTGCCGGGTCCACCAGCCTTCGCGCACCGCGACCAGCGATGCATCGACGGCGTAGCCGGCGCGGGCGGCATGCCGGCGTGCGACGAAGATCGACCACGGCAGCCACAGCAGCGCGAGCGTGCCCCAGGCCTGGAAGAACCAGACCAGCACGGCGCACCCGATGGCGGTCATCAGCACATCGCCGATGACCAGCCGCTGCCATGCGCGCGGATGCAGCGGGCGCCATGCCTGCGGCGGCCAGTCCGGCAGCAGCGCGACGTCGCGCACGATCGCATCGCAGGTCGCCGGTGGCGCGATCGGCGCCAGGGCGTCGAGCCCGCGCTGCGCGCCGGCATCGCCCTGGCCATCGGCGCCGCGGGCACTGGCGGTGTCGATGTCCAGCGTGCGCCGCGCGAACAGGCGGTGCAGCACGCCCTCGGTCATGGTCCAGGCCTGGATCCGGCGTCGCGGCACGCTGCTGCGCGAGCGCGCGAGGAGGCCGCGCTCGACGGTCAGCCGGCGACCCTGCCGCTGCAGGCGGAACCCGTAGTAGCGCAGCAGCGCGAGCAGTACCGAGAACGCACGGATCAGCAGCAGCGCGGCGCCGACCACGGCCAGCAGCACGAGGCCCTTGGCCATCCACGTCGCAGCGAAACCGCTGGCATAGCCGAAGGCCTCGCGGCCGTAGTCGACCAGGAGGCGGCCCGCCATGCGGTCGGGCAGCGCCTGGAACGCGAGGGCGAAGGCGCCGGCGACCACGATCATGCCGCGATTGGAAATCAGCCCGAGCTTGACCACTTCCCAGGTCGACAGCGCGAGCAGGGTGATGCCGGCCGGGGCGGGCGTCGACGCAGGCCCGGCATCCGCGCCCACGTGGACCGCCTGCCCGCGATCGCGGATCAGCTGCTCCAGCGCCAGCGCCTCGGGCAGGCGCAGCACGCGCATCTGCGCCTCAGGCCTGGTGCCCCCGGCCGACTCCAGCCGCACCTCGGCCACGCCCATCAGCCGGTGCAGCAGGCTCTGGTGGATGGCCACGTTGTGGATGCGCGAGTACGGGATCTGCCGCACGCTGCGTTCGAGCAGGCCGCTCCGTACGATCAGCCGGTCGTCCTCGATGCGGTAGCGGAACGTGAGGTACTGCCAGATCGAGACCACGACCAGCGCGCCGACGCCGACCATCGGCAGCCACCACGGATAGCCGTCGTCCCGGCGGCCGCCGGCGAACAGCAGGACGAGGAGCGGCACGATGAACTGCCGCAGGTTCTGCAGCAGCACGAACAGCCAGCTGGCGGGGTGCAGCCTGCGTTCCCGGTCTTCGGGCAGCAGGGCCTCGCTTGCGGCGGGCTCAGGCGTCGTCATGGTCGTCGTCGCGCGCTGCGCGCGCGGCGAGGGTGTCGCGCAGCCGCTCTGCCTGCATGTGGTCGAGGCCGGAGAGCGCCACCGCGCTGTTGCGGGTGCCGGCGGTATGCACGATCAGTGTCGCCAGCCCGAACGCGCGCTCCAGCGGGCCGCGTCGCACGTCGAGATGCTGTACGCGGTTGCCCGGCACGCGCGTGTCGCTGCGCCACATGTGGCCGCGGCGCACGCCGAAGCCGTCGTCGTCCAGGCGCCAGCGCGTGCGCAGCCAGCGCCGCCGCGCGATCCACACCGTCCATGCAGGCACAAGGAGCAACAGCACGCCTGCGATCGCGAACGACGACGGCTGGCGCGCGGAAGCGACCAGGCCGACGCCGAGCGCGATGCCCAGCGGTATGACCGTCCCGATCAGCGTGGTGATCGTCGCGAGCGTGCGGGCGCGGGTGGGCAATGGCTGCCAGATATCGGTTTCGACCTGCGGTGCGGGCTCTGTCGCCTCGGCCGGCAGGGGCGGCGGTGCCGCGGCGTGGTCGTGGCTGGCGGTCATCGGCGCGCTCATCTTCGACGTTCCAGGTCGGCATAGGGGTTGTCGTCGCCGGAGCCCGGCGGCCGGGCCTTGTAGCGCTTGTAGGTCCACTGGTACTGCGCCGGGTCACGACGCGCGATGTGCTCGACGCCGGCATTGAGCGCCGTCGTCGCGCGCACGAGGTCGGTATCGGCGATCGCCGGGTGCGCGGGCTCGATGCGCAGCGCGAAGTCCGGGCCGTCGCCGATGCGTTCGCAATAGGCGAAGAGCACGGTCGCGCCGGTGCGCTCGGCCAGGCGCGAGACCAGGGTCATCGTCAGCGCAGGCATGCCGAAGAACGGGGCGAACTCGCCATCGCCGGCCTTGGGCTGCTGGTCGGGCAGGATGCCGACGACGCCGCCTTCCTTGAGTGTCTTCCAGAGCTGGCGGACGGCGGGCCCTTCGGCGCGGACCTGGCGCACGCGATCGGGCACGCCGGCGCGGACCAGGCGCAGGAAGGCTTCGCCGACCTGCGATTCCGGCGCCCGGTAGAGGATCGAGATCGGCGTGCGCGCGGCCAGCCACTGGTTGAGCAGCTCCCAGTTGCCGTAATGCGGCGCGCAGACGATCAGGCCGCGGCCCCCGGCCAGCGCAGCGTCGAACAGGCCCACGCCATGCTGCTCGCGCAGGCGCCGCAGGTTCTCGCGGTGCGGCCGCGTCCACAGACGCAGCGTCTCCAGCGCCTGCAGCGCGGTCGTGCGCAGCACCGCACGGTGCAGGGCGTCGCGCTCCTCGGGCGAAAGCTCGGGATAGGCGAGTTCGAGATTGCGCAGGGCGACCCGGCTTTCGCGGCTGCCCGCCAGACGCATGCAGCGCCCCGCGAGGCTCGCCAGGCCGCGCATCGCCGGCAGGGGCAAGCCGCCCACCAGCGTGGCCAGGGCGTAGAGGAGTCGCGCGATCAGGTCCGGCATGTCGGGAAGTCTAGGCGCTGTCGTCGAAACGGGGATAGGCGCCCCCGCGCCGGACGCAGCCTGAAACGCAGGACGCCGCCCTGTGGGCGGCGTCGTGGGTCATGCGCGTCGGGTCATGCGCGCCGGCTCAGTCGCGGCTGGCGTCGATCGCCGTGCGCTCGGTGGCGAACGGGTTGAGACGACGGATGCGCCATGGCTCGTTCGGCCACTGTCCGGTCAGCGCCGGGTGGTTGGGCTCGTTCTGCTGCAGCACCCGGCGGGCATCGGCCGCCAGGGCCTCGTTGCCGAGCCGCTCATAGGCCACCGCGAGCAGGGCGACCGCGTCGTTCTGGTACTCGCTCTGCGGATACGTCTCCAGCAGGTAGGTCGCGCGCTGCGCGGCGGCCACGTAGGCCTCGCGGCGCAGGTAGTACAGGGCGGTCTCGATCTCGTGACGCGCGAAGGTGTTGCGCAGCGCGACCATGCGCTGGCGGGCGTCGGCGGCGTAGCGGCTGTTGGGATAGCGGTCGGCGACGGTATTGAAGTCGGCGTAGGCCTGGTTCGGCGAGGCCAGGTCGCGGCGGCTCGGGTCGAGGCTCCACACGCGCTGCAGGAACACCGTGTCGCGGTTGGAATTGACCAGGCCGCGCAGGTAATACATGTAGGGGATGTTCGGGTGGGTGGGATAGGTACGGATGAAGCGGTCGATACCAGAGATCGCTTCCTCGTTGTTGCCCATCTTGTAGTTGGCGTATGCCGTCTCGATCAGCGCCTGCTCGGTATACGGACCGTAGGGGTACTGGGCGACGAGGCGACGGAACGTGGTCGCGCCGTTGTTCCAGTTGCCACGGCGCATCGAGTCGTGGCCCTTCTGGTAGAGCTCGGCGACTGGCACGCCTTCGTTCTCGTCGTCGCGGGTGTCGCGAGAGCACCCGGCGGCCAGCAGCACCACCAGCAGCAGGAGCAGCGAAGTGCGGGCCAGGGCGCGGAACGGCAAGGCGGGGCGTCGGGTCATGGGGTCGATTGGGCGTATGGGCACGAACCGCGGATAATAACAGTCCGGGTCGTCTGCCCGGCTTTCCCCGCCTGAACCCGAGCCGTCCCGATGCAGCATGACCCCAACGACCTTCCCGATCAGCGCACCGCCACCGTGCCGGATGCCGCAGCGGGGCGCCGTTTCGACGCCGTGCTGGCCGAACTGTTCCCGCAGTTCTCGCGGTCCAAGCTGACCAGCTGGATCAAGTCCGGGGAGGTGCTGCTCGATGGCGCCGTGCCGCGGCCGCGCGACGCCGTGGTGGGCGGAGAGACCGTCAGCCTGAACGTCGTGCTCGAAACCCAGACCGCCGCCGAGCCGCAGGACATCCCGCTGTCGGTGCTGTTCGAGGACGATCAGGTGATCGTCGTCGACAAGCCGGCCGGCCTGGTGGTCCATCCCGGCGCCGGCAACCACGACGGCACCCTGGTCAATGCCCTGCTGTTCCGGGACGCGTCGCTGGCGACCCTTCCGCGCGCCGGCATCGTGCACCGGCTCGACAAGGACACCTCCGGGGTCATGGTGGTCGCGCGCACCCTGGAGGCGCACAACGCCCTGGTCGAACAGCTGTCCGCGCGTGACGTGCACCGGCAGTACCTCGCGGTCGTCGTCGGCGCGCTGGTCTCGGGCGGCACGGCGGATGCGCCGATCGACCGCCACCCGCGCGACCGCCTGCGCATGGGCGTGCGCGAGGATGGGCGCGAGGCCGTCACCCATTACCGCTTGCGCGAGCGGTTCCGCGCGCACACCGCGCTCGAGTGTCGTCTCGAGACCGGTCGCACCCATCAGATCCGCGTGCACATGGCGCACCTGCGCCATCCGATCCTCGGCGACCCGCTCTACGGCGGCGCCCTGAAGCTGCCCAAGGGCGCGTCCGACGAGATGATCGCGATGCTGCGCGGCTTCCGTCGCCAGGCGCTGCATGCGGAAACGCTCGAGTTCAAGCATCCGGTCACCGGCGAGGCCGTGCGTTGCTCGGCGCCGCTGCCCGACGACATGCAGGCCCTGCTCAAGGTGCTGCGCGCCGATTCGATCCAGCACGCGGAGATGGGACGCAGGTGAGTGCGCTGCTGCACGCGCAGTGGCCTGCGCCGCGCGGCGTGCACGCGCTGACCACCCTGCGGCGCGGCGCCGGCGTGTCGGTTGCGCCGTTCGACACCTTCAACCTCGGCAACTGCAGCACGCCCTCGGGCGACGATCCGGCGGCGGTCGCGCGCAATCGTGCGGCCCTGGTCGGACTCGCCGGCCTGCCGTCGCCGCCGCACTGGCTGCAGCAGGTGCACGGCGTCGATGTGGTGCGCTTCGTCGCGCCCGCCGCCCAAGCGCAGCAGGCACTGGTGGAGGCCGACGCCGCGGTCACCCCGGCCCCGGCAGTGGTGCTCGCGATCCTCACCGCTGACTGCCTGCCGGTGGTGTTCGCCGCGACCGACGGCAGCGAAGTGGGCGCGGCGCACGCCGGTTGGCGGGGCCTGGCCGGCGGCGTGCTCGAGGCCACGGTCGCCGCGATGCGGACGCCACCATCGCGACTGCTCGCCTGGCTTGGTCCGGCCGCCGGGCCGGCCTCCTACGAAGTCGGTCCCGAGGTGCGCGATGCGTTCATCGGTGCGGATCCGGGCGCGCAGGCCGCGTTCGCCGCCACGCGCACGGGCCATTGGCGCGTCGATCTCTATGCGCTGGCGCGGCGGCGGCTGGAGGCGGCCGGCCTGCGCGGTGATGCGATCCACGGCGGCGATCGGGACACGATTGCCGAGCCGGAGGCGTTCTATTCCCACCGTCGCGACCAGCGCACCGGGCGCCTGGCCACGCTGGTGTGGATGGATGCCCGCTGACGCGAGAGCGGTGGAAATACCTTGGCGAAGGCGCCTTGCGATGCCGGTGCTTTGCTCGCAGCGCGTATCTGTCGACGCTCGGAATGCCTGTTTGCTGCTGCACATGTGCGCCCTAAGGGCGAGTGATGCCTGATGCGCTGCCGCGCCAGCGGCCGCAGTTGGTTCGGCGCGCGCGGCGCCCCGGCATGAGGCACGAACCTCAATCGTGGGGATCATGGCCGCGCCATGCCAGCAGGCAGGCGGCTCGCCAGCCTTGATGCCAGGTCGTTGTCGCATCGCGCCCTCGGGCGCAGCTACGCTCATCGCGAGCGCACGGGGCGACCCGTGGTCCGCGGCAGGCGCTATCCTGCGCCGCCCCTTGCGATGCGTGTGCGATGACGCCGACCCTCTACCAGACCCTGCTCGGCGCCGCGTTTTTCCGACTGCCCGACACCCTGCGCAGCCTGCATGGCGCACACGGCACGTCGCGCCATGCGGGGCAGGTGACGGTGGAGCGCGGAACCGGCCTGCTTTCGCGCCTGTGCGCGCGACTGGCTGGATTGCCGCCCGCGATGGTCGATGCGCCGCTCACGGTGGACTTCGCCAGCGGTCCCAGGGGCGAGATCTGGGCGCGCGTGTTCGGCGCGCCGCCGGCGGCCTCACGCATGCGCTCGCGGCTGTGGCATCACGACGGACAGCTGCGCGAATGGCGCGGACCGCTGCAGCTCCACTTCGTGCTGCATGCCTGGGAGGGCAGGATCTTCTGGAACGTCGCCGGCGCACGGCTGCTCGGCGTGTTGCCGCTGCCGGCGGCGCTGTTCCGTGAGGTGCGCTGCAACGAACGTGAGGTCGACGGCCGGTACGCATTCGAGGTCGAGGCCGCCCTGCCGCTGATCGGCCCTCTGGTGCGTTACCACGGCTGGCTGCTGCCCGGGCCCGCGGACCCGGGCGATGGCCGATAATGGCGGTCCCCCTCCAGGAGCCTGCCATGACCAGCCAGACCCTCGCCGAGCTTGCCGGTACGCCCGGTGTCGCGGCGCGCGACGCCGCGACGCACGATTTCGTGTTCAACCACAGCATGCTGCGGATCAAGGATCCGGTGGCGTCGCTGGACTTCTATACCCGCGTGCTCGGCTTCACCCTGCTGCGCAAGGCCGATTTCGAGCAGGCGAAGTTCTCGCTGTTCTTCCTGGCGCTGATCGACGACCTCGCGGTGGTGCCTGCAGACCCGGATGAGCGCCGCCAGTGGCTGGCCGTCCAGCCCGGCGTGCTCGAGCTCACCCACAACCACGGCACCGAAACGCAGGACGGGCCGGTCTATCACGATGGCAACAGCGATCCGCGCGGGTTCGGCCACATCTGCATCAGCGTGCCCGACGTGCGCGCGGCCTGCGCGCGTTTCGAGGATCTCGGCGTGCCGTTCCAGAAGCGCCTGAGCGACGGCACGATGAAGTCGATCGCCTTCATCAAGGATCCGGACGGCTACTGGATCGAGATCATCCAGCCCACCCCCATCGCATAAGGTCGTCCTGCTTGCGGGCAGGCCCGGGGCGGCGCTGTCCCGGCCGGCGCCTGCGGAGGTTTGCCGGAATTGCCGAAGCGCTCGCCCCGTGCGGGTAAGCCTGGCGCTTTCGCAGCTGTCGTCGCTCCAGTCCTTGATGGACTGGACCTCGATGGCGCCGCATGCGACTGCGTCAGGCAGGCACGGCCGCACGGCAGTGCAGACGAAGGCCGGTCACCCCAGGCGGAGCGCACTCGGTCGAGGTGGCATGCCGAGGGCGGAACATCGGTGGCCACTAGGCAGCCGATTGCTGGGAAGTCGGGGTGCGGCCATCGGTTGGCGGCGCACCCATCATGTCGGCCGCCTGACCAAAGCACGCGATCAGGGTGTCGGTCAGGACGCGGATCTTTCTAGGGGGATGCTGGCCTGGCGGCCTGAGCACGAACATGCCGGCAGAGCGGACCGGGTAGCGCGGCATGAGCGGCACGAGTTCGCCAGCCGCGATGTGTCTGGAGACCAGGCCGTCGGGCAGGTAGCCGATGCCGATACCTGCAACGGCAGCCATCGCCAGGGCGCTGCCGTTGTCCGCTTTGAATCTTCCTTGCGGCCGTATGGTGACGATCGTGTCGCCGTCCATGAACTGCCAGGCTTCGGTGCCCTGCATGAGCGCCTGGTGAGCGAGTATTTCGTCAGGGCTTTCGGGAGCCCCATGGGCCGCGATGTAGGCCGGGCTCGCGACGAGCCTGCCGTAGATCGGGCCGACGCGCCTCGCAATGAGGTTCGAGTCCTGGAGGTGCCCCAGCCTGACCGCGCAGTCGTAGCCCTCGGCGACGATATCCACGAAGCGGTCGGTGTAGCACACGTGCACATGCAGCTCGGGGTGGGTGCGCGCCAGTTCGGCCAGTGCCGGAGCGATATGCGTCGGGCCGAAGGAAAGCGGCGCTGCCACCCGAAGCCGACCCCGCAGTTCGCCGTTGGGCAGGATCGCTTCTTTGGCGGCATCGATCTCCGCCACCACCCGCGCCGCGTGATCGCGGAATGTCGAGCCTGCTTCGGTGAGCGCCGCGCCGCGTGTCGTGCGCGCAAGCAACTGCGCGCCCAGGTCGTCTTCAAGGCGGGCCAGCCTTCGGCTCACGATGGACTTGGCAATGCCAAGTCGACGCGCGGCGGAAGTGATACCGCCCGCATCGGCCACCTCGACGAATGTGCGCAGATCTTCGACGTTCACATGCGTTCCTCGAATTGAGACACGGCACCGCGGATATTGGATCTACCGTAGCGCATAGGGGAATGTCAGTGTGGTTCCAGGCAGGCCGTTTCTATTGCCGGCCGCTTTGCAGATAAACCTCCCTTACTCTCCAGGAATATCCAATGTCCCTTCGAAACGGGCTTTCGTCGCTGCTCCGCCCCGAGGATTCCGTCGTCGTGCTGATCGACCATCAGCCTTACCAGATGGCGAACTTGAACAGCCACGATCCGCAGATCGCACTCAACAACGCCACCGGCCTTGCAAAGGCTGCCAAGGCTTTCAACGTCCCGGTCATCCTGACCAGCGTCGTCGCGGCCCGGGGTGGCGTGATCTTCCCCCAGATCACCGACGTCTTCCCGGGTCAGGAAGTGATCGATCGCACCCTCATCAATACGTGGGAAGACCCGAATGTGGTCGATGTGGTCAAGGCCACCGGTCGCAAGCAGCTGATCATTGCCGGGCTCTGGACGGAAGTGTGCGTGGCCATGCCGACCATCCAGGCACTCGGCGAGGGCTGGGACGTCACGGTCGTGACCGATGCATGCGGCGGCGTCTCGGTGGAGGCCCACCAGCTCGCCATCCAGCGGATGATCGGCGCCGGCGCCAACATGATCACCTGGTTGGCGTTGGCTGCCGAATGGCAGCGCGACTGGGCCCGCGGCGAGACGGCTGGCGCACTGACCGATGTGCTCATCCAGCACGCCGCCGGCAGCGGCATCGCGTATCTGTGGGAACAGCAGCTGCTCAACACGCCGGTTGCAACCACGGCAAGCTGACGCGGGCTGCTTCCATTCGCGAAGCGTCGGATGGTCGGGCCCTTCGTGTTCTTCGACCACATGGGGCCGCTCGACCTGCCGGCGGGCATCGATCGCAGCCTGGACGTGCGGCCTCATCCGCACATCGGCCTGTCCACCATCAGCTATCTGTTCTCGGGTGAGCTGATGCATCGCGACAGCCTCGGGTACGCACAGGCGGTCCGCCCAAGGGAGGTCAACTGGATGACCGCAGGCAGCGGGATCACCCACAGCGAACGGCTCGAGCGCGCACGGGCGCATGGGGATCGCCTGCACGGCATCCAGGCCTGGGTCGCCCTGCCGGATGGACAGGAAGAGATCGCGCCGTCGTTCTCGCACCACACGGCCGACGATCTGCCGCAATGGGCGGACGCGGGCGTGACCGGCCGTCTGATCGCCGGCAGTGCCTACGGGCTCAGGGCCAAGGTCGACACACTCTCGCCGCTTTTCTACGCCCATCTGGACATGGCGCCGGGAGCTGCTGCCGAGATCCCGAACGGCCACAGGGAGCGAGCGCTCTACGTGGCAAGCGGCGCGGTGGAAATGGACGGTGAGCGCTACGAGGCCGGCAGGATGCTGGTGCTGGGCCGGGCGGCGTCGCGCGTTCGGGCCATCGACCAATCCACGGTGATGCTCCTCGGCGGCGAGCCGGTCGGTGAGCGCTTCGTCTACTGGAACTTCGTGTCCTCGTCCAGGGATCGTCTTGCCGAGGCGGCGGCGGACTGGAAGGCAGGCCGGATGTCGCTCCCGGTTGCCGACGACGCGGAATTCATTCCACTGCCCGAGGAATCCGCGCGGCCATCGCCGGCGCTGTCCTGAAGAGTTCCGGGTGGTGGCGGAAAAAGAAGATTTGCCTGGTCAAGGCGCGTCGGCGCTGCCCGGGCCCGTGCACGATCACCGCGTCGCGATGCGTGCGGTGATGCGTCGTGGTCGGTCGATGTCGACCGACGTCCGGTGGCGTCAGATCATTCGGTGATCGCAAGGTCGGATCCCATCTCCGCACGCACCTGACCGCCGTCCAATCACGAGCGGTGAAGTCCCGACGAGAGGTGCACTTGTCTGCGGAGATGCGATCAGCGCCGGTGCGTTCGGGTCCCGGCGCCATGGACAAAGCCCGGCAAGCGGACCGTCGTCGCGGTAGCCCTCGCAATCCCGGAACTGTGTCGCGAAACTAGGAACGCCAGTTCGAGATCGAGCTCATTGTCACGTTGCTGAAGCCCTCATGCCGCTGGCGTAGTACGCGCTTTTTCGCCTGGTGTTTCCAGGGCGGATGTAACCAAGGGAACCCGCGCGAACTGAAGGCGTTATCGGCCCGCAAATGAGGATGGCTTCATTGGCGGACGCGACGTTTGGCACAGCCGAACCGCGAAATCCCGGCTTCCAGCTTCCGGCTTCAGTCGATCAGCCGCCCAGCGGGCGGCTTTCAGGCGTTCCGGATGCTGACGAACTCATGCGTGCTGTATTCGTTCTTCAGGCTGTCGAAGGCTTCGTTGACCGACTCCCAGTTGGGCAGCGCCTTCATGTGTTCCAGCCAACGCTGCACACGCGGATAGCTGGTGTACTCGCAGCCGATGACCTCGCCCAGAGTCACCACGCAGGCGCCGAAATAGTCGGCGATCGTCAGGCCCGATGCACAGAGATGGGGTTTGCCGTGGGCCAGCCAGTGGTCTTCAAGTCGGCGCAGCCAGACTTCGCTCTTGTCTTTGGCCCAGGCGAGAGTCGCAGCCTGGGCCTGCTCTGTCTGCCGTCGGTGGTACGGCACGACTTGCGGATAGACGAGGCCGTAGCCGAAATCCCGGTAGAAATTGCTGTTGAGCCAGTCCAGCATCTCGTTGACGCGGGCCCGTTCTTCCAGATCGCTGGGATAGGCCGGGGAACCCGACTTCTCGGCAAGATATCGGAGGATGCTGACGCTCTCGGTCAGCCGCAGATCACCGTCCTCCAGCATCGGGATCAGACGATTGGGGTTGATCGACACGAAAGGCTCCTGGTGCTGCGCGCCCGCCAGGATGTCGACCACTTCCTCTTCCATCGTCAGCTGGATTTCCGCGGCGAAGAGCCGCACCGGGCGGCTGGTGGTAGAGATCGGATGCATGTAGATCTTCAAGAGAGGTCTCCCGTATTGCGCTTGTCGTTGCACAGCGGTGCTGCAGTGATGTCGGTCCAATCGACGACTGGCCCGAACTGGTTCGGCAAAGGGAAGGCTCGCGGAAGTTCACCGGCCCTGCGGCGCGCGTCTTGCTGCGCTGTGCTGATCTTGCGATTTGATCGGCGTCTGGCTCCCGGTGCATGCAGCAGGAGACATTGCGTCGCGCATGTCGACTCGAGCGTCTAGCGCTCGATATTTCGATCGAGAAACTCGAGCATGGTTTCCGCGATCTCTCCACCGTGCGTCTCGATCGCGAAATGACCGGTATCGAGCAGGCGGACTTCGGTGTTCGGATTGTCGCGCCTGAAGGCCTCCGCGCCCGCCGGAATGAAGAAGGGGTCGTGTCGCCCCCAGATCGCCAGAGTCGGTGGCTGGTACTCGCGGAAGAAGGCGTGCAGCTGCGGGTACTGCTGCACGTTTCTGCCGTAATCGAGCAGCAGATCCATCTGCGGCTCATCGCCGATACGCTCGATCGCTGCCGACGCCAGCTGATAGCTTTCAGGCGCGATCCGCGATGTGTCTTCGACACCCTCGGTGTACTGCCACTTGATCATTTCAGGTGTGTTGAAGCGGCGCAGCGCTTCGCGATTCCCGGCGGTCGGCGACGCCCAGGCCTTGCGCATGTCGGCCCAGCCCTCGCTGAGTCCTTCCTCGTACGCGTTGCCGTTCTGGCTCACGATCGCCGTGATCTTCTCCGGGTGCGCGACCGCCAGGCGCCAGGCGACCGGTGCGCCGTAGTCGAAAACGTAGAGGGCGTAGCGATCCAGACCCTTCCGGGCAGTGAAGGCATCGACGACGGAGGCGAGGTTGTCGAAGGTGTATTCGAACGTGACGCCGGGGGCGACGGTGGTCTGCCCGAACCCGGGGAGGTCGGGTGCGATCACGCGATACCGCGTTGCCAGGACCGGGATCAGCTCCCGGAACATGTGCGAGGAAGCGCCGAATCCATGGAGCAGGAGCACGGCAGGCGCGTCCTGTGGGCCGGCTTCGCGATAGAAGACGTTGACGCCCTGGATGTCCGTCGACCGGTAGTGGACGGGCGGTGACCGATCGGCCGCGGAAGCGGGAAGTGCGCTGCCGGCGGCGATTACGCCGGCCAGAAGAAGATCCTTGGCGTGCATGACAACTCCTTGGTAAGCACCGAGTAACCGGTAAAAGCGCTTTTATGGGGTTCGTGTAGTGCACGCTATCCATCGGGTGATAACCTGTCAACATATATTTTGATGGTTACTTGATCTGCTCAGCAGAACTGGGAGGACGAAATGACTGAAACGCCTACGGTTGGCGGCCACTTGGCGCTGGATCTGCTCAACACCGAGTCGCGTGACGAGGGCCGGGTGGTCGACCACTGGGACTCGGACCAGGACGTCTACCGGTGGCTGGTGCAGCACGAGATTGCGCCGACGGACGGCGTGGACTCGGATGCGCCGCCAGGCCTGCTGACGCAGGGCCGGAATCTCAGGGCGCTCGTGAGGAGGCTGGTGGTGGCACGAAAAGCAGGCGAAAGTCCCGAGCTCGACGGGCTCAACGACTTCCTCCAGGCCTACGTCACGTCACCCACGATCAGGCGAATGCCGGATGGGTCGTTCGCACTCGCCCGGATTTCGCGTGTCGACAGCGGCCCCGGCCTGCTTGGACCCGTTGCGGAAGCGGCTGCGCAGTTGCTGGTGGAAGGCGACTTCGCGCTGGTCCGACAGTGTGAGCACTCGGACTGCATCCTGTGGTTCTACGACCGCACCAAGTCGCACAAGCGGCGCTGGTGCAGCATGAGCGTATGCGGGAACCGGCAGAAGGCGGAAAGGTTCAGGAAACGGGGCGGCGGCCAGGGCGCGGGAGCCCGTGGGACCGGGTGATCGGCAGGGACTGCCCCGCGGCAGGTGCAGTGCGCTCATGGCGCATGCGCGCTGAGCGCAGCTGGGCATCCCCATGCAGTGCGCAGTGCGGAGTCGGCAGAAGGCCTGCCGCAGTGCGAGGCCACGATGTCTGGTTTGATTAAACGGGCGTCGACACGAGCCGAGGAATGTCTCGAACCCTCGCGCACAAGCGGCACTGTGCATCTGGTCCCGGCTGAAGCTCCCGGGCGGGCTGCCCTGCTGAAGCACACCGCCTGCCGAATCTCTCGAAGGAGATGCGGGGGCGAAGTCCCGGCTCAGCGCTGCGTTTCTGCGAGCGCCCGGAGGAAGTCCTTGCGCCAGGCATGGATGTCGTAGTCGCGCAGGCGGGTGATCATCGACTGCCAGCGCTCGCGTCGTTCCTCCAGGGGCATCTTCGCTGCGGCGGCGATCGCGTCGGCGACGCCGTCGCTGTCGAAGGGGTTCACCAGCAGGGCGCCGTCGAGCTCCCGCGCCGCGCCGGCGAAGATCGACAGCACCAGGGCGCCGGGGTCGGCTGGGTCCTGTGCAGCCACGTACTCCTTGGCCACCAGGTTCATGCCGTCGCGCAGGGGCGTGATCAGGCCGATGCGTGCCAGCCGGTAGAGCCCGGTCAAGGTGGCGTGCGGATAGGTGCGGTTGACGTAGCGCACCGGCGTCCAGTCGGGATGGGCGTGCCCGCCGTTGATGTGGCCGGCGAACTGCTCGAGTTCGCGCCGCAGGGCGCGGTAACTTGCGACACCGCCGCGCGAGACCGGGGCGATCTGCAGATAGGTCAGGCTGCCATGCAGCTTGGTGTACTTCTCGAGGAAGCGCTCGAAGGCGCGGAAGCGCTCGGGCAGCCCCTTGGAGTAGTCGAGCCGGTCCACGCCCAGGGCGAGCATGCGTCCGTTGAGGCTGGAATGCACACGCCTGATCGCAGCGATGCGCCCCGAGCGGCTCGCCAGCGATTCCAGCGCCGCGGTGTCGATGCCGATCGGGAACGCGTCGGCGCGGACCTGGCGTCCGTCCTGCCCGCGCACCTCGCCACGGCCTTGCACCTCGCCACCGCCGAAGAGGCGCATGTAATCCTGGAAGCGCTCGAGATCGCGCTCGGTCTGGAAGCCGACGAGGTCGTAGGCCACCAGCGCGCCGAAGGTCTGCTCGTGGTTGGGCAGGCCAGCGACGATGTCCGCCGACGGGAACGGCACGTGCAGGAAGAAGCCGATGCGCGCGCGCACGCCGCGCTTGCGCAGCTCCTGCGCGAGCGGCAGCAGATGGTAATCGTGGACCCAGACGATGTCGTCGTCGCGCAGCCGCTTGGCGAGCTTCTCGGCGAACAGCGCGTTGACGCCGCGATAGGCCGCCTGCGTGCCCACGTTGTAGTCCACCAGGTCGAGACGGAAGTGCAGCAGGGGCCACAGCGTGCGGTTGGAGAAGCCGTTGTAGTGGCCCTCGTAATCCTCGCGCGACAGGTCGACGGTGACGTAGTCGATGCCTTCGTGGTGCTCCTCGTGCACTTCGCCAGAGTGCTCGCGTGCGACCTTGCCACTCCAGCCGAACCACAGGCCGCCGCTATCGCGCAACGCGGCGTCGAGCGCCACGGCCAGGCCGCCGTTCTGGTTCGAGCCCGGCAAGGCGACCCGGTTGGAAACGACGACGAGGCGACTCATGCGGCGTCCTGCCAGGGTCGGGACAGGCGCATCGCGGCCATGATGAGGCCCACGTGCGAATAGGTCTGCGGGAAGTTGCCCCAGGCCTCGCCGGTATCGAATGCCAGATCTTCCGACAGCAGTCCCAGATGGTTGCGGCGCGACAGCAGCGTCTCGAACAGCGCGCGTGCTTCGTCCGTGCGGCCAATCGAGGCCAGCGCGTCGATGTACCAGAACGTGCAGATGGTGAAGCTCGTCTCGGGCGCGCCGAAATCGTCGGGCGTGACATAGCGGAACAGGCCATCTCCATGGCGCAGCGTGCGCCCGATCGCCTCGACCGTCCCGACGAAGCGCGGATCTTCCGTCTTGATGAAACCGAGATCGGCCAGCAGCAGCAGCGAGGCATCGAGCCGGTCGCCGCCGAAGGCGTCGGCGAAGGTGCCGAGCTCGGCGTTCCAGGATTCGGCCATGATCCGCTCGCGCATCGCCGTGGCGCGCTCCTGCCAGTGGCCTGCGCGCGCGTCGAGGCCGAGCTGGCTGGCGATGCGGGCAAGCCGGTCACACGCGGCCCAACACATCACCGCCGAATAGGTGTGCACGTAGGCCTTGCCGCGGAACTCCCACAGGCCGGCGTCGGGCTGGTCGTAGAGTCTCCAGGCCAGTTCGCCCAGCGGCTCGAGCTTGGCGAACGTCGCGGCGTCACCCGGGTGCTCCAGGCGGCGGTCGAAGAACAGCTGCGCCGAGGCCAGCACCACACTGCCGTAGGTATCGTGCTGGCGTTGCACGTACGCCAGGTTGCCGCGGCGCACCGGCCCCATGCCGCGGTAGCCGGCCAGCGCGGGCATCGTCTCCTCGGTCAGTTCGTGTTCGAACGCGATGCCGTAGAGCGGCTGCATGTCGCCGTCGTCACTCACCGTGAGGTTGAAGATGTAGCGGATGTACTCCTCCATCGTGCGCGTCGCGCCCAGGCGGTTGAGCGCGCGCACGACGAAGGCCGCGTCGCGCAGCCAGCAGTAGCGGTAGTCCCAGTTGCGCTCGGTATCGGCGGCCTCGGGAATCGAGGTCGTCATCGCCGCGATGATGCCGCCGCTGTCCTCGTACTGGCACAGCTTGAGGGTGATCGCGCTGCGGATGACCGCTTCCTGGAAATCGAGCGGGATGGACAGGTAGCGCACCCACTCGCGCCAGTAGGAAGTGGTGCGTTTCAGGGAGCCCTGCACGAACTCGGCCAGTGGCTGGGTCAGGGTCTCGTCGGGACCGAGCACGAAATGCAGGTCGCGGTCGACGACGAAGGGCAGGCCCTCGCGCAGCAGGCGGATGGGCACGTCGGTCGTCGCGCGCAGGGCGAAGTCGGGCAGTACGAAGCGGATGTGGTTGCTGCCCCAGGTGCTGTCGGGCACGCGTGCACCCCAGTCGGCGAGGGGGCGAAGGCGGATGCGGATACGCGGGCTCCCCGACAGCAGGCGGATGCGGCGCATCAGCATCACCGGCCGGTAGAACCGGTCGAGCTGGCGCCAGCGCGGGGCGAAATCCGTGATCTCGATGGAAGCGCCGTGCCGGTCGTGGAGCACGGTGCGCAGGATCGCGGTGTTCTCGATGTAATGCTGTTCGCTGCGCTCGAAGCCGTCGAGTTCGATTGCCCAGTCGCCATGGCCCTGCTTGGGCGACAGCAGCGCGCAGAACGCCGGATCGCCGTCGAACGCCGGCAGGCAGGACCAGACCAGACGCGCCTGCGCATCGAACAGGGCGCCGAAGCTGCCATTGCCGACGAGGCCCAGATCCAGGCTGGGGGCGAGCGGTTGTGTCATCGCGGGGTCTCCGGGGGTCGGGGCGTCACGCCAAGCCATGCATGCACGGCGGCGGGATCTGAAAGGCGGAAGCGGGCGGCACTGCCGGGCCGGTCGCCGACGAGGATGCTGATGCCGCCATGCGAATTGACGGCCTGGAAACCGGGATCGTCGGTGAGGTCATCGCCGGCAAAGACCGGCACGCGGCCGGCGAACGGTGCCTCGGCGAGGAATTCGAGGATCGCGCTGCCCTTGTCGGCATGTCGCGGACGCAGTTCGATGACCCGATCGCCCGGCTGCAACTGATAGCCGGGCAGGCGGGCCAGTGCGTGCTCGGCGAAGGCGCGCAAGGCGGTTGCGGCTTCCGCGGCGCGGGGCGGCGCGACCATCCGCCAGTGCAGTCCGATTGCCGCGCCCTTGTCCTCGAGCAGCGCACCGGGGAAGGCGCCGATCACTGCGAGTCCGGCGTCGCGCACCTGCCGCAGCGCGGCCGGGATCTGGCTGGCCTGGACGATCTCGCCGGCGCGTCGCCGCTCGACACCGTGCAGGCCGGCCGCAGCGAAGGCCGCAGGGGCGAACAGCCGGTCGAGCGTTGCCAGGTTGCGTCCGCTGACCAGGGCCAGCGCGCCGCCCAAGGCGGTCTGCAGTGCGACGAGTCGGTCGACCAGAGCTGGCGGAACTTCGACCGCGTCCGGGCGTGGCGCGAACGGCAACAGGCAGCCGTCGACGTCGAGGAAAAGCGCGGCATCGGCGGGAAGCGGAGGTGGTGGCGACAGGACCGTCGCGCCAGTGGACGACGACGGCGGGCGGGATTCCTGGGATTGGCGCATCGCAGCATCATGGCGACGCACGCGGAAAACCCATGTGAATCCCTATTCACCGGAGCCGCCGCCCGTGTTGGTTGCGCCGGGGCCGGGCGGGGCATCCGCGAGGCCGGGCGGCACTGGATGCGCTTGCTGCGGGCCGCAGCCGGAACCCCCGGCTCCGTCTGGGCTCGACGCAAGTACCGCAACACGCGCGCCGCTGGGCCCCCGGCATCGATCCGGTCGACCAGCGTCGTCGCCGCTCGGCGGAGCCGATGACGCCCTGTCACGGGCGGTTTGGGAGAATGCCCGTCCCGGGTCGGCCCACTTGCGAGTACGCCTTGAATCCTTCGGACCCCGCGCACGGAGCTGGTGGGCGCGATGCCCGTCGCATCGAGATGGCGCTGGCTGCAGGCGCGATCGTCGGCACCTGGTTCTGGGATGTCGCCCGGGACCGGGTCACGGTGGATGACGCCCTGGCGCGGGCACTCGGCCTCGATCCGGAGATTGCCGATACGCAGGTGCCGCTGGAGCGGATTCTCACGACGGTGCATCCGGAGGATTTGCCCGGGGTATCCGACGCCATTGCCGAGGTTCTCGTCCGCGGCGGTCGCTTCGCGCACCAGTACCGTGCGCGAGGCTCCGACGCGCAGTACCGGTGGATCGAGGCGATCGGACGCGTCGACTTCGATGCGGGCCGCCGCCCGCGCGAGTTCTCCGGTGTGGTCATCGAAATCGAAACGCGTCGCCGGATCGAAGCCGAGCGCGATCAGGCCCAGTCCCTGTTGCGATCCTTCGTCGATGCCGCGCCCGGCGTGGTGTTCGCCAAGGATCGCCAGGGTCGTTTCCTGATCGGCAACCGCAGTACCGGCGAGCTGCTCGGCTGCCCGCTCGAGGCCTACGTGGGGCGCACCGACGCGGAGCTGCTCCGCGACCCCGAGCAGGCGGCCGCGATCATGGCCACCGACGAGCGGATCATGGCGAGCGGTCAGCCCGAGCAGCTCGAGGAGCACGTGAGTTACCCCGATGGCCGGCGCGCCTGGTGGCTCTCGACCAAGGCGCCGCTGCGTGACGCGGCGGGCAGAGTCGTCGGTCTGGTCGGCACCTCGCTCGACATTACCCGCCGCCGGGCCGCCGAACGGCGCCATCGCGAGATCGAGGAGCGCTACCGGCTCGCCGCCCGCGCGACCAACGATGCGATCTGGGACTGGCGCATCGCCGATGGGGAAGTGGTCTGGAACGAGGCACTGGCCTCGCTGTTCGGTCATGCCATGGCCCGGACCGATGCGCGCTGGTGGCTCGATCACATCCACCCCGATGACCGCCCCCGCGTCGATGCACGCATCCATGCGGTGATCGCGGGCACCGAGTCGGTGTGGTCGGGCGAATACCGTTTCCGCAGGGCCGATGGCAGCTTCGCCGCCGTCCTCGACCGCGGGACGGTGCTGCGCGACGAGGCCGGCAGCCCCGTGCGCATGATCGGGGCGATGCTGGACCTGTCTGCGCGCAAGGCGGCCGAGGCGGCGCTGGCCCAGAGCGAGGAACGCCTGCGACTGGCCACCGAGGCCGGCGACATCAGCTTCTGGGACGTCGACATGGTGACTGGCGCGCTGATATGGCCGCCGCGCACCAAGGCGATGTTCGGCATCGCCCCGGACGTCGAGGTCTCGATGCGCGATTTCTACGACAGCCTGCATCCCGACGATCGCGCGCCGACCCGCGCCGCGTTCGAAGCGGCGGGCGACCCCGACAGGCGCGCGCTCTACGATGTGGAATACCGCGTGGTCCTCAAGGAGGACGGGGCGCTGCGCTGGGTGGCCGCCAAGGGGCGTGCGGTGTTCGAGGACCAGCGCTGCGTGCGTGTGCTCGGCGTGGTGGTCGACATCACTGCGCGCAAGCAGGCCGATGCACGTCTGCAGGAACTCAACGAAGAACTCGAAAGCCGGGTGATCGCCGAAGTGGCCGAGCGCACGCGCGTGGAAGAGGCCCTTCGGCAGAGCCAGAAGATGGAGGCGGTGGGCCAGCTGACCGGCGGGATCGCGCACGACTTCAACAACATGCTCGCCACCGTGATCGGTCCGCTGGACCTGCTGGCCTCGCGCTTGGGCGACATGGATCCACGCGCGAAGCGCTACCTCGACATGGCGATCGACGGCGCGAGCCGGGCGGCGCAGCTCACCCAGCGCCTGCTCGCATTCTCGCGTCAGCAGCCGCTGCAACCGGTACCCGTCGACGCGAACAAGCTGGTCGAGGGCATGCGGGCGCTGCTCGCACATTCGCTGGGCGGCAACGTGCGCCTGAAAACCGCGCTGGTTGACGGTGTGTGGTGCGCCCACGTCGATGGCAACCAGCTCGAGAACGTCATCCTCAATCTGGCCGTCAATGCACGTGACGCGATGCCCGCTGGCGGCCAGCTGACGATCGGGACGGCCAATTGCGACATGGCGACCGCGGCCGGCGACCATCCGGGCGTACCGGACGGACAGTACGTGCTGATCACGGTGTCGGACACCGGCTGCGGCATGCCGCCGGAGGTGATGGCCAGGGCCTTCGATCCGTTCTACACGACCAAGACGGTGGGCAAGGGCACGGGCCTGGGGCTGTCGCAGGTCTACGGCTTCGTCCAGCAGTCCAGCGGGCATGTAAGGCTGGCCTCGGCGCCGGGAGCGGGCACGGTCGTGCGGATCTACCTGCCGCGCCTGGTCGAGCGCCCGGAGGAAGCGGCGCCCTTGTCCGGCCAGGCTGCCCCGCTGCCGGCGCGGGGTCAGCAGCAGTTGATCCTTGTCGTCGACGACGAGGCGGGCGTGCGGCAGTTTTCCGCCGACGCGCTCACTGAACTGGGTTATCGCGTGCTGTCGGCGGACGGCGCGTCGCAGGCGCTGCAGGTGCTCGACGCGCATCCCGACATCGCGCTGCTCTTCACCGATGTGGTGATGCCGGAGGTCAATGGCCGTCAGCTCGCGGACGAGGCCCTCCGGCGGCGCCCGGCGCTGAAGGTCGTGTTCGCGACCGGCAACAGCCGCAATACCCTGGTCGACGATGGCGTACTGGGTCCCGATGTCCAGCTGATCGGCAAGCCCTTTACCGTGCGTGAGCTGGCGACGCGGATCGGGGCGGTGTTCGCCGACTGAAGGCCGCTGCCACGACCGCCGGGTCCGGCAGGTCCGGGCGCGCGCGGCTACGCGCCCGTGCCGCCATCGAGCTCGGGGTAGTGACGGAAGATGCCGCTGTTGTTGAACGGCACGCGCCTGTCCGAGGCGAGGTAGGCCGCGATGTTCGGCCTGTCTGCGACGCGCGTGGCGAGCTCTTCGAGCAGCGGCAGTCCCGGCGACAGCGTGGCCATCGCTTCGGGATAGGCGTACCGGAGTCCGCGCATGAGCTGGAACAGCGACAGGTCCACGTAGGAATGACGGCCGAGCACATGGCGGCCCCCGGCCCGCGCCAGCACCTGCTCGAAATAGCCGAGGAACTTCGGAAGGCGGTGCCGGCGCAGGTCCGCCGCGCGTCGCGCCGCGGCGTCCTGCTGGTCCTCGTAATACTCGGCGCTCGCGATCGGGTGATGGCTGTCGTGCACCTCGGTCACGAGGTCGGCGATGGTCAGCTGCAGTTGCAGCGCCTCCAGGCGCGCGGGCTCGGTGTCCGCGACCAGGCCCAGCCGGGGGCCAAGAAAATGCAGGATGTTGGCGACCTGGGCGACCACCTGGTCCCCGGCCTTCAGGAAGGGAGGCGCGAAGGGGCGGGCGCCGTCGGCCCGCCCTTCGAGAAAGGGCTGCATCACCGCGTCGCCGTCCCGGCGGGCGACATCGACGTAATCCGCGCCGGCGTCCTCCAGCGCCAGCCGCACGAACTCGCCGCGCCCCTGCAGGCCGGTCCAGTAATAGAGGAGATATTGCATCGCCGCGCTCCATCGGGGGGTCGGACCACCCTAGGTCCGACACCGCCGACGGAGGGTGAGCGGGGCGGCAAGGGGATAGGCGATCCGTCTGCGGGATGCTTGCAACAGGCCGCTTCGGCCGCATATGGCACGTATTAGCAGCGCGCGACGACCCCTTCATTCTTCGAGGATTTTCCGATGCGGATGGACAAGCTGACCTCGCGTTTCCAGCAGGCCCTGAGCGACGCCCAGTCGCTGGCGGTGGGGCGCGACCACAACTTCATCGAGCCGCCACACCTGCTGCTCGCACTTCTCGACCAGCAGGGCGGCGGTACCCGCCCCTTGCTGAGCCAGGCCGGCGTCAACGTGCCGGTGCTGCGCGAACGCCTCACCGAGGCGCTCGACCGCATGCCCAAGGTCACCGGCCAGGCCGGCCAGCTTTCGGTCGGCAATGATCTGGCGCGCCTGCTCAACGTCAGCGACAAGCTGGCGCAGGAGCGGGGCGACGCATTCATCGCGTCCGAACTGTTCGTGCTGGCCGCGCTCGACGACAGCGGCGACGCGGGCCGCGCGCTCAAGGCCGCCGGCGCAGACAAGGCCAGGCTCGAGGCGGCGATCGCCAAGGTCCGTGGCGGCGAGAGCG
The DNA here is from genome assembly GCF_002327105.1 of Luteimonas chenhongjianii. Lineage (GTDB taxonomy): Bacteria > Pseudomonadota > Gammaproteobacteria > Xanthomonadales > Xanthomonadaceae > Luteimonas > Luteimonas chenhongjianii. The sequence continues at coordinate 3,157,460 of NZ_CP023406.1, read as the reverse complement.
TGCAGGACGAGAACGCCGAGGAATCGCGCCAGGCGCTGGAGAAGTACACGATCGACCTGACCGCGCGCGCCGAGAGCGGCAAGCTCGACCCGGTGATCGGGCGTGACGAGGAGATCCGCCGCACGATCCAGGTGCTCCAGCGCAGGACCAAGAACAACCCGGTGCTGATCGGTGAACCCGGCGTCGGCAAGACCGCGATCGTCGAAGGCCTGGCCCAGCGCATCGTCAACAACGAGGTCCCCGAGGGCCTGCGCGGCAAGCGCGTGCTGTCGCTCGACATGGGCGCGCTGATCGCCGGCGCCAAGTACCGCGGCGAGTTCGAGGAGCGGCTCAAGGGCGTGCTCAGCGACCTGGCCAAGCAGGAAGGGCAGGTCATCCTGTTCATCGACGAGCTGCACACGATGGTCGGCGCCGGCAAGGCCGAAGGCTCCATGGACGCGGGCAACATGCTCAAGCCCGCCCTGGCGCGCGGCGAGCTGCACTGCGTCGGCGCGACCACGCTCGACGAATATCGCAAGTACGTGGAGAAGGACGCGGCGCTGGAGCGTCGGTTCCAGAAGGTATTCGTCGGCGAGCCCAGCGTCGAGGACACCATCGCGATCCTGCGTGGACTGAAGGAGCGCTACGCCGTGCACCACGGCGTGGAGATCACCGACCCCGCGATCGTGGCCGCCGCGACGCTGTCGAACCGTTACATCGCCGACCGCCAGCTGCCCGACAAGGCCATCGACCTGATGGACGAGGCGGCCAGCCGTATCCGCATGGAGATCGACTCCAAGCCCGAGGAACTCGATCGCAAGGAGCGCCGCCTGATCCAGCTCAAGATCCAGCGCGAAGCGCTGAAGAAGGAGAAGGACGCCGAATCGAAGCAGCGGCTCGCCGATCTCGAAGAGGAAATCGCGACGCTCGAGCGGGAATACAACGATCTCGAGGAAGTCTGGAAGGCCGAGAAGGCCAGCGTGCAGGGCGCGACCAAGATCAAGGAGCAGATCGAGGCGGCCAAGCTCGAACTCGAGGCCGCGCAGCGCACCCAGGATTACGCACGCATGAGCGAGATCCAGTACGGCCGGCTGCCGGAACTCGAAAAGCAGCTGCAGGCCGCGCAGGAAGTCGAGACCCAGGGGTTCACCCTGCTGCAGGACAAGGTGACCGCCGAGGAGATCGCCCAGGTGGTGGCGCGCTGGACCGGCATTCCGGTCAGCAAGATGCTCGAGGGCGAGCGCGAGAAGCTGCTGGCGATGGAGGCGCAGCTGCATACGCGCGTGATCGGCCAGGACGAGGCGATCAAGGTCGTGTCCGATTCGGTGCGACGCTCACGCGCCGGGCTCAGCGATCCCAATCGCCCGACCGGTTCGTTCCTGTTTCTCGGTCCCACCGGCGTCGGCAAGACCGAGCTGTGCAAGGCGCTGGCCGAATTCCTGTTCGACAGCCAGGATGCGATGGTGCGCATCGACATGAGCGAGTTCATGGAGAAGCACTCGGTTGCGCGCCTGATCGGTGCGCCTCCCGGTTACGTCGGCTACGAAGAAGGCGGCTATCTGACCGAGGCGGTGCGACGCCGGCCCTACAGCGTGATCCTGCTCGACGAGGTCGAGAAGGCGCATCCAGACGTGTTCAACATCCTGCTGCAGGTGCTCGATGATGGCCGTCTGACCGATGGCCAGGGCCGCACGGTGGACTTCCGCAACGTGGTCATCGTCATGACGTCCAACCTCGGCTCGCACCAGATCCAGGAGATGAGCGAACGCGGTACCGCCGCCGACAGCGCCGAGGGCTACACCCAGATGAAGGCCGCGGTGATGGCGGTGGTGCAGGCGCATTTCCGTCCGGAGTTCATCAATCGCCTCGACGACATCGTCGTGTTCCATCCGCTGGAGAAGTCGCAGATCCGCGAGATCGCGATGATCCAGATGCGCGGGCTGGAGAAGCGCCTGGCCGAGCGCGGTCTGCGCATCGAGGTGTCCGACCGTGCCTTCGATCTGCTCGGCAGCGCGGGCTTCGACCCGGTCTACGGCGCGCGCCCGCTCAAGCGTGCGATCCAGCAGCAGGTGGAGAACCCCCTGGCCGAGCGCATCCTCTCCGGCGCGTTCGTCAGTGGCGACACCATCCGCGTGGACGCGGCGGGCAACGAACTCGGTTTCGCGAAGGCCTGAAGCCGGCAGGGCGGCGATCTCCGGATCGCCGCTCCTTCGAGGCCGAACGACGGAATCCCCGATCGGTCCGGCTGCGTGACGGGCACGTGCCCGGTCATCTGCAACGATGCGCGGTGGCTTCGGAGGCTCCATGCGCATCCTCATCACCGGCGGCAGCGGTTTCCTCGGCAGTGCGCTGACCAGGCAGCTCCAGCGCGACGGCGCCCACGTCACGTGGTTGTCGCGGCGCGCGTCCACTCCGTCGCCGGAAGGCGTGGACGTGCGCGACTACAGCGGCCTGTGGGCGGACGACCGCTTCGACGCGGTCGTCAACCTTGCCGGCGCCGGCATCGCCGATCGGCGCTGGAGCCCTGCGCGCAAGCAGGCGCTGCGCGACAGCCGGCTGATGCCCACGCACGTGGTCACCGAGTGGATCCGCGCTGCGCATTCGCCGCCACGGGTGCTGCTCAGCGGATCGGCAATCGGCTGGTATGGCGCCCAGGGCGACGCGACGCTGGACGAGCAGAGCCCCGCCTGCGACGGGTTCCAGCATCGGCTGTGCGAGGAGTGGGAGGCCGCCGCGCGCGTGGTGGAGGCGCGCGTGCCGGTCGTATACCTGCGCACCGGCGTGGTACTGCATCCCGCCGGCGGCATGCTGCAGCGCCTGCGTCTGCCGTTCGGGCTCGGTCTTGGCGCCCGTCTGGGCGACGGCCGCCAGTTCCTGAGTTGGATCTCGCGGGAGGACTGGGTGTGCGCCGTCATCGCGCTGCTGCGCGCCCACGTCGATGGGGATGCGCAGGCCCCGGCAGGTCCTTTCAACCTCACCGCGCCCGAGCCCGTGGACAACGCGGGCTTCACCCGCGCCATGGCCGATGCGCTCCGCCGACGCGCAGTGCTCGCGATACCCGCGCCGGCGCTCCGGGCCGGGCTGGGCGAGATGTCCACGTTGCTCATCGATGGACAGCGCGTGCTGCCCGCTCGACTGCAGCAGCGCGGTCACGTCTTCGCTTGGCCCGAGCTCGCGCCCTATCTGGCTTCGGTCCTGCGCTGAGGTTCGGCATCCGACGCCCGCTCAGTCGAAGCGCAAGGCGCCTGCCACGTCCCACGCACCAGCCGACAGGCGCGCCCGAAGCTGCGCCATCCCGGCCGTCGCGGTGAGCGCCCAGTGCGCGGTGGCGCGTGGCGACAGCGGCGTCGGCTGTGGATTGATCTCCAGCACCGGCGTGCCGAGGCGCAGGGCGCGGTCGGGCAGGCCGGCGGCGGGCCACACCAGCGACGAGGTGCCGACGACGACCAGCAGGTCGCAGGCCTCGATCGCCCGGCTCGCCGCCTCCCAGGCGTCGACGGGCAGGGCTTCGCCGAACCACACCACGTCGGGCCGGAAGGCCGCGCCGCAGCGATCGCACGAAGGCGGTGTTTCACGCTGGCCGCCGGCGGGCGAGGCAGGCGCCAGGAGGATCGGATCGGGTGTCGCCCGCGCGCCGCAATCGATGCAACGCGATGCCAGCAGGCGGCCGTGCAGATGCAGTACGTCGCGCGCGCCGCCGCGTTCGTGCAGGTCGTCGACGTTCTGCGTGACCACGGTGAGCGCATGGCCGTCGTCGGCAAGCGCCGCGACATCGGCGTGCGCGGCGTTGGGCGCCGCGGCGGCCACCATGGCCGCGCGCCAGCGGTACCAGCCCCAGACCAGGGCGGGATCGGCGCGAAAGGCAGCCTCGGTTGCGAGGCGCTCGGGGTCGAAGCGGGCCCACAGGCCGGTCAGTGCGTCGCGGAAGGTCGGGACGCCGCTTGCGGCCGAGATGCCGGCGCCGCTGAGCACGACGATGCGCATCTTCACAGTGGCGCGGGCGACTCGGCGATCGGGATCGAGCCCGGGCGCACAGGCCGGAACGGTGGCGTCGACATCACCATCTCCGCCAGCGAGTAGGCCAGTTCGCGCTCGGCCAGCACCGCGCCGTCGGCGCCATGCTGGAGCAGATGCCTGACTTCGCCATCGCTGTGCGCGCGGGCGAGCACGGTGAGCGCGGGATTGACCGCCTTCATGCGTTCGATCGCCTCGCCGGCCTCGAGTGCCTGCGGAATCGCGAAGATCGCCAGCGCCGCGCGGTCGGGCGCGGCGTCGAGCATGACCGGCTCGGATGCGACATTTCCGCGCACGACCAGAAAGCCGCGCTCGCGCGCGCGCCGCACCAGTTCGTTGTCGTCCTCCACGATGACCAGCGGCACGTCGCGCTGCCGCAGCAGCTCGGCCAGCTGGCGGCCGACGCGGCCATAGCCGACCAGGATCGCGTGACCGCTCAGCTCGGGCGGAATCGCATGCTCGGGCGGCAGGGGTTCCGCATGCTCGGCGGCAGCCGCACGCGCGGCCAGTTCCTGCTTCGCCTGCCAGCGGTCGAGCCCGGCGAACAGCAGCGGGTTGACCACGATCGACAGCAGCGCGCCCGCCAGCACCAGATCGCGGCCGGTTTCGGGCAGCAGGCCGAGGACGACGCCGAGGCCGACCAGGATGAAGGAGAACTCGCCGATCTGCGCCAGGCTGGTGGAGATGGTCAGCGCGGTCGAGCGCGGATGCCGGAACAGCCGCACGATCCAGTAGGCGGCGATCGACTTGCCGACCACGATGATCAGGAACGTCGCGAGTACCTGCCAGGGGTGCTCGACCAGGATCGACGGGTTGAACAGCATGCCGACCGACACGAAGAACAGCACCGCGAACGCATCACGCAGGGGCAGGGAATCGTTGGCCGCCTCATGGCTGAATTCCGATTCGTTGAGCACCATGCCGGCGAAGAACGCGCCCAGCGCGAACGACACGCCGAACAGCGCCGACGCGCCGAACGCCACGCCCAGCGCGATCGCCAGCACCGACAGGGTGAACAGCTCGCGCTGGCCGGTGCCGGCGATGCGCTCGAGGATCCATGGGATCACCCGCCGCCCGACCAGCAGCATCACCGCGACGAAGGCGCTGACCTTGACCAGGGTCCACAGGATCGTCAGCACGATCGTGCCGAAGCCGGGCGGGGTACCGCCACCGCGGCTCATGGTGATTTCCGCCAGTACCGGCAGCAGCACCAGCGCCAGCACCATCACCAGGTCCTCGACGATCAGCCAGCCCACCGCGATCTTGCCGCGTCGCGTATCGAGCAGCCGGCGCTCTTCCATTGCACGCAGCAGCACCACGGTACTGGCGACCGACAGCGCCAGGCCGAACACGAAACCGCTGACCATCGACCAGCCCATCAGCCAGGCGAGCAACCAGCCCAGTACGGTGGCGACCGTGATCTGCGCGACCGCGCCGGGGATCGCGATGGACTTCACGTCCATCAGGTCCTTGAGCGAGAAGTGCAGGCCGACGCCGAACATCAGCAGCATCACGCCGATCTCGGCGAGCTGGTTGGCGAGGTCCTGGTCGGCGACGAAGCCTGGCGTGAACGGCCCGACGATGATGCCCGCGACCAGATAGCCGACCAGTGGCGAGAGCCGCAGGCGGTTGGCGAGCGCGCCGAAGATGAAGGCGACGCCCAGTCCGACGGCGACGATGTTGATCAGGTCGGTGTTGTGCGGCATCGGGGCTGTCGCAGGTGGGTCTTGCAGTGTCGCCGACGCATCCCGACAGGAGCAAGGCGGGAGGCGGATTCTCCTGCAATTGCAGCTCCGCGCTGCGAAGGGCAGGAGCTGACGCTTAACATCCGCATCCAACCGGCAGCGGTCGCGTCAAGGCGAGTGGGGGTTCGCGATCGCAGGGGCACATGCAGCGGTGTGCACTCCGCTGCGGCCGTGCGAGGGCGCGTGCGACCGGCGGGCCGAGGCCCGATCGCAATGCGAGCCGGTTCGCAGTCAGGGTGGTGCGGCGCATGGCGCCTGGGTGCGCATCTGCAGGAATGCCTCGCATCTCGCGGGCCATGTCCCCGGGCGGGCACGTCCGCGACGGCGAGGCCCCGGCGAGCGGGGCCTCGAAGCTGACGCGGGACGGACGTCTACCAGCGGTAGACGACCTTCCCGTAGGCGAACGCGCCGCTGAAGCCGAACGGCGAGAGGTTGCTGTAGGGAAACTGGCCGTTGGTCGAGTTGCCGAAGATGTTCTCGTCCGGATATTCGTTGAGCACGTTGTCGGCCCCCAGCGTCAGCGCCCAGTTCTCGCCCGGCTTGAACGTCGCCGACACGTCGACCAGCCACTTCGCGCCGTATTCCTGGTCCAGCGCCGCGTTGTTGGGTGTGGTGCGCACACTGCCGTAGCGCGTGGTCGCGAGCAGGAACGCCCAGTCGCCGGTATTCCAGGTTCCCGAGAGCAGCAGCTTGCTGCGCGGGAAGCCCTCCTCGATGCGGCCGATCTCGACCCGGTCGATGCGCTCCAGGTTCAGGCCGATCGCGTCCAGCGCAGCCGGGTTCGCGGCGATGCGGGTGATCTCGGTCTTGGTGTGGTTGTAGCCCGCGGTCAGATCCACATTGCTTGCCGCGAGATCCCAGCGATAGGTGCCGATGACATCGACGCCGCGGGTGCGGGTGTCGATGGCGTTGGTGAAGTAGCGCCCGCCGGTGATGCCGAAGATGCCGCGCGATTCGAGCAGCCGGCGCACGGCGTCGCCGGTCAGGTTCGACGACAGGGCGATGCGGTCGTCGACGTCGATCTGGTAGGCATCGACGGTGACATACAGGTTGTCGACCGGCTGCAGCACCAGGCCGAGGCTGTAGGACAGCGATTCCTCGGCCGTCAGCGGCTCGGCGCCGAATGCCTGGGCGACCGCGCTGCTGGCCGGGAAGGTGCGGATCTCGAACGGCGTATTGATGCCCGGCAGGAAGGTCGTGCTGACGGTCTGGAAATACTGCTGGGCCAGCGACGGTGCACGGAAGCCGCTCGCCACCGTGGCGCGCAGGGCAACGCCGTCATTGAAGGCATAGCGCGCCGACAGCTTGCCCGACACCTGGCTGCCGAAATCGTCGTAGTCCTCGTAGCGCGCCGCGATACCTGCGGAGAACTGCTCGCTCAGGTCGGCTTCCAGGCTTGCGTAGACCGCGCGGCTGTCGCGGTCGTAGGCGCCGGAAACCTCGGGGGCGAAACCGCCGAAGCCCTGCGCCCCTGCGCCGGCACCGGCCACGCCGAGGCCCGCATTGGCGTAGGAGCCGTACTCGCCGGGCGACTGGTTCCACTTCTCGTTGCGCGCCTCGATGCCGAACGACAGTGTCGCCGGATACGCCAGGCCCAGTTCGAGCGGGCGGCTGATGTCGAGGTTGACGATGTTCTGCGTGGTCTCCAGCGCACCGTCGTAGAACGACGTCGGCGAGGTCGGGCCGAGGCTCGCGTTGAGCGTGTTGCGGGTATAGAAATCGAGCCGGTTGTAGCCGTAGTTGTAGCTCAGATCCCAGTTCCAGTCGCCGGCATGCCCCTTGACGCCGGCCACCAGCGAGCGGTCCTTGGAGATGTTGTGGATCTCCGGCAGGAAGCCGTCGGGATAGATGCCGAGGATGTTCTGCGCGGTGCTCCCCGGTGCGCGGAAGAACGCGAACGAGGTGATGTCGCGATTGCTCGCGGTGCCGAAGCCGTAGGCGCTGATGGCGTCGGTCAGCGCGATGTCGGTGTTGAAAGCGACGGCGCCGAAGTCGACCTCCGGCTCGCCGATCACGAACGCCTTCTGGCCGAGCGCGGGCTGCGTGGGACCGGGCGTGCCGGCGAACGGCCGTGCGCGATTGGTCTCTTCCTGTTGGCCGAGCTGCGCCGACAGGTGCAGGAAGCCGCGTTCGCCGAGCGCCAGGCCGGTGTCGCCGGCGATCTGGGTCTGCTTGCCGTCGCCGGCCGAGTACTGTCCCGCGGTCACCGCGAGGCTCCCGCCTTCGGATGACCCCTTGAGCACCACATTGACCACGCCGGCGATCGCATCGGAGCCGTACTGCGCCGAGGCGCCGTCTCGCAGCACTTCGACGCGTTCGATCGCCGAGATCGGGATGGTGTTGAGATCGACCGGCGCCGAACCGCGGCCGATCGTGCCGTTGAGGTTGAGCAGCGACGAGGTATGCCGGCGCTTGCCGTTGACGAGTACCAGCACCTGGTCGGGCGACAGGCCACGCAACTGTGCCGGCCGGATCGCCGAGGTGCCGTCGGTCAGCGCCGGACGCGGGAAGTTCAGCGAAGGCAGGGCGCGCGCCAGCGCCGTCGCCAGTTCGGGGGTGCCGGTGGCGGTCAATGCCTCGGAGGTGATGATGTCGATCGGCGATTGCGATTCGGCCACGGTGCGGTCGGCCACGCGGGTGCCGGTGACGATGAGGGTATCCAGCGTGGAGGTACGCGCCGCGGTGGCGGCCGGTGCCTGCTGGGCGAGCGCAATGCTCGGCAACAGCAAGGCGGTGGCGACGGCGAGGGTCAGACGATGGGGCTGCAGCATCGAGAGTGGCCTGTCGTTGGGAGCGGGGAAGGATTGGAGCGGTTTGTCCTGAAATCGTCAATGTTCTTAAAAATGCAAAACAATCGTTCTCTTTATGGAACGCTCATGAGGCGTGCCCGCTGCGCCTGCAGCGCACTCGCGTGTTGCCAGCCAGCCAGCCCGTACGTTCGGCACCGCATACGTCCATGAGGGTGGCGGGCGGCCGCCGAGCGGGCTGCGCCCCAGACGTGCGGGAGCGCCCCACCACCGAGGGCAGGGCGGACGCTGCGCGCAGCACGCCGTCGGCAGAGGGGAGCGGCGAGCGGTGCGAGGGGTCCAGCGGCTATGGGTCATCCGGCGATCCTTGCGGGTGAACACGAAGCGATGCATTCCGGCTCTAACACGCACGCAACAAACCGGTCAAAGGTTTCATCGGTATCGAAGCACCCATTCCCCGCGTCGCCTCCGCGCGGCGCCGCTGCTTCCGCGCGCGCGGAAAGCCGCCCGACAGGCGGCGTCCGGTAGAATCGCCGGCATGATCTCTTTCAAGAATTTCGCCCTGCGGCGCGGCGAACGTTTGCTGCTGTCCGAAATGGACCTGACGATGCACGCCGGCTGGCGCGTTGGCGTGGTCGGCCGCAACGGCACCGGCAAGTCCTCCCTGTTCGCGGCCGTGCGCGGCGAGGTCGAGGCCGACCGCGGCGATCTCGACCTGCCCAACCGCCTGCGTCTGGCCAGCATTGCCCAGGAAATGCCCTCGCTGCCGGACCCGGCGATCGACTTCGTGCTCGGCGGCGACGCCGCCGTGGCCGCGGTGCTCAAGGCCGAGGCCGAGGCACTGGCCGCTGAGGACTGGGAGGCGGTGGCCGACGTGCACCTGCGCATGGCCGAGGTCGGCGCCTACGATGCTGGCGCGCGCGCGGGCAAGCTGCTGCACGGCCTCGGCTTTCCGGCCGATACCCACCACCGCGCGGTCGCGACGTTCTCCGGCGGCTGGCGCGTGCGCCTGAATCTCGCGCGCGCGCTGATGACGCCGAGCGACATGCTGCTGCTCGACGAACCCACCAACCACCTCGATCTCGACGCGGTGCTGTGGCTCGAGCAATGGCTGCTGAAGTATCCCGGCACACTGTTGCTGATCTCGCACGATCGCGAGTTCCTCGACAACGTCTGCACCCACACCCTGCACCTGCACGGCGGCAAGGCCAAGCTCTACACCGGTGACTACACCTCGTTCGAGCGGCAGCGCTCCGAGCAGCTGCGGCTGCAGCAGATCACCCACGAGAAGACCCAGGCCGAACGCGCGCACCTGCAGAAGTTCATCGACCGCTTCAAGGCCAGCGCGGCCAAGGCCAAGCAGGCGCAGTCGCGGGTCAAGCGCCTGGCCAAGATGGCCGACACTGAAGCGGTGCGCGCCGAGCGCGAGGTGCGCATCGATTTTCCGGCGCCGACGAAGCTGCCGCACGCGCTGCTGCGCATCAATGACGGCCGCTGCGGCTATCCCACGCCCGCGGGCGAGGCGGTCATTCTCGACAACGTCGGCTTCGGCCTCGAGGCCGGCGACCGCATCGGCCTGCTCGGCCCCAACGGCGCCGGCAAGTCGACGCTGGTCAAGACGCTGGTCGGCGAACTGCCGCTGCTGGCCGGCGAGCGCTATGCGCATCCGGACCTGCGCATCGGCTACTTCGCCCAGCACACGGTGGAATCGCTGGTCGCCGGCACCTCGCCGATCGATCACCTGCGCGAGATCTCGCCCACCGCCTCGATCCAGTCCTTCCGCGATTTCCTCGGCAAGTGGAGTTTCCCGGGCGATCGCGCGTTCGAAAGCATCGACGGCTTCTCCGGCGGCGAACGCGCACGCCTGGCGCTGGCGCTGATCGCCTGGCTGCAGCCGAACGTATTGCTGCTCGACGAACCGACCAACCATCTCGATCTCGAGATGCGTGAGGCCCTGGCCGAGGCGCTCAGCGACTTTGCCGGCGCGATCGTGCTGGTCTCGCATGACCGCCATCTGATCGGCCTGGTCAGCGACACCTTCTGGCGTGTCTCCGACGGCGTGGTCATTCCGTTCGATGGCGATCTCGACGAATACGCCGCCTGGCTGCGCGCGCGCGGCAATTCGGGCGAACTGCGCACGCCTACCCCCACCAGGGTCGAAACTTCCCCCGCGATCGCTCCGCCCGCCGCGCCGCGTCCCAAGGCCAATCCGCACCGGCTGCAGAAGGCCGAGGCACGGGTGGCCGAGCTCGAACGCGCGCTGGCGGACGTGGAGGGCACGCTCGCCCGTCCCGAGACCTATGCCAACGCTGGCGAAGTGACGGCGCTGGGCCAGCGCCAGGCTGCGCTGCGCGCGGAGCTCGAGCAGGCCGAGGGCGATCTGCTGGCGCTTTACGAAACGGCGTGAAGGCACACGGGGCACGGGGCACAGGGCATAATCCGCGCTGACAAGGGGCGCGGTCGTGACAGAAGCGGTGATGGGGCCGGAATCGGGCGTAACGGAACTTCTGCGGTCCTGGCGGCAGGGGGATACGGATGCGCGCGACCGTCTGTTCGAGCAGGTCTACGGCGTTCTGCATGCCATGGCGTCGGCGCGCCTGGGCGGTGGCGGTGACGTCACGCTGCGTCCCACCGTGCTGGTGCACGACGCGTTGCTGCGCCTGATGGACCGGCAGTACGCGGTCGCCGACGGCCCGCATTTCCTCGCGCTGGCGGCGCTGAAGATGCGTGCCGTGCTGGTCGACCACGCGCGAGCCCGGGGGGCGATCAAGCGCGGCAGCGGGGCCATCAACCTCACCCTGTCGCATGCCGACCACGAAGCCCGCACCGGTAGCGGCCCCGATGTCGTCGACGTACTGGCGCTGCATCAGGCGCTGGAGGATCTTGACCGGCACGAGCCGCGCGCCGCCCGTGCCGTGGAAATGGTGTATTTCAGCGGCATGTCGCACAGCGAGATCGGCGCCGTTCTGGGCGTGTCGATCCCGACGGTGGAGCGTGACCTGCGCTTCGCGCGGGCCTGGCTCAACCGCAGGCTGGCCTGAGACCCGGGGGGGGGATGGACGATCCGGATGCGAGCGAACTGCGCCGCGTGTTCGAGGCGGTGTGCGACCTGCCGCCGGACACCCGGCGCGCGCAGGTGCATGCACTGACCTCGGACCCCTTGCTGCGCGAGGAAGTGCTGGCCCTGCTGGACGCCGAATCGCGCACCCTGCTGGGAGGGCGCGACGGGGTGGCCGCGGCGATGTGCAGCGTGATGCTGCCGGAGCTGCGGGTCGGTGACACGCTGGGGCCCTGGCGGCTGGTACGTCAGATCGGTGCCGGCGGGATGGGCGCGGTCTTCCTGGCCGAGCGCGCGGATGCGCTCTATGCCCAGCAGGTGGCGATCAAGCTGCTGCACGGGGTGCCGGAGGGGAACGCGGTCGCCCGGCTGGCCGAGGAGCGCAGGATCCTGGCCACCCTGCAGCACCCGGGCATCGCCCGCCTCTACGACGGGGGCACCACGCCGGCGGGACAGCCCTATCTGGTCATGGAGCATGTCGACGGGCAAGCGCTCGACGCGCATTGCCGCAGCCACCGGCTCGGCCTGGACGCGCGTCTGGCGCTGATCGTGTCGATCTGCCATGCGGTGCAGGCCGCGCATGCACGCCTGGTGGTGCACTGCGATCTCAAGCCGGGCAACGTGCTGGTACGCGAGGACCACAGTCCGGTGCTGCTGGACTTCGGCATCGCCCGTCTGCTTGGCGACACCGGCGGCCCGGCGCCCGGTTTCTATACACCCGCCTACGCCGCACCCGAGCTGACCAGCGGGGCGCCCGCCACGGTGGCCAGCGACGTGTTCGGTCTGGGCATGCTGCTGGTCGAGCTGCTTGCCGGGGCCCGCGTCGGCAAGCGCGCTGCGGCGACAGCCGTGCCCCTCCCCAGCGCGCTGGCGCCCGCCGACTGCGGCTGGCGCCGGCGGCTGACCGGGGATCTGGACGCGATCGCCGCGCGCGCCTGCGCGCTGGCGCCGGAAGACCGCTACGCCAGCGCCCAGGCGCTGGCCGAGGACATCCAGCGCCACCAGCGGATACTGCCGGTGCACGCGCGGACCGGTGAGCGGGGCTATCGGCTGCGGCGCTTCGGACGCCGGCGCTGGCGCGAGCTGCTGGCGGCCACGACGATGCTGGCGCTGGCGGCGGGCTTCGTCTGGCACCTCGACGCAGCCCGGGCGCAGGCCGAGCGCGAAGCGCAGATCGCCAGTCAGGTCAGCGGGTTCCTCGTGTCGATGTTCCAGGCTGCCGACCCGCGTGAGCGAGGGGCGCGTGGTGCCGACCGGATCACCGTGGCCGAAGTCCTCGACCGCGCGGCCGCGCGCGTCGATGAGGAGCTCGGCGACGCCCCGGTGGTGCAGGCCCGGCTCAAGGGCGTCATCGGCATGGCCTACCGCAACATGGGCGATGTGCAGCGCGCGCTGCCGCTGCTCGAGGACGCGGCCGAAGGGCTGATCGCCGCGGGCGGGCAGATCGACGAGGCCACGCGCTTCCTCAACATGCTCGCCTCCTCGAATGCGGCCAACCGCCACGGCGAGGAGGGCGAGGCCATGGCCCGTCGCGCGCTGGCGCTGCTCGGGCCGGACTGGCCCGACAGCTTCCGCGTCGCCCAGTCGTACAACTCGCTGGGTCTGTCGCTGCTGGCGCAGCAGCGCTACGACGAGGCGGAAGCGGCATTCGCCGAAGCCTTGGCCCGGCACGAGGCCGCCGGACGCGACCAGTTCATCTCGGTCTCGCTCGACAACATGGGCATGAGCCTGCGGCGGCGCGGCCGCCTGGACGCCGCTGCCGCCGCCTTCGATCGTTCACTGCCGATCACCGAGCGGCTGTTCGGCAAGTTCTCCTTCGACTACTGGACCAGCCATACCGAACGCAGTTTGCTGGTCGCCGATGCCGGGCGTCTCGAGGAAGCGCGCGCGTCGTTTACCGAGAACCTGGCACGCGCACCGCAGATCTTCGGCGAGCACAGCATCTACTACGCCAGCGAGAACACGCGGCTGGGCAGCGTGCTGCTGCGGATGGGCGCCTATCGCGAGGCGGCCCCGGTGCTTGAGCGCGCGGTCGCAGTGGCGGCGGACGTGATGGGTGCGGAGAGCTTCACCGTTTCAATGGCGCTGCTGTTGCGCGGAAATCTCGCCGAAGCCCTCGGCGACGGGGCTGCGGCGGAGACGGACTACCGGCGCGCATTGGCGATCCGCGAGGCGTTGCTGGGTGCCACGCATCCCGACAGCAGCGAGGCGGCGCTGGAACTGGGCCTGTGGCTGTTGCGCAGTGGCCGCCCCCAGGAGGGCGAGGCGCTGGTGCAGCGCGCGCTGGCCGACTGGCGTCCGCGAGTGCCGGCGGACAGCGCCAACGCGGTGCGGCTGGCGCATGGCGAAGCGGAAATGCTGCTGCATACCGGCTCGGCCGACGGCGCGGGCGAGGCGCTGGCGCGGATCGCGCCCCACGCGTCGCGGGTGGGGCCCGAACACGGCGTGCGTCATCGCGTGCTCGAAGCTGCGGTGCGGCAAGCCAGTGACGGCGAAGCCGGCGCGGTCGGCGCGTGGCGGGACGCCGTGGCTGCGGCGAGCGAACTCTTCGGCGCCGACAGCGCGGTCACCGCCCGTCACCGTCTCGCTCTTGCTGTGGCGCTGGAGGCTGCGGGCGAAGCCTCCAGTGCCGCTGCCGAGCGCGAGCGTGCGTTGCCGGTCCTGGAAGGAGAGGGCGTGCAACCTCCAGGTTGGGCCGACCAAAAAGCGTGAGCTGCGCAGTGCTTTCGCGGTACGGGCAACGCGCGGCTGGTTCGCCACGCGGAGCTGGCCCCAGCTGCGCCCGTGCGAGTTCCGCGCTTGCCTGGCCACCCGTTCGCACCAGCGCATCGGCGGCTATCGACGGCTATTGAGAGCGGCGTGCCACCAGTGACCTGCAGACGGGCGGTTTCTCCTGCAGCCTGGCTGTCACGCACACGATCGAGCGTCCGGCAATCTGGACGCATGCGTGCGGATTTCCGCATCGCGATGGGTTCGAATGCGTGCTGGGGTTTGCGCTGTTTGGCGGTGGCGGGTACGGTGCGGGCATGAAAATCACACGATCCAGCGTCACCCTTGCCGCGGCTTTGGCCCTTGCCGCCTGCGGCTCCAACGAGCAGCCCGAGGCTGCGCGACCGGCACTTGCCGATCCCACGGCCGACGCGGCGGCGGCCGCCGCCGCCGCCGATGCTGCCCGTGAACGCGTCCCCGCCGACGAGTTCCTCGCGGCCATCGCCCGCCACTGTGGCGAGGCTTTTTCCGGCCGTATCGTCGCCAACGAGCCGGCCCCCGCGCCGGGGGCCGAGCCCGATGCGTTCGAGGGCAAGGAGCTGGTGATGCATGTGCGCGACTGCAGCAACCGCAAGGAAGAGCTGCGCATTCCGTTCCACGTCGGCGACGACCACTCGCGCACCTGGGTCCTGACCCGCACCGAGCACGGCCTGCGCCTCAAGCACGACCACCGCATGCCCGACGGCAGCGACGACCCGGTGACCATGTACGGCGGTGAATCGCAGAACGCCGGCACCGCGCAGCGCCAGGAATTCCCGGTCGACGCCGAATCGATCGAGATGTTCGAGCGGGAAGGTCTCAACGCCTCGGTGACCAACACCTGGGCAATGGAGATCGAGCCGGGCGAGCGCTTCGTCTATGAGCTCAGCCGCCCCGGTGGCCGCAAGTTCCAGGTCGAGTTCGACCTGACGAAGACCGTCGCGGCGCCGCCGACGCCCTGGGGCTACTGAGCCTTGGTGGATCGCCGGCGCGCGTGCGTCGGCCCGACAGGCGACCGCGGGACGGTCGCCTGTCCGTTGTGGTCGCACCGGACTCTCCTCGGCCGCCCATCGCGCGGACCGCCGATGGGCTGATCTGGTGATGGCCGCAGCTCCCTAGTCGCGCAGGAAGTACTCCACCGTCGTCACGACCCGCACCGTCTTCACCTGCGGGCTGCCGCGGTCGCGGTCGCCAATCGAGATGACGCCCTGGTTGGCAGTGCGGATGCCGCCGATGCGTGCGCCCGAATCGCTCGCGAACTGTTCGGCCGAGACCCGCGCATTGGCGGTCGCCTCCGCGATCAGCTCGGGCTTGATGTCGTTGAGGCGGGTGAATTCGAATTGCGGGCCGCCGTCCTCGCCGGTATTGAGCATCACGCCCTGTGCGACGATCTCGCCGCTGCGGCGCAGGGCGGCAATCGCCTCGGCCACGCGACCGGTGCGCAGGGTCACGGTGTTGGAGTAGCGGTAGCGCTCCGGGGGACGGCTGTCACCGTAGGAGTACGCCCAGCGGTCCTCCAGGCGGGGCGGGGAGACCACCACCTCGTCATCGCCGAAGCCCGCGCCGGACAGGAACGCGCGGATGGTCGCCGTATTGGCATCGAGCCCGCCCTGCACGAGCGCCAGGTCGTCGCCGCCCACGGTCTGCGAAAGCGGCCAGACCACGAGGTCGGCCTCGACCACGCGCTCGGCCGAGCCCTTGACGGTCACGTAGCGGTCGGCGGTCCGCAGCTTGGCCATGCCCTGGGCGGCGAACCAGCCGGCGCCGAGCAGGCCCAGCGCGATGAGGCCGGCAGCCGCCACGGTACGGAAATTGGGGGGATTGGACATGGAGATAACCTTCGGGGGAGGCCGCCAGTCTAGGCCGAGGCGCAGCGCGCGGCAGCCTGCGCTGCAGGCCGCCGCATCGCCAGGCTTGAAGTTGCCGCCGCGGGCCCCAGAATGCAGAGCTCCCTGTTGTCGTAACCGCCTTCCCCATGCCGATCTACGCGTTCCAGTGCACCAATTGCGGCCACAGCTTCGACCGCCTGCAGAAACTGTCCGATCCCGACCCGGAGACGTGTCCGTCCTGTGGCGCCGCGGCGATCCGGCGCCAGGTGACTGCGCCTTCGTTCCGTCTGGCGGGCAGCGGCTGGTACGAGACCGACTTCAAGAAGGATGGGGACAAGAAGCGCAACCTGGTCGAGGGCGGTGACGGCGCCAGGTCCGGCGGCGACAAGCCGGCCACGACGGACGCGCCCGCGCCCAAGGCGGAGAGCAAGCCCGCCGCCGAGGCCAAACCGGCTGCGAAGCCGGCAGCCAAGCCTGCTGCTGGCGACTGAGTCGCGCCGCCCGGCCGGCGCGCCGTCCGATCACGCCTTAAACTAGCGGACTGTCAAACCAGCGCGATGTACCGCGCCGCCGGTCCGCGTCCCCGCGGGCGGGTGTCCCCCGTGTCCGGAGTCTCCATGCGTACCCATTTCTGCGGCCTGATCGACGAGACGCTGATCGGCCAGACCGTCACCCTGTGCGGCTGGGCCGATGTCGCCCGCGATCTCGGCGGTGTCTGTTTCATCGACCTGCGCGATCACGAAGGCATCGTGCAGGTGGTCGCGGAAGCGTCGGAGGCCGACGGCAATGCTGAAGTCGTCGCGACCGCGGAGAAGGTGGGCTACGAGGATTGCCTGCGCATCACCGGCACGGTGCGCGCGCGGCATTCGGTCAACGCGAAGATCCGCACCGGCCAGGTGGAGATCGTCGCGACCTCGATCGAGGTACTCAACAAGGCCGAGCCGCTGCCGTTCCACCACCACGAAAATCCGGGCGAAGAGACGCGCCTGAAGTACCGCTATCTCGACCTGCGCAGCCCCGACATGCAGCGCAAGATGCGCACGCGCACGAAGCTGGTCAGCGCGCTGCGCCACTGGCTCGATGCGCGCGGCTTCCAGGATATCGAAACCCCGATCCTGACCAAGGCCACGCCCGAGGGCGCGCGCGACTTCCTGGTGCCGGCGCGGATGCATCCGGGCGAGTTCTACGCGCTGCCGCAGTCGCCGCAGCTGTTCAAGCAGATCCTGATGATGGCGGGCTTCGACCGCTACTACCAGGTCGCGCGCTGCTTCCGCGACGAGGCGCTGCGCGCCGACCGCCAGCTGGAATTCACCCAGCTCGACATGGAGTTCGCGTGGGTGTCGGAGCGCGACGTGCAGGATCTCGTCGAGGCGATGATCCGCGACGTGTTCCGCGATGTGGCCGGCGTCGAACTCGCCGCGCAATTCCCGCGCATGACGTACGCCGAGGCGATGCGTCGCTTTGGGTCCGACAAGCCGGACCTGCGCATCGCGCTGGAGCTGGTGGATGTTGCCGAACTGGTCAGGGACAGCGGCTTTGCCGTGTTCACCGGCCCGGCCGCTGATCCAGGCGGCCGTGTCGCTGCGCTGCGCATCCCGGGCGGTGCGTCGCTGTCGCGCAAGCAGATCGACGAGTACGCCGCGCATGCCGGCAAATACGGTGCGAAGGGCCTGGCCTACATCAAGATTTCGGAAACGGGAGAGATCAGCTCGCCGATCCAGAAGTTCTTCGACGAGGCCGCGTTCGCCGCGCTGGTCTCGCACGTCGGTGCCGGCAATGGCGACATCGTGTTCTTCGGCGCCGGCAAGTATTCGACGGTCAGCGATTTCATGGGCGCGGTGCGCCTGAAGGCCGGCAAGGACTTCAATCTGGTTGCCGATGGCTGGGCGCCGCTGTGGGTGACCGACTTCCCGATGTTCGAATGGGACGACGAGGCGCAGCGTTACGTCGCCCTGCATCACCCCTTTACCGCGCCCTCGGTCGACGACGAGGCCGACCTGCGCGCCAACGCCGCCACGGCCGTGTCGCGCGGCTACGACATGGTGCTCAACGGCAACGAGATCGGCGGTGGTTCGATCCGCATCCACCGCGCCTCGATGCAGTCGGCGGTGTTCGATCTGCTCGGCATCGGCGCCGAAGAAGCGCAGGCCAAGTTCGGCTTCCTGCTCGACGCGCTCAAGTACGGCGCGCCGCCGCATGGCGGCATCGCCTTCGGCATCGACCGCATCGCCGCGCTGATGGCCGGCACGGAGTCGATCCGCGACGTCATCGCGTTTCCCAAGACCACCGGCGCGCAATGCCTGATGACCGATGCGCCGTCGCCGATCGCGGATGCGCAGCTGGCCGAGGTCCACGTCCAGGTCCGGCCGCGGGCCTCCTCTGCTGCGCAGTGAGTCCCCCACGATTCCGCTGAGCGGAATCGCGGGCCCCTGCGCAGTGTTCCAGATCCGCCGCGGCTTTCGCCGCGCCCCCCTTGACTCAAGGGGGGCTTCACGCCGGAGCGTTTCCGCATGACCGGAGAATCTGCTGACGCTGCATCCAATCCTGTGCCCCGGCTGCGGCGCGCCACCGTCGACGATGCGGCCACGCTGTCGGCGCTGGCCGCGCGTACGTTCACCGAGACCTTCGGCCATCTGTATCCGCCGGAGGATCTCGCGGCGTTTCTCGCCGATGCGTATGCGGTCGACAGGCAGCGCACGATCCTCGCGCATCCGGACTACGCGGTCTGGCTGCTGGAGCATGCGGGCGAGGCGGTCGGCCACGCCGCCGCGGGTCCGTGCGGCCTGCCGCATCCGCAGGTCGCGCCGGGCGACGGCGAGATCAAGCGTCTCTATCTGCTGCGCGGCCATCAGGGCGGCGGTACCGGTACGCAGATGATGGAAGCCATCATGGCGTGGCTGCTGCGCGATGGCCCGCGCACGCTGTGGGTCGGCGCCTGGTCGGAGAACCTCGGCGCGCAACGCTTCTACGCGCGGCACGGCTTCGGGAAGGTCGGCGAGTACATCTTCCCGGTCGGATCCATCCAGGATCTGGAATTCATTCTGCGCCGTCCGGCGCAGGGTTGAGCGGGACGCGCCAGGCGCGTCCCACCCACTTGCGACTTACTCGGCGATCGACAGCGTCACGTCGATGTTGCCGCGGGTCGCATTGGAATACGGGCACACGATGTGCGCGGCGTCGACCAAGGTCTGCAGCTGCTCGCGCGGCACTCCCGGCGCCGACACGGCGAGATCGGCCTGGATGCCGAAGCCGGTCGGGATCTTGCCGATGCCGACCTTGCCGGTGACCGAGGTCGCAGCCGGCAGCGCGACCTTGTGCTGGCCGGCGACGAACTTCAGCGCGCTGAGAAAACACGCCGAATAGCCGGCTGCGAACAGCTGTTCGGGATTCGTGCCCGGGCCGCCGGCGCCGCCCAGTTCGCGCGGGGTGGACAGGGTGACGTCGAGGACGTTGTCGGACGAGGTGGCGCGGCCCTCGCGGCCGCCGGTGGCGGTCGCGGTCGCGGTGTAGAGCACGGTTTCGATAGACATGGGACATCTCCGGTGGAGCCGACGGCAGGGGGCCGTCCGGCGAGATGTGCACCGTGCCTGCGATTGCGGGACGATTGGTGATACAAAGTCCATGAAACTTGTCCCGGAGTCCTGCATGGTCGATCGTCTTGCGGCGCTGCTCGATCGCTTTCCGATCGCTGCCCGCGTGGATCCATTCGGCGCCGCCTGGCCGGGCGCGGCGCTCTGGGTGCTGCGCGAGGGCGAAATCGCGCTGCCGGGAAGCGGCACCTGGTCGGGGCCGGGCCTGCTGCTGGCGGGCGCCGGCACCCGTACGGCGGCCTTGCCCGGCCCAGGTGCGGCCGGCCTGTGCGTGCGGTTGCTGTTCGAAGGTGGCGCGGACAGTCCATTGGCCGCGGCATTGCCGGACGCGCTGTGGGTAGCGCCGGGCGAACTGCCCGGCTCGCAGGGGCTGCTTGCGCTGCTGTTCGAGGAGGCCTTCGCTGGACGCTGCGGCCGCACCGCGCTGATCGAGCGACTGGTCGAAGCCCTGCTGGTGCAGGTGCTGCGCCAGCAGATGGAAGCCGGCGCGGTGCGGGGTGGCCTGCTGGCCGGCCTGGCGCATCCGCGCCTGCGGCGTGCCCTGGTCGCGATGCACGAGGCGCCGGCGCAGCCTTGGTCTCTGGAGGTGTTGGCCGAGACCGCCGGCATGTCGCGCAGCGCGTTTGCGCAAGCGTTCCGCGGCGCCCTCGGACAGACGCCGGGGCAGTACCTGCAGGCCTGGCGCATTGGACTGGCGCAACGCGCGCTGCGCCGCGGCCGGCCGCTGAAGCGGATTGCCGACGAGGTCGGCTATGGCAGCGAAGCGGCCTTGTCGCGCGCGTTCAAGGCGCACAGCGGGCTGTCGCCGCGGGCCTGGCGGCAGGCGCACATCGAAGCGGAGTTGGTGGCATGAGGGCGGGACCCGATCGCGTGCTGCTGCTGCATGGCCTGTGGATGGTCGGCCTGACCATGCAGCGCTACGCCCGTGGCCTGGCGCGGGCTGGATTCCAGCCGGAGATCCTCGGCTACCCCAGCATCGCCGGCGGGCCGGATGCCGCCGTGGAGCGGTTGACCCGCGCGCTCGGGCGCGGGCCTGCGCATGTCGTCGGCCACAGCCTCGGCGGCCTGTCGGCGCTGCAGGCGGTCTGCGCCACGCCATCGCTGCCGATCGGCCGGATCGTCTGCGTGGGCTCACCGGTAGGCGGCAGCCGCGCGGCGCAGGCGATGGCCCGGGTGCCACTGTCGCGGTTCTATTTCGGCCGCAGCGCCGAGATCCTGCATGCCGGCTGCGCGCGCTGGCCGGCGGGTGTCGAGGTCGGCATGGTCGCCGGCAGCGAGCCGCGCGGGCTGGGCGCGCTGCTGGCCCGGTTCGAGGATGCGCACGACGGCACGGTCTCGGTCGAGGAGACCCGAGCGCCGCAACTCTCCGACCACATCGTCGTCCCCGCCAGCCACAGCGGCCTGTTGCTGTCGGCCGACGCGATCCGACAGACGGCGACCTTCCTGCGCGAGGGGCATTTCGAGCATGCGCGGTAGCGGCGGGCGCTTGGAGTAATATCGCCGGCCTCCAACGCCACAGACGCAAGCAGCCATGGGACGAGGACCTTCGATCGAAGCCCGCAAGAACGCGACCGACGCCAAGCGCGGCAAGATCTTCACCAAGATCATCCGCGAGATCGGTGTGGCGGCGCGCGCTGGTGGCGGTGACCCCGCGAACAACCCGCGACTGCGCGCGGCGATCGACAAGGGCATGGCCCAGAACATGTCCAAGGACGTGGTCGAGCGTGCGATCAAGAAGGCCACCGGCGAGCTCGAAGGCGTCGAGTACGAGGAGATCCGCTACGAGGGCTACGCCCCGGGCGGGGTCGCGGTGATCGTCGACACGCTCACCGACAACCGTGTGCGCACGGTCGCCGAAGTGCGTCACGCTTTCGGCAAGTGCGGCGGCAACATGGGCACCGAGGGCTCGGTTGCCTTCATGTTCAAGCGCCTGGGTGTGTTGAGCTTCGAGGGCATGGACGAGGACACGGTGACCGAGGCCGCGATCGAGGCCGGCGCCGACGACGTGGTGGTGTATCCGGAGGACGGCGCGATCGACGTGGTCACCAGCGTCGAGGCATTCGAGGCGGTGCGCGACGCGATGGCGGCCGCCGGCATCGTCCCCGGCCATGCCGAGGTGACCTATCGCGCCGACAACGACATCGCCGTCGATGGCGAGACCGCCGACCAGGTGCGCAAGATGCTCGACCTGCTCGAGGATCTCGACGACGTGCAGGCGGTCTACTCCAACGCGCAGTTCGGGGCCTGACGGCCGCGCCCGCCGCCGATGCGGACTCTTCTTCTCCGGGTTGGCCGGGTGGCATCGGTCCTGGCGCCGCCTTCGGCAGGCCGCCGGGCGCAGGCGGTCGCATGACCCGCATCCTCGGTATCGATCCCGGTTCGCAGCGCACCGGGGTCGGCATCATCGATGTCGATGCGGCGGGCAAGGTCTCGCACGTCTTCCATGCGCCGCTGGTGCTGGTCACGGCCGGCGAGTTCCCGGCGCGTCTGCGTCGCCTGCTCGACGGCCTCACCGCGTTGATCATCGAATACCGGCCCGACGAGGTCGCGATCGAGAAGGTCTTCATGGCGCGCAATCCCGACTCGGCGCTCAAGCTCGGCCAGGCGCGCGGCGCGGCCATCGGCGCGGTGGTGCTGCGCGACCTGCCGGTCAGCGAGTACGCCGCCACCGAGGTGAAGCTGGCCGTGGTCGGCCGCGGCGGCGCGGAAAAGGCGCAGATCCAGCACATGGTCGGGCTGATGCTCGGCCTGAGCGGCAAGCTGCAGGCCGACGCCGCCGATGCGCTCGCGGTCGCGATCACCCATGCCCACGTCCGCGCCACCGCGCGACGTCTGGGCGTGGACGTGAAGCAGGCCTGGGGACGCAAGGGATGAACCTCGTCCAGGGTCCGGCGTCCGCCGTCGGCCGCAGCCCCGGCCAGCGCATTCCTCTTCCCGTTTTCCGTTCCACCCGCCCGGAGGGGCAACGCCGATGATCGGACGACTGCGCGGCACGCTGGCCCACAAGGCCCCGCCCTGGCTGGTGATCGACGTGGGCGGCGTCGGCTACGAGCTCGAGGCGCCGATGAGCACGTTCTACGACCTGCCCGAAGTGGGCCGCGAGGTCACCCTGTTCACGCACTACGCGCAGAAGGAGGACAGCGTGTCGCTGTACGGCTTCCTGCACGAGTCGGAGCGGCGGCTGTTCCGTGACGTGCAGAAGGTCACCGGCATCGGCGCGAAGATCGCGCTGGCGATCCTGTCGGGCGTCAGCGTCGACACCTTCGCGCGCCTGGTGCACGCCGGCGATGTCACCGCGCTGACCAAGATCCCGGGTATCGGCAAGAAGACCGCCGAGCGCATGGTCGTCGAATTGCGCGACCGGGCGGCGGATCTGGCCGGCGCCGGTGGCGCGGTTGCAGGCAGCGCGATGCCGGCCGACCCGCTCTCGGAGGCCACCATCGCCCTGCAACAGCTGGGCTACAAGCCGGCCGACGCCCAGAAGATGGCCAAGGCCGCCGCAAGCGATGGCGACACCCCCGAGCTCATCATCCGAAAGGCGCTACAGTCCGCGCTTCGCTGACCGCCCGTCTCCGTCGGCAGGGTTCCAAACGTCATGTCCCACACCAGTTCGCCGGCCAACGGCGCGCGTCCCGCTGCGTCCAGCCACGGTCACATCGGCCTCGCCGGCCTGATCGTCGGGGCGATCGGCGTCGTGTTCGGCGACATCGGGACCAGCCCGCTGTACACCCTGCGCGAAGCGTTCTCGGAACACTACGGCCTGATCGCCGACCACGACACCGTGCTGGGCGTGCTGTCGATGATCTTCTGGTCGTTGATGCTGGTGGTGACGGTCAAGTACGTGACCATCATCCTGCGCGCCGACAACGACGGCGAGGGCGGGATCATGGCGCTGATGGCGCTGGCCCAGCGCTGCCTGGCCAAGGGGGGGCGCAGCGGTTATCTGGTCGGCATCCTCGGCGTGTTCGGTGCCTCGCTGTTCTTCAGCGACGGCGTGATCACGCCGGCGATCTCGGTGCTGTCCGCGGTCGAGGGCCTGGAGGTCGTCGCACCCAGGCTGCATGCCTGGATCATTCCGATCACCGTGCTGGTGCTGGGCGCCCTGTTCGCGACCCAGCGCTTCGGCACGGCCAAGGTCGGGCGCATCTTCGGGCCCATCACGGTGCTGTGGTTCCTGGCGCTCGCGGCGCTTGGCGTCTTCAACATCATTCACGAGCCGGAAGTGCTCCACGCGATCAATCCGTGGTGGGCGGCGCGTTTCTTCATCGACCACAGCTGGGGCGGCGTCTTCATTCTCGGTGCGGTCGTGCTGGCGGTGACCGGCGGCGAGGCGATCTATACCGACATGGGCCATTTCGGCGCCCGGCCGATCCGCTACGCCTGGTATTTCTTCGTGCTGCCGTCGCTGATGCTCAACTACCTGGGGCAGGGCGCACTGATCCTGGAGGATCCTGCGGCGATCCAGAACCCGTTCTACATCGGCGTGCCCGAGTGGGCGCGCTGGCCGATGATCGTCCTGGCGACCGCAGCCACGGTGATCGCCTCGCAGGCGGTCATCACCGGTGGCTTCTCGGTGGCGCGCCAGGCGATGCAGCTCGGCTACATCCCGCGCATGCGGGTGCGCCACACCTCCAGCAGCACCATCGGCCAGATCTACATCCCGGCCATCAACTGGTCGATGGCGGTGGTGGTGATCGCGCTGGTGCTGACCTTCCGCACGTCTTCGGCGCTGGCCGCGGCCTACGGTATTTCCGTATCCCTGACCATGCTGATCGACACGCTGCTGCTGGCGGTCGTTGCGCGCACCCTGTGGCCGCGCTGGCGCAGCTGGGTGCTGCCGCTGTGCGGGGTGTTCTTCGTCGTCGACATCGCCTTCGTGATCGCCAACGGCGCCAAGGTGCTGCAGGGGGCCTGGTTCCCGCTGGTGCTGGGCATCACGCTGTTCACGCTGCTGCGCACCTGGCGGCGCGGACGGCAGCTGTTGCACGAGGAGGTGCAGCAGCACGGCATCCGCACAGACAGCTTCATCCCCGGACTGATGCTCGCACCACCGGTGCGGGTGCCGGGCACGGCGGTGTTCCTGACCAGCGACCGCGGGGTGGTGCCGCAGGCGCTGCTGCACAATCTCAAGCACAACAAGGTGCTGCATGAGCGCAACGTGTTCCTGACCGTGGAAACGCTGACCGTGCCGTATGCGCAGCGGCGGCTGAAGATCGAGCGGATCGGCGAAGGCTTCCACCGCATCGTGATCCGCTTCGGTTTCATGGAGACGCCGGACGTACCGCTGGCGCTGATGCAAAGTGCCGACAGCGATGCCGGCGTGTGCATCGATCCGATGGACACGACCTACTTCACCAGTCGCGAGACCGTGGTCGCCTCGGCCCGCCCGGGCATGGCGCTGTGGCGCGAGCGGCTGTTCGCGCTGCTGCACCGCAATGCCGCGCCGGCCTCGGGGTTCTTCCGCATTCCCGGCAACCGGCTGGTCGAACTGGGCACGCACGTCGAGATCTGAGTCGCCGACGACCGCGGGTCGAAGGCGACGATGGCGCGCCTCAGGCAACGGTGCCGGTGCTGGCGGAAGGCGCACAGGGATGAAGCCATCGGTGCAGCGCTGCTGCTCCGCCCGGCCGTTCCCGGCCTGCCGCTCAAGTTCGCCGCCGCGCTGCCGCTAACGCTTTCAATACCTCCGAAACCGCCCGGATGACCGCGCTGCTGCCGATCGACCCGAGTGCACCCCTGCCGCAGCGCGTGTTGCTGGTCGAGAACTCGCGCGCCTACGTGCAGGCGCTCGCGCAGGCGATCGAGCAGCAGCTGGAGCTGCCTGTCGAGGTCGCCTCGACCCTTGCCGAAGCGCGGGCGCTGCTCCAGCGCCACGACGACTGGTTTCTGGCGATCACCGGACTGGTGCTGGCCGACTGCGATCGCAACACGGTTGTCGACGCCTTCCTGGAGCGGGGCCTGGCGACCGTGGTGGTGACGGGCGTCTACGACGAGGACCTGCGCGCGCGGCTGATGCGCCGACGGGTCATCGATTTCGTGCTCAAGAGCACCCCCGGCAGTCTCGACTACATCGTCTGGCTGGTGAAGCGGCTGGAGCGCAACCGGCGTATCTCCGCGCTGGTCGTCGATGACTCCCCTTCGGCCCGGTTGCACGCGGCGGGCCTGCTCGAAACCTTCGGCTATCGCGTTCTGCAGGCGGCCGGCGGCGAGGCCGCGCTGCACGCGCTCGAACGTGATCCGACGATCCGCCTGGCCCTGGTCGACCAGGAGATGCCGGGCATGCAGGGGGTGGAACTCACCCGGCGCCTGCGCGCGCTGCGGGCACGGGACCGCGTCGCGGTGATCGGCGTGTCCGGGCGCGACGATCCCGACCTCGTGGCGCGCTTCCTCAAGAGTGGCGCCAACGATTTCCTGCGCAAACCCTATTCGCGCGAAGAGTTCTTCTGCCGCGTGTCGCAGAACGTCGACCAGCTGGAACTGATCGGCAGCCTGCAGGATCTCGCCACCCGGGATTTCCTCACCGGTCTGCCCAACCGGCGGCATTTCCTCGAGCAGGCCGAACGGCTGGTCCCGCAGATGCGGGCTGCCCGGCGCCCGCTTGCGATGGCGATCCTCGACATCGACCACTTCAAGCGCATCAACGACGGCTGCGGTCACGAGGCCGGCGACCACGCGCTGCGCGCGGCGGCCGGTGCGCTGTCGGGGCACGTGCGCTCCGACGACCTGGTGGCCCGGTTCGGGGGCGAGGAGTTCTGTCTGCTCGTGCCCGACCTCGACGAAGAGGCGATGCAGGCGTACTTCGAAACCCTGCGCGCCCGGATCGAAGCGATGTGCGTGCAGACGCCCGGGGGCGAAGTGCGCATGACGGTGAGCATCGGTGTCCGCATGGCGGCAGCCGATGACAGTCTGCACTGCCTGCTCGCCGACGCCGACAGGCGGCTGTATCTGGCCAAGGCCGGCGGACGCAACCAGGTGGTGGCCGCAGGCTGAGCGGCCCGCCGGGGCCGGTGCGCGACGCTGGCCGCGTTGCGGCGGCGCGCGGTGGTCCGACCGCGTGCGTCCGGCCGAGGGAGGCGCATGCCCGCGCTTGCCGGGCCGCCGCGCTCCCGGCCACCGGTGGGCTCCGGATCGTGGCTCGGCAGCATTGGCGGTCCCGAGTGGGCGAGGCCCGGACGCATCCCGGTGCCGGGCATCGGAGCCGGGTGGAAGCGGACCCCGCAGCTCGCACATACACCCGGCGGGCTGCAGAGCCGGCGCCGCGACCGGGCCTGTACGGGCGGATGCAGCGTTGGGCGCAAGTGTGGGTTTTGCCGCCAGCGACCCCATCTACCCGCCATGGCCAACTCCCCTGTGCAGATTCCCCTCTCCGTCCTCGACCTCGCCCCCGTGACCGAGGGCAGTACGCCGGCCGAGTCCTTCGCCCGTTCGCTGGATCTCGCCCGCCATGCCGAAGCCCTCGGCTACGCGCGCTACTGGCTGGCCGAACACCACAACATGCCGGGCATCGCCAGCGCGGCGACGGCGGTGCTGATCGGGCATATCGCCGGCGGCACCTCGACGATCCGGGTCGGGTCGGGCGGGGTGATGTTGCCCAACCACGCGCCCCTGCAGGTGGCCGAACAGTTCGGCACGCTGGCCGCGCTGTATCCGGGGCGGATCGACCTCGGAGTGGGGCGGGCGCCGGGCACCGACCAGGCGACCACCAAGGCGCTGCGTCGCTATTACGCCGGCGCCGATGCGTTCCCCTCGGACGTGATGGAGCTGCTGCGCTATTTCGAGCCTGCGCAGCCCGGTCAACCGGTGCAGGCCGTGCCCGGCGCCGGACTGGACGTGCCGGTGTGGATTCTCGGCTCGAGCCTGTTCGGGGCCGGACTCGCCGCGACGCTCGGTCTGCCGTATGCGTTCGCCTCGCACTTCGCGCCTGCCGCGATGTCCGAAGCGCTGGCCCTGTACCACCGCGACTTCCGCCCCTCCAAGCATCTGCGCCAGCCGCACGCGATGCTGGCGCTCAACGTCGTCGCCGCCGACAGCCGCGCCGAGGCGCAGCGGCTGTTTACTACCCAGCAGCAGAGCTTCGTGCGTCTGCGTCGCGGTGCGCCGGGGCTGATTCCGCCACCGATCGACGACATCGAAGCATTCTGGACGCCCGCCGAAAAGGCGATGGTCGCCCAGTCGCTGGCGTGCTCGGTGGTGGGCGATGCAAGCGATGTGCGCGAGGGCATCGCCGACTTCGCCGCGCGGCATCGCCCGGACGAGCTGATCCTGACGGCCAACATCTTTGACCACGGCGCGCGGCGGCACAGCTTCGCGCTGGCGGCCGAGGCAATGCGCGGCTGATCTGCGAGCGCGCGTTCGGTGCGCGCGAGCGCCTCTAGCGCAACCTGGCGCTGTTGCTCGAGCGTCTCGACCGGCGAGTCGCCATGCGCGAGCTGTGCGGATAGTTCGTCCAGGCGGCTGTCGATCTGACCGCGCTGCCCACCCATGCGCGCCAGCGCCTGGGTCAGCGGGGTGAGCGCATGACCGGGTGCGTTCGCATGGCGCGCCCCCGGAGGGCGGCGGCGGTTTTCGTGGGCCGCTGCCCGCCCGATCGATGCGCCGGCGCCGTGTGCTGTTTGGCGGGATCACTGCGGCGTCGCTGCCATGGCATGCGATCATGCGCGGATGACCGCAGACCGCATCATCGCCGCCGACGCCACCCGCGAGGACGACGCCATCGAGGCGAGCATCCGGCCGCAGCGGCTGGACGACTATCTCGGCCAGCAGCCGGTTCGCGAGCAGATGGCGATCTTCATCGAGGCCGCCAAGCAGCGCCGCGAGGCGCTCGATCACGTGCTGATCTTCGGCCCCCCCGGCCTCGGCAAGACCACGCTGAGCCACGTCATCGCCAACGAGCTCGGGGTCGCGCTGCGCGTGACCTCGGGTCCCGTCATCGAGAAGGCCGGCGATCTCGCCGCGCTGCTGACCAACCTGCAGCCGCACGATGTGCTCTTCATCGACGAGATCCACCGGCTTTCGCCGGTGGTCGAGGAGGTGCTGTATCCGGCGATGGAGGATTTCCAGCTCGACATCATGATCGGCGAGGGGCCTGCCGCCCGTTCGATCAAGATCGACCTGCCGCCCTTCACCCTGATCGGCGCGACCACGCGCGCGGGCCTGTTGACCGCCCCGCTGCGCGACCGCTTCGGCATCGTCCAGCGGCTGGAGTTCTACAGCGCCGAGGAGCTCACGCGCATCGTGCGCCGGTCGGCGCAGATTCTCGGGCTGTCCTGCGAGGGCGACGGCGCGTCCGAGATCGCCCGGCGCTCGCGTGGTACGCCGCGCATTGCCAACCGCCTGCTGCGCCGGGTGCGCGACTACGCCCAGGTGCGCGCGAACGGACGCATCGACCGCGAGGTCGCGAACGCGGCCATGCAGATGCTCAAGGTGGACCCGGAAGGCTTCGACGACCTCGACCGGCGCCTGTTGCACCTGATCATCGAGAATTTCGACGGCGGTCCGGTCGGCGTCGAGTCCATGGCCGCGGCGCTGAGCGAGGAGCGCGGCACGCTCGAGGACGTCATCGAGCCGTATCTGATCCAGCAGGGTTATCTGGTGCGCACGGCGCGCGGCCGCATGGCCACCACCAAGGCCTGGCGCCATCTGGGTCTGGAGCCGCGCCGCGATGCGGCCGCCGTACCGGGCAACCTGTTTTGAATCCCTTGCGGAGCGCGCCGTGACGCAGACCCTGGATACCGCGCCGGCTACGGATCTATTCAGTTGGCCGACACGCGTCTATTGGGAAGATACCGACGCGGGTGGCGTCGTCTATCACGCGCAGTACGTCGCTTTCATGGAGCGCGCACGCAGCGAGTGGTTACGTGCGCACGGCCATGGGCAGGCGTCGCTGCGCGACAGTCACGGCACGGTGTTCGCGGTGCGCGCGATGCGGATCGATTTCCGCCTGCCTGCGCGCCTCGACGACGTGCTGAGCGTCAGCGTGGCCCTGCTCCACTGCCGACGCGCCAGCGCGGTGTTCGTGCAGGAGGTGCGCCGCGATGGCGTGCTGCTGCTGGATGCGGAAGTCCGCGTAGCGGCATTGTCGGCTGCCGATTTCCGGCCGCAGGCGATTCCCGATGCGCTCTACACACAACTCAAGTCACTCGAAACGTCAGCGGAGTAATCCTGGATGAGCCCAATGCCCGTGTTGTTGCAGTCCGCCGCCGCCCAGGTGCAGGCGTTGCCAGAAGAGGCCGCTGCCAGCGCCACCGAGCTGTCGGCCACGGGCGCCGCCGCTGCGGCGACGGCGCCGCTGCCCAACGACCTGAGCATCCTCGAACTGATCCTGCACGCCTCCATCCCGGTGCAGCTGGTGATGCTGCTGCTGCTGTTCGCGTCGATCTCGTCGTGGGTCATCATCTTCCGCAAGAAGCGCATGCTCGACCGCGCCGAGAAGGAAGCGGACCGCTTCGAGGAGCGGTTCTGGTCCGGCGCCGAGATCAGCAAGCTGTATGCCTCGGCCACCGAGCGTAACCGCGAGATCGAAGGTCTCGAGGCGATCTTCGAAGCCGGCTACCGCGAGTACTCTCGCCAGCGGCAGCGGCGCGGGGTGGATGCACGCACGCATCTGGAAGGTGCGCAGCGCGGCATGCGGGTGGCCGGCGCGCGTGAGCTCGACGGGCTCGAAGCCAACCTCGAATACCTCGCCAACGTCGGCTCGATCGCCCCGTACGTGGGCCTGCTGGGCACCGTGTGGGGCATCATGATCTCGTTCCACGGTCTGGCCAGCGTCAAGGAGGCGACCATCGCCACCGTCGCGCCGGGCATTTCCGAGGCGCTGATCGCGACCGCGATGGGCCTGTTCGCAGCGATTCCCGCCGTCTGGGCCTACAACCGCTTCGCGACCAAGGTCGAGCGCGTCGCTACGCGCTACGAGGCCTTCTCCGACGAGTTCTCCTCGATCCTCGAACGCCAGAGCGGCACCGACTGAACCCCTTCGGCCGCCCCCGCGGCCGCTGGATCGTCCTCGTACCCGGAAACCGCCATGTCGTCGATCTCCCTTCGCCGTTCCAAGCGGCGCAAGCTCAAGAACGAAATCAACGTCGTGCCCTACATCGACGTGATGCTGGTGCTGCTGATCATCTTCATGGTCACGACGCCGCTGATGAACCTGGGCACCGACATCAATCTCCCCGATTCGCGCGCGATGTCGCTGGGCTCGCCGCAGGATCCGGTCGTGGTCAGCGTCTACCCGGACGGTCAGCTCGCGCTGATGGTCGAGCAGCAGAACACCGCGGTCACCCGCGAGGATCTGGTCGCGCGGCTGCGCGGCATCCATACCCAGAACCCCGACGCGACCATTCTGGTCAGCGGCGATGGCGCGGCCAGCTACCAGCGGATCATGAATGCCATCGACCTCATCAACGAGGCCGGCATCAGCAAGGTCAGCCTGATCAGCCGGCCGGCGGACAGCGCGAACTGAGATGCGCGAGTCGCGTTCCGACAACGTGGTCTCGATCGGGCTGGCGCTGCTGGTCCACATCCTGCTGTTCGGGCTGATTTTCCTGGGCGCACTGTGGAGCGCATCCTCCCGTCCGGAATCCGCGATGGGCTCCCCGGTCTCGGCCGACATCATCGATCCCAACGCACTGAGCGCGGCTGACCGGCGCGCGCTGGCCAGCCGTCCGGAGCCGGTGCCAGATCCCGAACCTGTGACCGAGCCCGCCCCCGAGCCGGTGCCTGATCCCGTGCCCGAGCCTTTGCCCGAACCGGTCGAGGAACCCGTCGCCGCCGCGCCGCAGCCGCTGCCCGAGCCGCGCCCCGAGGATGCCGTCGAACCACGCCAGGTCGCACCACAGGAAGTGGTACCTAAACCCGACACGATTTCGCAGGCTGCCGTGCGCCGCGATGCGCTCGCCGCCGAGCAGCGCGAGAAGGAACAGGAAGAGAAACGCCGCCAGGCGCAGATCGAGCTCGCCGAGCAGCAGAAGCAGCAGGAGGCCGAGGAAAAGCGACGCCTCGCGCGCCAGGAACTCGAGAAGCTGCGCGCAGAGCGCGAGAAGGCCCAACGCGACGCCCAGCAGGCCGAACAGCGCCTCAAGCAGATCGCCGAACGCAACGCCCAGCAGGCATCCGAGCAGCGCGCCGCCGCATCGGCCGCGAGCCCGCCCCCGGGTCGGCCGGACGGTGACAGTGGGCTGGCGGCGAAGTACGCGGCGGCGATCCAGGAGGCGGTGCGGCGCAACTGGCGCAGGCCCGACAACATTCCGCTCGGGCAGGTCTGCCGGATGTACATCACGCAGCTGCCCGGCGGCGAAGTGATGAGCGTCGAGTTCGATGCCTCCTGCCCCTACGACGCGCAGGGTCGGCGCTCGGTGGAAGCGGCGGTGCGCGCGGCCGAGCCGTTGCCCTATGCCGGCTTCGAATCGGTGTTCAATCGCCGCCTGAATTTCAACTTCCGCGCGCAGGATTGATGCTGCGAGTGCCGGCCGTGTGCCCGTCGCCGTAGCGCCAGCGCATGCCTTCCCGATCCGATTTCCGGCCGCCGGCGCAGCGGTCGGGCTTTCCGGCGCGTGGGCGAGCTCGCAAGTCGATGCTCGCAGGGCCGTCGGATCGCCGCGCATCGCGTTGCGGCCATGGTTTGCGAGGTCCCGAGTCAATAGACGTGGCTCGACCGCGCCGGCAGCGCGACCCAGAGTTCCGCACGCGCGCCGCCAGCCGTCGAATCCGGGCTGCGTGGTGCCGTAAGGGCGTATGCACCGCTGGCGTGTGCAGCGTCTTCATCACGTTCACCCGCCAGGGGCCATGATTGCGCTGCTATTCATCCTGCCACCCGCTCGAGCGGCCAAGCTGCGCGGGCTCACTTTCTCCACGACCGGTAAACCGATGAAACCCATCCTGATCCGATGCCTGTTGGCCCTGTTCGTCCTCGGCCTGCCCATGCTCGCCAGCGCCCAGCAGCAGGGTCTCGAAATCGACATCACCGGCGGCAGCGCCCAGGCGATGCCGATCGCGGTCATCCCGATGCCCTACCAGGGCAGCGGCACCCCCCCCGATACCGACGTCGCCGCCGTAGTGCGCGCCGACCTCGACCGCTCCGGCCAGTTCCGTACGCTGCCCGAGCGCGACATCGTCGAGCGGCCGACCCGCGGCAGCGAGGTCCAGTACCCCACATGGCGTGCGCTGCGGCAGGACTTCCTGGTCGTCGGCCGGGTCGTCGATGCAGGCGGTGGCAGCTACCGCGTCGAATACGAGCTGTTCGACGTCGCCAAGCAGGAGCGCGTGCTCGGCCTGGCGATGACCGCGCGTCCGAACGCCATGCGCGATGTCGCCCACCAGATGGCCGATGCGATCTACGAGAAGATCACCGGCGTGCGTGGCGCGTTCTGGACCCGCATCGCCTATATCACCCAGACCGGCGTGGGTCAGAACGCGCGCTATGCGCTGATCGTGGCCGATTCCGATGGCCACAACCCGCAGACGGTGGTGCGCTCGAACGAGCCGCTGATGTCGCCGGCCTGGAGTCCGGACGGGCGCCGCGTCGCCTACGTCAGCTTCGAAAGCGGCAATTCGGCGATCTACATCCAGGACATCACCAGTGGTGGTCGCGAGCTGGTCTCGAGCTTCCGCGGCATCAACGGCGCTCCGGCGTTCTCGCCCGATGGCCGCCGCCTGGCGCTGTCGCTCTCGCGCAGCGGCAATCCCGAGATCTATGTGATGGATCTCGGCAGCAAGGCGCTGACCCAGGTGACCAACCACTTCGCGATCGACACCTCGCCCTCGTGGGCCCCCGACGGCAGCAGCATCTACTTCATCTCCGACCGCGGCGGCAGGCCGCAGGTCTACCAGGCGCCGGCCTCCGGCGGCAACGCCACGCGCGTGACCTTCGAAGGAAGCTACAACGCCGATCCCTCGGTTTCGTTCGATGGCAAGAAAATCGCCGTGGCGCAAGGTTCAGGCAACGTGTACCGTATTGCACTGCTGGATCGCAGCCTGGGGTCGCCCCGCTGGTCCACGCTGTCGCCAGGGTCGCTCGACGAATCGCCGAGCTTCGCCCCGAACGCCGGCATGGTCCTGTACGCGGCGCGCGAGGGGCGCAGGGGTGTGCTGTACGCGGTGTCTTCGGATGGCCGGGTGCGTCAGCGCCTGGTCCTCGCCGATGGTGATGTGCGCGAGCCGGCATGGGGTCCGTTCCGGGAACAGCGCTGACGCTACCTGCACGTCCTGTTAATTAACAATTGCCCTGTTGTTCATAGAAATAAACCAAGGACTGACGAGATGAAGACGACCACCCGTGTGTTGCTGGCCGCGATGCTCTGCACCGCTGCCGTTGCGTGTTCCAAGAAGGTGAAGGAAGAGGCGCCGGTCGACACCGGTCCGTCGACCGGTACCGTGGCGACTTCGCCGTCGACCGCGGGTGCCTACACCCCGGCTGACCTCGACAGCGACGCTTGCCTGCGTCAGCGCGTCGTCTACTTCGATCTCGACCAGGACACCCTGCGTCCGGAGTTCCAGGCCGTGATGGCTTGCCACGCCAAGTACCTGCGTGACCGCAACGCAGCACGCGTTTCGCTGGAAGGCCACGCCGACGAGCGCGGCAGCCGCGAATACAACCAGGGCCTGGGTGAGCGCCGCGGCAATGGCGTGTCCTCGGCTCTCCAGGCCAACGGTGGCTCGGCTGCGCAGATCGCAGTGGTCAGCTACGGCGAAGAGCGTCCGGTCTGCAATGACTCGAACGAAGATTGCTGGGCCCGCAATCGTCGCGTCGAGATCATCTACACGGCGCGCTGATGCGTTCGATGCGTCATTGGCTGGTGCTCCCAGTCGCGTTCGCGGCGACCCTCGTGGTCGCCGCGCCCGCATGGGCGCAACGCGTGAGCCTCGCCGACCGCGTGGCCGCACTCGAAGCGCGGGCGGGCGACACCAGCGCGAACGTCGACATGCTCAACCAGGTCAACCAGCTGCGTCAGGAGATCCTGGCGCTGCGGTCCCAGGTCGAGGAACTCCAGCAGCAGAACGAGCAGCTCAAGTCCAGCAACCGCAGCCAGTACCTCGATATCGACGGCCGGCTCAACCGGCTCGAGAGCGGGCAGGGCGGTGGTGGCGGACTGGAACTTCCCGATCTCAGCAGTGCCCCGGCACCCGCGGCAGGCGCGAATGCGCAGGCCGCGCGTGGCGGTCGTGATGCACCGGCCGCAGCGCCGGTGGCAGCGGCACCGGCCGACGAGCGCGCCGCCTACGAACAGGCGTTCAACGCCCTGAAGAACGGCCAGTACACCGATTCGGCCAGGCTTTTCCAGGCCTTCCTGCAGACGTATCCGCAGGGGAGCTATGCGCCCAATGCCCTCTACTGGCTGGGCGAGAGCTATTACGTCACCCAGAATTACGCGCGTTCGCAGGAGCAGTTCCTGTCGCTGCTGCAGCGCTATCCGCAGAGCGACAAGGCGCCGGGCGCGATGCTCAAGGTCGGCCTGTCCCAGTACGGACTGAAAGACCTCGATGGCGCCGAAGCGACGCTGGCCGATGTCGGCAAGCAGTATCCCGGCACCGACGCGGCGCGCACCGCTGCCGACAGGCTCCGCGCGATCCAGCTCTCGCGCCTGCGCTGATCCCATGACCGCCATCGCCTCCGATGCGGTCGCCGCATCCGCGGCCGACCGGCTCAAGCTCACCGAAATCTTCCTGTCCCTGCAGGGCGAGGCCCGCGATGCGGGCTGGCCGACGGTTTTCGTTCGCCTGACCGGCTGCCCGCTGCGCTGCAGTTATTGCGACACCGCCTACGCCTTCCACGGCGGCGACTGGTGGACGGTCGATGCGATCCTCGCCGAGGTCGCCTCGCACGGCGTCCGCCACGTATGCGTGACCGGCGGTGAACCGCTGGCCCAGAAACGTTGCATCGGCCTGCTGCGGAGGCTGTGCGACGCGGGCTACCAGGTCTCGCTGGAGACCTCGGGCGCGCTCGACATCGGCGCAGTCGATCCGCGCGTGAGCCGCGTGCTCGACATCAAGACGCCGGCATCGGGTGAAGCGCATCGCAATCGCTGGGAAAACCTGGCATTGCTGACCGCGCACGACCAGATCAAGTTCGTGGTGTGTTCGCGCGCCGATTACGAATGGTCGCGCGACATCGTGTTGACCAAGGGTCTCCAGCACCGCTGCGACGTGTTGTTCTCGCCCAGCAAGGGCGAGATCACCGGCCGCGAACTGGCCGACTGGATCGTCGCTGATCGGCTGCCGGTGAAGTTCCAGATGCAGTTGCACAAGCTGCTGTGGGACGACGAACCGGGCCGCTGAGCCTGCATCCGCTGCCCGGCTGCGCTAGCCTGTCACGCGCCCACCGAATTTTCGTTCCGCATCAGATCCCAATGAAGAAAGCTGTCGTCCTGTTGTCCGGAGGCATGGACTCCGCCGCGGTTATCGCCATCGCCCGGGAACAGGGCTTCGATGTGCATGCGCTCAGCGTGCGCTACGGCCAGCGCCACACGTCCGAGCTCGAGGCTGCCGCGCGCGTCGCCGCGGCGATGGGTGTGCGCGTGCACAAGACGGTCGACGTCGACCTGCGCAGCATCGGCGGCTCCGCGCTCACCGATGACATCGACGTGCCGGAAGCGGGCGGGGCGGGCATCCCGGTCACCTACGTGCCGGCGCGCAACACCATCATGCTGTCGCTGGCGCTCGGTTGGGCAGAAGTGCTGGGCGCAGCCGACATCTTCTGCGGCGTCAACGCCGTCGACTATTCCGGCTATCCCGATTGCCGTCCCGAGTTCGTCGAGGCGTTCGAACGCCTGGCCAACCTCGCGACGAAGGCGGGCGTCGAAGGCGCGGGCATCCGCGTGCACGCGCCGTTGCAGCACATGGGCAAGGACGCGATCGTGCGCGAAGGCGTGCGGCTCGGCGTGGACTTCGGGTTGACCGTCTCGTGCTATCGCGCCGATGCGGATGGTCGCGCCTGCGGACACTGCGATGCCTGCCGCCTGCGCGCCGACGGGTTCGCCGCCGCCGGCGTGCCCGATCCCACCCGCTACGTCGCCCAGGCCTGAGGCCGACGCGTGGCTCACATTGCGCTAGAATGCGCCCCCTGCGCCGCGCTGCGGCGACAGTCTCGATGGGTCGTTAGCTCAGTCGGTAGAGCATCGGACTTTTAATCCGCTGGTCGATGGTTCGAATCCATCACGACCCACCATAAAAACAAGAGCTTACGCGAGATAAAAGTTGGGTTCCGTAAACATCTCCGTAATTTCCAAGCTCACCCTCTGTGATGCGACATCTGCCGGGACGGCAGGGTCCGGTGATACAGTCGCGCGATGAGCAGCCGGCACCCTGACAGCCTTCTAATCGTCATCGAGGGCATCGATGGCGCTGGGAAGACTACTCTCGCGAACTCGTTGCGCACTTGGCTGCTCGACGGCGGCCGATCAGTGACGATCAGCAAGGAGCCGACCACTGGCCCCTGGGGGATGAAGCTCCGCGAGTCGGCCGCCACCGGGCGTCTGACACCGCAGGATGAGTTGGATTACCTGGTCAAAGATCGGGAGCAGCACGTCTCCGAATTGATCTCGCCGGCGCTCGATTGCGGTGAGATTGTGATCCTCGATCGCTACTACCCTTCGACGGTCGCCTATCAGGGCGCGGCTGGAATTCCGCTCAATACTGTTCTTGATGCGCATGGCTTCGCGCCACAGCCGGACGTGCTGTTGTTGCTCGATGTGGAGCCCCGAGTCGGTATCGAGCGCATCCGTGCTCGTGGAGACAAGCCGAACGCATTCGAGACGTACGACAACCTCGAAGCGTGCCGAGCGATTTTCCTCGATCTGGAGATGCCGAAGGTCGTGATCAATGCGGCCCAGTCGCCAGAACAGGTCTGTGCTGAAGCGC
The DNA here is from genome assembly GCF_002327105.1 of Luteimonas chenhongjianii. Lineage (GTDB taxonomy): Bacteria > Pseudomonadota > Gammaproteobacteria > Xanthomonadales > Xanthomonadaceae > Luteimonas > Luteimonas chenhongjianii. The sequence continues at coordinate 3,119,900 of NZ_CP023406.1, read as the reverse complement.
AGTTTGCGATTTTGAAAGAGCTGGCGGAGCGTGGGGATCCTCTCAAGAGCGACACCGAGCGCGTGCGCGACCTGATCGCAGTAATGCCGAGGCTGACGGCCTAGGCTCAATCGGGCGGAGCCACCTCTGGCCCCGACTTGTCGTAGGTCTTCATCATCTGCTCGCTGAGCCCGAGCGCCTGCTGCTTCTCGGCGAACGTGCCGGGCGTGTCTGTGCCGCCCTTGCGCCTTAGGTCATGCAGGCCGAAGCGCTGATCGGCGGTGATGATCTCTTCCTCGATCGCCAGCTTGATGAAGCGCTGCCAGGCTGTGTCCAGACCTGACTTGGTGAGAGGCTCGCCATGCTCGGCGAGGACGACCCCATGCGGTCTTCCGCGCGCAGCGGCGTGATGCGGGTCGTGCGCTCGATAATGCCGCGCGGTAGGCTCGTAAGCTCCCCCGCGCCGCAGACACCGCATAAGTAGATCTTTCTGGCATCGTTTCCCTAGCCAGGAGGTTCCATGCGCACATCGAAGTTCACCGAGACGCAGATCGTCGCGGCGCTCAAGCAGGCCGACGCAGGCGTGCCCGTCAAGGACATCTGTCGCCAGGTCGGTATCAGCACAGCGACGTACTACCGGTGGAAGAGCAAGTACGGAGGCCTGGAGGCGTCGGAGCTGCGGCGGGTCAAGGAGCTCGAGTCGGAGAACGCCAAGCTCAAGCGGATGTACGCAGAGCTGGCGCTCGACAACGCGGCGATGAAGGATCTCATTGCAAAAAAACTCTAGGGCCGGCGCGCAAGCGCGAGGCCGTGCGGTACCTGATCGAGGTGCACGCGCGGCCGCTGCGTCGGTCCTGTGCATGCGTCGGGCTTGCGCGTGCGGCGTGGTACGCGCCGCCGCTGGACTGGACAGTGCGCGATGCCGAGTTGATCGCGGCCATCGCACGCGTGGTCCAAGATCGACCCAGCCGCGGCTTCTGGAAGTGCAGTGACGTGCTGCGCAGGACACGGCCCGATTGGAATCCGAAAAGAATCTACCGCGTGTACAAGGCCATGCAACTCAACCTGCGTCGCGCCGCGAAGCGGCGCCTGCCCAAGCGTGAGCGGGTCGCGCTGTACGTCCCCAAGCTCCCCGATACGGTCTGGTCGGTCGACTTCATGAGCGACGCGCTCGCCTGTGGCCGACGCTTCCGCACCTTCAACGTGGTCGACGACTTCAACCGCGAGGTGCTGCATATCGAGGTCGACACGTCGATCAACTCGCATCGTCTGGTGCGCGTGTTCGAGCAGATCAAGCACGATCATGGCTTGCCGCAGGTCGTGCGTTCCGACAACGGGCCCGAGTTCCTGGGCGAAGCATTCACCAGCTGGCTGAAGGTCAATGGTGTGGCGATCCAGTACATCCAGCCCGGCAAGCCGAACCAGAACGCCTTCATCGAACGCTTCAACCGGACCTTCCGGGAAGAAGTGCTCGACCAGCATCTCTTCGCCCGCCTCGACGATATCCGCGAAGCCATCCATTGGTGGATGATCGATTCCAACGAAGAGCGCCCCCACGACTCGCTCGGCGGACTGACGCCTGCCGAGTACCGCAATCAACACGCCCGAAGTTCTACTTTTGAAGTGTCTGCTTGACGGGGGAGCTTACGGGCTGTAGCGGCGTCCCACGCCGCACGCATGCGAGATCTAGTCTCACGTTCCTCCGCGCCCGTGCTCGCCTGCCGCGAGGCGCACGACCCAAGGCCCGCGTCTGGGCAGGCCGCATCCGAGCAAGCGTTCGCGAGCTTGCGCCGTGCGTCGCGCGCTCAGTCCGCGTCCAGCACCGTCTCCAGCACCGCGTCGCCATAGCGCTCCAGCTTGCCCGCGCCGACGCCACCGATGCCACCGAGTTGTCCGTGGCTGATCGGGCGGAGCCGAGCGATCTCGCGCAGGGTGGCGTCGTGGAAGATCACGTAGGCGGGCACGTTCTGTTCGCGCGCCAGGCGTCCGCGCAGGGCGCGCAGCGCTTCGAACAGGGGGCGGTCGGCTGGTGCCAGGTCGATGTCGGCGCCGGTGGCGGCGCGTGAGGTGCGCGCGCGTTCGCGGGTGTCGGTGGGCTTGCGCAACATCACCTGGGCTTCGCCCTTGAGCACGGCGCGGCTGGCTTCGGTCAGGCGCAGTCCGCCGTAGCCTTCGGCGTCGACATCGAGCAGGCCGTGGGCGACGAGCTGGCGCAGCACGCTCTTCCAGACGCGCGCGTCGACATCGGTGCCGACGCCGTAGGTGCTCAGCTGGTTGTGGCCGAACTGGCGGATGCGTTCGCTGTCGCTGCCGCGCAGGATGTCGATGATGTGCGCGGCGCCGAAGCGCTGGCCGCTGCGGTAGACGCAGCTCAGCGCCTTCTGCGCTGGCACGGTCGCATCCCAGGCGTCGGGGGGGTCGAGGCAGTTGTCGCAGTTGCCGCAGGGTTCGCCCGGGCCCTTGGCGGCATAGTCTTCGCCGAAGTTCGCCAGCAGCACTTGGCGGCGGCAGCGCATCGTCTCGCAATAACCGACCAGCGCGTCGAGCTTGCGGTGCTCGAGGCGCTTGCGCTCGTCGCCCGATTCGGACTGCTCGATCATCTGCCGCAGCAGCACCAGATCCCCCAGGCCGAAGCACATCCAGGCGTCGGCCGGCTCGCCATCGCGTCCGGCGCGACCGGTTTCCTGGTAATAGCCCTCGATCGATTTGGGCAGGTCCACGTGCGCGACGAAACGCACGTCGGGCTTGTCGATGCCCATGCCGAAGGCGATCGTCGCCACCACCACCACGCCGTCGCTGCGCAGGAAGCGGCGCTGGTTGGCTGCGCGCAGGTTGGCATCCATGCCCGCGTGATAGGGAATCGCGTCGATGCCCTGGCCGGCGAGGTATTCGGCGGTTTCCTCGACCTTGCGCCGCGACAGGCAATAGACGATGCCCGCCGAACCGCGATGGCCCTGCACGAAATCGAGCAGCTGGCGCTTAGCGTTGTCCTTCTGGACCACGGTGTAGCGGATGTTGGGCCGGTCGAAGGAACTGACGAAGCGGCGCGCGTCTTCCAGCTGCAGGCGCTCGGCGATCTCGCGCTGGGTCGGCGGATCGGCGGTCGCGGTCAGCGCGATGCGCGGCACGTCCGGCCAGCGCTCGTGCAGGATGGTCAACTCGCGGTATTCACGGCGGAAGTCATGGCCCCACTGCGACACGCAGTGCGCCTCGTCGATCGCGAACAGGGCCAGCGGCGCGCGGTCGAGCAGCGACAGGAAGCGCGGGGTGAGCAGCCGCTCGGGCGCCACGTAGAGCAGATCGAGTTCGCCGGCCAGCAGTTCGCGCTCCACCCGCTGCGCGGCCTCGCCGTCGAGCGTGGAATTGAGGTAGGCCGCGCGCACGCCCGACTGCAGCAGGGCGTCCACCTGGTCCTGCATCAGTGCAATCAGTGGCGAGATGACGATCGCCACGCCATCGCGCAGCAGCGCCGGCACCTGGAAGCACATCGACTTGCCGCCGCCGGTGGGCATCAGCACGAGGGCATCGTGGCCCGCGGCCACGTGTTCGACGATGGCGGCCTGTTCGCCGCGGAAGGCGGCATGGCCGAACACGCGCTGCAGGGTGGCGAGCGCGTCGCCGGCGATGCCGGCAGGGGGAAGCGAAGACATGGGACAAGGATACCGGCTGGTGGATCGGTCCGGCGCCTCGCCCACCTGTCGGGAGAGCCCCGATGCTTTGCTAAGCTTCCCGCCTTCTCGACAGGACCCACCGATGAATTCGACTTCCGGCTCCGGCGGCATGCCCCTGCACAACAAGATGCTGATCGGGTTTCTGATCGGCACCCTGGCCGGACTTGCCGCGAACTTCTTCGTTGCCGATGCCGGCTGGCTCAATGGCCTGATCACCTACGTCGCCGACCCCATCGGCCAGCTGTTCCTGCGGCTGCTGTTCATGCTGGTCATCCCGCTGGTGTTCTCGGCCCTGGTGCTGGGGGTGGTCGAGATCGGCGATCCCGCCTCGCTCGGACGCATCGGTCTCAAGACCCTGGTGTGGATCCTCGCGGTGACCGCGATCGCGGTGCTGATCGGCCTGGTGGCGGTGAATCTGTTCCAGCCTGGCCGCGGCATCGATCCGGTGGTCGCGCAATCGCTGCTGGCCGCCAGCTCCGATCGGGCGACCGAGATCGCCAGTGCACGCGAAGGCGTGTCGGGCATCCAGGTCCTGCTCAACATCGTGCCGCGCAATCCCGTGGAGGCCGCCGCCAGCGGCGATCTGATCGCGGTGATGTTCTTTGCGCTGATGTTCGGCATCGCCGCCACCGCGCTGCGCACGCCGGGCACGCGCAGCTTCGTCGCCGCGGTGCAGGGCGTGTACGACATCTGCCTGAAGCTGATCGGCTGGGTGATCGCGCTGGCGCCCTATGCCGTGGCGGCGCTGCTGTTCTCGATCACCGCGCGCCTGGGCGTGGATGTGCTCATCCAGCTGGCGCGGTTCGTGGGGACCGTCATCGCGGCGCTGGGCGTCCACTTCCTCATCGTCATTCCGATCCTGCTGTGGATCTTCGGCCGCATGAGCCCGCTGGCGTTCTTCCGTGGCGCGCAGCCGGCACTGCTGACCGCCTTTTCCACCTCCTCCTCCAGCGCCACGCTGCCGACCACGCTCAAGGTCACCGTGGAGAACCTCGGCGTGCCGCGCCGGGTCGCGCGCTTTGTCTGCACCCTCGGCGCCACCGCCAACATGAACGGAACGGCGCTGTTCGAGGGCATCACCGTGCTGTTCCTGGCGCAGTTCTTCGGGATCGAGCTCGGCATGGGCCAGCAGGGCCTGGTGCTGGTGCTGTGCATTCTTGGCGGTATCGGCGCGGCGGGCGTGCCGGGCGGCTCGTTGCCGGTGATCGCGATGATCCTGGTGATGTTCGGAATTCCGCCCGAAGGCATCGGCCTGATCCTCGGCGTGGACCGCCTGCTCGACATGTGCCGCACGGTGGTCAACATCGGCGGCGACATGGCGGGTTCGGTGGTGATCGGGCGCTCCGAGCCGGCCGAGGCGCCGGACACGGCGCTCGACGCCGCGCTTGCGGACACGCACACCGGCCCGGTCTGAGCCCCGATCGGGCGCAGACCCGGCAGGGGAGTGACAGGCGTGGGACAATCATCGGCTCCCGTCCGCTGCCGCCTGTCCTGCCCATGACCACGCCGACCCGTCGCGAACTCGCCAACGCCATCCGTTTCCTCGCCATCGATGCCGTCGATGCCGCCAAGTCCGGTCATCCAGGCATGCCGATGGGCATGGCCGACATCGCCGAGGTGCTGTGGAACGACCACCTCAGCCACAACCCGGCGAATCCGCAGTGGCTCAACCGCGATCGCTTCGTGCTGTCGAACGGCCATGGCTCGATGCTGCACTACGCGCTGCTGCATCTGTCGGGCTACGACCTGCCGCTGGACGAGCTGAAGAACTTCCGCCAGCTGCACAGCAAGACGGCCGGCCATCCGGAGCGTCACGAAACGCCCGGTGTGGAGACCACGACCGGCCCGCTCGGCCAGGGCTTCGCCAATGCGGTTGGTTTCGCGCTGGCCGAGCGCCTGCTCGCGCAGCGCTACAACCGCCCGGAGTTCGCGGTCGTCGACCACCGCACCTGGGTGTTCATGGGCGACGGCTGCCTGATGGAAGGCATTTCGCACGAGGCCGCATCGCTGGCGGGCACGCTCGGCCTGGGCAAGCTGGTCGCGTTCTGGGACAACAACCACATCTCGATCGACGGCAATACCGACGGCTGGTTCACCGACGACACCCCGGCGCGCTTCGAGGCCTACGGTTGGCGCGTCATCCGTGATGTCGACGGGCATGACGCCGACGCGATCTCGCGCGCGATCCAGGCCGCCATCGCCCAGGACGACAAGCCGGTGCTGGTGTGCTGTCGCACGACGATCGGTTTCGGTTCGCCCAACCGTGCCGGCAAGGAGTCCTCGCACGGCGCGCCGCTGGGCAAGGAAGAGTCCGACGCGACCCGCGCTGCGCTCGGCTGGACCCATGGTCCGTTCGAGGTGCCGCAGGCGATCCGCGACGGCTGGAACGCCGTCGAAGCGGGCAAGGCGCGCGAGGCTGCGTGGACGCAGATGTTCGAGGCCTACCAGGCCCGCTATCCCGACCTGGCCGCCGAATTCCTGCGCCGCTCGCGCGGCGCGCTGCCCGATGGCTTCGAGGCGCAGGCCGACGCTTTCATCGAAAAGCTGCAGGCCGAAGGCCCGACGATTGCGTCGCGCAAGGCCTCGCAGATGTCGATCGAAGCCTTCGCGCCGCTGTTGCCGGAGCTGATCGGCGGCTCGGCCGACCTCGCGCATTCCAACCTCACCCTGTGGAAGGGCAGCAAGTCGGCAGCCAGCACCGACGCGGACGCGAACTACATCTATTACGGCGTGCGCGAGTTCGGCATGTCCGCCATCGCCAACGGCCTGGCGCTGCATGGCGGCTTCATTCCGTTCGACGCCACGTTCCTGGTCTTCAGCGACTACGCGCGCAACGCGGTGCGGATGAGTGCGCTGATCCCGGCGCACGCGATCCACGTGTACACGCATGATTCGATCGGCCTCGGCGAAGACGGCCCGACCCACCAGCCGGTCGAGCACCTCGCGTCGCTGCGCTACATCCCGAACAACGATGTGTGGCGGCCTTGCGACGCGGTGGAATCGGCGGTGGCGTGGAAGGCGGCGATCCTCCGCCAGGACGGCCCGAGCTGCCTGGTGTTCTCGCGCCAGAACCTGACCCACCAGCCGCGCGCCGCGGCCCAGGTGGCGGCCATCGCGCGCGGTGGCTACGTGCTCAAGGACTCGGTTGGCACGCCGGAGATCATCCTCATCGCGACCGGTTCGGAAGTCGGCCTGGCCACGGAGGCCGCCGAGCAGCTCGGCGACGGGGTGCGCGTGGTGTCGATGCCCTCGACCGACGTGTTCGACCGGCAGGACGCGGCCTACCGCGAATCCGTACTCCCCACCGCAGTGCGCAAGCGCGTCGCGATCGAAGCGGGCGTCACCCCGTTCTGGCGCGCCTACGTCGGTCTCGACGGCGCGGTGATCGGCATCGACAGCTTCGGCGCCTCGGCGCCGGCCGACAAGCTCTACGCCTATTTCGGCATCACGGTCGAGAAGATCGTCGAGGCGGCGCGGGCGCTCTGACCGGCCCGCAGACGAGGATCGACGTAGATTGGAGAAGCCCGCGAAAGCGGGCTTTTTCCTGCCGGGGTACGGCCGGCCCGCTCCTGTGCGGATGCCCGAGGTCGGCAGCGTCCCCCGCTCGTCGATATGGCGCGCGCGCGTTCCGTTATCTTTCGGCCCCTCTCCCCCCGGGAGAGGGGTTGGGGTGAGGGCGGCCTGTCGCGAATCCGCCCGAAGGAGAAGCGGCGTCATCTCGGCGACCGATCAGCCTCACGCCCCGATCCCATGGCCGCTGCGTCGGTCCCCTCTCCGGCGGAGATGGAGCAAGGGCTAACGCCTCCCAGATCCCGCCAGGGCGAATCCGCACGCCCGCAAACGGGTTGACCTGCCCCGCGAGCTACCCCGCGGGCTTGTCGTGCCTGCTGCCGCCGCGGCAGTGCGGGGAGTCTGGCACCTGCACTTCTGCGGCCCACTCCTGGGGCGTGAAGGTGTGCAGTGCCAGCGCATGGATCTGCTGCATCTGCGGACCGAGCGCGCGATACACCATCTGGTGACGCTGCAATGCCCGCTTGCCCTCGAACGCAGCGCTGACCACCACCGCCTTGTAATGCGTTTCCAGCCCCCGGCTGTGCATATGGCTCTCGTCCTCGACATCGAGGTACGTGGGTTGCAGCGCGGTGAGCGCATCGCGGAGCTGGTCGGCTCGGGTGGTCATGGTCGGATCCTGCACGGCGGTCGTCGAACGAGATGGAGGCGCACTGCGCGATCGCAAGCGGCCACGCCTGCGCGTCTTATGCGCCGGCCGTCGGTGCGGCCGGTTCCTCGCGCGCACCGGCGCGCGCGGTGCGGCGCAATCCCAGCGACACCAGTCGCGCCATCAGGTGTTCGTTCAAGCTGCCGGGCCGATCAAGCCGCATGCGCGCCAGGGCTTCGGCGTCCGTTCCCACCCCGTCCCGCAGCGCGGCAAGCAGTGTCGCGAACTTGTCGCGTCGGCTTGCGGTACGTGCGCGAAGCCAGCCAAGCGCCCGCACCAGCCGCTGCTCGACGATGTCGAAATCGCTGCCCAGCGGATAGTCCGGCAGGCTGCCGTCCTCGCGCAGCGGCGCCAATGCGGCCTCTAGGGCGGCCGGTGCGTTGCGCCGCCACGACTGCGGCACCGCGAAGCGCGCATCGAGCTTGCCGGCCGCCTGCGCGCGCGCAATGAGGACGTCCTGGCACGGCGCCTCGGCGATCCGCGTCATCGCACGTACGCAGTCCTCGTCGGTGGCGCCACGCAGGTCGGCAATTCCGTACTCGGTGATGTAGATGTCGCGCAGGTGCCGTGGAATCGTCGTATGCCCGTAGTTCCAGCGGATGTTGGTCACGCGTCCGCCGTCGGCGTCGCGGGCGGCGCGCAGCAACAGCACCGACCGTGCATCGGGCAGGGCGTGGCCCATCGCCACGAAGTTGTACTGTCCGCCGACGCCCGATACCACGCGTCCATCGTCGAGGGCATCGGATACCGCCGCGCCCAGGGCGGTGGCCATCATGCAGCTGTTGAAGAAGCGCGCGTCGCGGCGCTGCAGGCGCTCGAGGCCTTCGTCGAGACCGTAGAGCTCGTTGACCTCGCCGACCCGCTTCATGCCGATGCCGCGCCGCGTTTCCTCGTCGAGTGCGCGCAGCCAGGCGTAGAAGTCCGGCGAACCCAGATAGAAGGCGCCATGCAGGAACTCGCCGTTGCGCTCGATGAGTTCGTCGTCCAGCGCGCTGGTGGTGCCGGCGTTCGCACGTCGCATCAGCGCGGCCTTGTCGACGACGCGGCGCTTGATGACGCCGACCTCGACCAGGCGTTTGAACCCTTCGTTGATCATCTCGCTGCAGCCGTAGAGGCCGGTGGCGAAGGGCTCGAGCCCACCATGCGCAAGCACCGCAGGATGCGTGGCGAGATCCGGGTCGAGCGCATGCAGTACGCGCCTGTAGGCGGCGTTGTCGGTGTGGCGCAGTGCCAGCGCGTGGCACAGCGCATCGGCCAGCGCGCCGATACCGATCTGCAGCGTGCCGCCATCACGCACCAGCGCACTGGCGTAGAAGCCGATCGCATAGTCGGCATCGGACACCGCCTCGCGCGGCAGGCCGAACAGCCGCGGCCACGGCGGCGGCGGGGCGACGACGACATCGAAGAATGCGGCGTCCACCGAGGCGGTGCCACCAAGCCACGGCAGCGCGGGGTCGATCTCTCCGACGACCAGCGGCCTGGCCTGTCCTGCCGCCAGCAAGGCATCGAGCACGTCGAAGGTCAGATCGGTGTTCGAGGAAAGCGAGAAACGCGTGCCGTCGTCGTTGGCGGCCACCTTCTGCACCACGACGTTGACACCGCGCCCGACGAGCGTGCGGGCGACATGCGTGTAGTTGAGGCTGGCGTATCGGCGCTGCGCCTGCACCGAGCCCAGCATCGCGCCGGACTGCATGTAGAACTCCTCGATCTCCATGTGCGGCGGCAGCGCATTGCGGCGCAGCGCATCGACATATTTCAGGCGGACGAAGTCCTCGCCGAAATGCTGCTTCGCGAACGGGCCGATGAAGCGGCCTTCCAGGTCGTCTCCGCCGCGCGGCGGATCCAGCGACAGGGCGGTGTAGAGCGAGAACGGGCGCGTGGGGTCGGTGAGCGCGGCGTCGTAGAGTGCATTGAGCAGGCGGTGTGGCTTGCCGATGCCGAGAGGCGCGCAGACACGCAGCGCGCCGCTGACGTGCTCGCGCACATGCGCCGCCGCCGCATCGAGATTGTCGAGATACAGAGTCATCCCGACAGCCTAACCGTGCTGCGCAGGCGTGTCCCCGCCCGTGACGCGCTGCGCGCCGGGCACCGCGTCGACCATCACCAGGACTTCGTCGATGCGCCAGTGCACGGCCCGCGCGACGTTGCGGATCGTATCCGTCATCGCACTGTCGAGCATGCCATCGCGGGTGCTGACGAAGACCACGCCCGAGAGGTGCATGCCCTCTTCGTGGAAGCGCACCCGGCATGCGATGACATCCGGGTGCGCGGCGACCGCGGCCGCCACCGCGTCGGGCAAGGGGTCGTGATCACTGCGGTCGACACGCTGGGGGCGCGCATCGTGCATGTCGCGCACCGCGTTGCGCAGGTTGCGCACGCCATCGTGAAGCACCGCGCCCGCGATGACGACGGCCGAGGCGGCGTCCGCCGACCACAGGCCGTAGCCGATCCAGGGAGATGCCGGCGACCGCGGTCATCCAGTCGGCCTTGTTCATGTCGGCGTCGGCATGCAGCGGCCTGGAATCGAGCGCGCGCGCCAGCCTGAGTTTCAGTCGGCCGAGGATCACCGGCGGCACGCACGACACGGCCAGTGCCGCGATCATCACCCAGCCCTGCCAGATCACCGTGTCGCCGATGGCCACTCACGACTCGAGCATGTCCGGGCGGAACAGCCGCCGCCGCGATACGGTCCGGCCCGCAACCATGAACGCCCCGCCGCCGCGATAGTGCACGGTCACCGGCCAGCGCGGGCGCTTGGCGGCATGCGCCGCAACCACGCGCCAGACGAACAGCGGATAGTCCGCGGTCAATCTGGTCTCGTGCAGACGGCATTCGAAACGGGCGTGGCATTCGCCGATGCCGGGGGCATCGACCTCGCTGCCGTCGACGGCGGTCAGGCCGAAACGCTCGAACTTGTCTCCATCCGCGCTGCTGCAGTTGCCGATGCGCGCCACGGTGTCGAGCATGTCGGCGGCGGGCAGATTGATCACGCATTGGCGGCTGCCCAGCGCCAGTGCGCGGCTGCGGTTGGCCGACCAGATGTAGGTGCCGACCAGGTCGTAGCCGAGCATCATGTGCCAGCCCAGGGTCATGATGCCGCGCTCGCCCTTGTGCGCGCTCGACAGCAGCACGACGGGGCCGGGCTCCAGGTAGCGGCGGGTTTCTTCGACGGAAACCGGATGTGTGCGAGGCATGGCGCGGTCCCAGCGGGCGGGACGTGCATTGCGTCATTGCCGGCGTGAACGCCCCGTTCGCTGCTCAATCCAGGGTGTGCACCGCGTCGGCCAGGCGGCGCACGTCGTCGCTGGTGTGGCTGACGTAGAGCATCGGCAGCCGCACCTCGTCGCGGACCCGCTGCAGCCACGGGATCAGCTCCTCGCGCCGCGCCTCGTCCAGTGCCGAAAGAGGCTCGTCGAACAGCAGCACCGCCGGCTGCGAAAGCAACGCGCGCCCGATCGCCACGCGCTGCGCCTCGCCGCCGGAGAGATTCGCCGGCCGTCGCTGCAGCAGCGGCGCGATGCCCAGCAGCTCGACCACATGGTCCAGCGCGAAGGTCCGGGCGCCATTGTGGTGACCGCCGTAGACGAGGTTGCGTGCGACATCGAGGTGCGGAAACAGCCGCGCGTCCTGGAATACATAGCCCACGCGGCGCCGGTGCGCCGGCACGTCGATGCGCGCCGCGCTGTCGAACAGCACGCGGCCGTCGATCTCGATGCGTCCCGCGCGCGGACGCACGAGGCCGGCGATGGCATTGAGCACGCTGGTCTTGCCGGCGCCGGACGGACCGGTCAGCGCGACGACGCGCTGCGTGGCGTCGATGCGCACATGGCGGGCAAAACTGCCGCGGCGCAGATCGATGTCGAGATGCAGCATCAGTCGTGCGCCTCGCCGCGCTGGCGGCGCACCAGCCACTCCGATGCGAGCAACGCGGCCAGCGAGATCGCCACCGACACCGCGGCCAGGCGCCAGATGCCGGCCTCGCCGCCGGGCACCTGCATCAGGCTGTAGATCGCCGAGGAAATGGTCTGGGTTTCGCCGGGAATATTGGACACGAAGGTGATCGTCGCGCCGAACTCGCCCAGGGCCTTGGCGAAGGCCAGCACCGCCCCTGCAACCACGCCCGGCCAGGCCAGCGGCAGGGTGATGGTGCGGAACACCCGCCACGGGCTCGCACCCAGCGTGGCCGCGGCCTGCTCCAGGCGACGGTCGACGTTCTCGATCGAGAGGCGGATCGCACGCACCATCAGCGGGAACCCCATGATCGCGCTGGCCAGCGCGGCGCCGGTCCAGCGGAACGCGACACTGACGCCCAGGGTGTCCTCCAGCCAATGGCCGATGACCCCGTTTCCGCCGAGCATCACCAGCAGCGCATACCCCACGACCACCGGGGGCAGGACCAGTGGCAGATGCACCAGTGCATCGAGCAGCGAACTGCCGAAGAAGCGGCGACGCGCAAGCAGCCATGCCGTGGCGATGCCGAAGGGCAGGCTGCACAGCGCGGCGGCCGTGGCCACCTTGAGGCTCAGGCGGATCGCTTCCAGTTCCTCGGGCGCGAAGTGGAGCGCTGCCGGCAGGTCCATCGCTCAGCGCACCACGAAACCGTGCGCGCGGAAGATCGCCGACGCGGCCCCGCCATCGAGCCAGCGCACGAAGGCCGCCGCCTGCGGATTGCGGCTCGCGCTCACGCGCGCCGCGGCATAGACAATGTCGGGATGACTGCCGGCCGGGAACGTCGCCAACACTCGCACCCGCGGTTCGGCCATTGCGTCGCTGGCGTAGACCACGCCCAGCGGCGCTTCACCGCGTGCGACGAGGGTCAGCGCGCCGCGCACGCTGTCGGACTCGGCCGTGCGCGACTTCAGCGACGGCCACTGGCCCATGGATTCCAGCGCGGCGCGGGCATACCGGCCCGCCGGCACGCTCGTGGTGAGCGCCAGTGACAGGCGCCCGCGCGGGCCCAGCAGCGGCAGCAGCTCGGCATCCGCATCCAGGGCCATCGGCTGCGCCGCGCTGCCGGCCGGGGCAATGAGGACCAGCGAATTGCCGAGCACTTCGCGGCGCGTCGCCGCATCGACCAGGCGCCGCTGCTGCAGCCAGTCCATCCATTCCAGATCGGCGGAGATGAAGACATCCGCGGGCGCGCGCTGTTCGATCTGCCGGGCCAGTGCTGAGCTTGCCGCGTACGAGACGCGCACCGGAGTGCCGGTTTCGCGCTGGTAGCGCGCCGCCGCGGCGTCCATCGATTCCTTGAGGCTGGCTGCGGCGAACACGGTGACCGGCGCGCGCTCCTGTGCCGCCACCGCCGCCGGCAGGCCGAGCGCGCCCAGCAGCAGAGCGGCGGCATGGCGCAGGACGCGGAATCGGAAGGGGTTGGAGGTCATGGTGGAACCGGTTCGAAGGTGGGCCGCTCAGGGCGCGGCGACGACAATGATGCGGTCCACCTGGCGCAGGCTGCGTGTCGGCCGCGCATCGGCCGGCACCAGCAGGCGCAGTGGACCGACGGCCGAATCGAGCGGCGCGCCATCGCAGCGGTCCACCAGATAGACCGCGCGGCCGCCGAGCGTCGGGTCGAGTTCGGCCAGCGAGAACAGCACGCGCGTGCCATCGCGACTGTCGATGCGCACGTAGCGATCGAGCTCGTCGTCCTGCAGGGCAGCCTCGGACATGGCGCCATGCGCCCGCAGCAGCGCCGTCAGCGAGACGCCCTCGCAGTGCTGATGGGCGTCGCCCGCGAAGGCTTCCACGCGGTGGCGGGTCAGTGACGCGCGCGCTGCGGCGTCCAGCGGGACAACGATCGGCGACGGTGACACCGGACCGCTCGCGTGCTGGTGCGCGGTGACCGGGTCCGGAGGCTGGGCGTGGGCGCTGGCCATAGCTTGCAGGCACAGCGCGATCAGCAGGTGACCGAGCGCCCCGCGTCCGCAACGCCCGAGGCGTCCCGCGATCGGATCCCCGTGATGCGCGCGGCGTCCGCTCAAGGCGTGTCGCCCCGCGGTTGCAGGCAGCGTGCGTGGTCCTCGCGGTTCTGCGGCCAGGGGCCTGCGCTGGGACGGGCGCGGTGCAGCGGCCGATGCGTCGGCATCACCGGCGGCACCTGGTCGACTGCCGACCACGCTGGTGACGCGCGACGGTGCGCGCGAGTCGGCATCGTGATCACCGGCCCGATGCCGTCGCAGGTGCTCCATCGGTATGAGGTACGCATTCGACATCGCGCCTGCCGTTTGGCGGAGGCCTGATGCTAGTCCACGCGGCTGCGCAGGCGGTGGGGATCCGGTCCGCTCAGGGCGCCGCCAGCGCGGCGTTGAGGACCGTGGCCAGGCGCGCGCCGGCGTCGCGGACCTGCTGCTCGATCAGCGGCAGCTGCGTGTCCACGTAGCTCTGTGCGATCCGCGCACGGGTCGGATACACGCCCGGCGCCACGGCGATGCGGCAGGCCGCCTCGACCCATTGCGCTGCAGCCGGTTGCGCCGACGCCGGCTTCCGCGCGTCGGCCGACGGCGCGCGCGCGGCGATCCGCGTCAGCCACGCATCACCCGACAGCTGCTGGCTGTTGAACATGCCGCTGTCCCAGAACGCGTGCAGGTTGGTGCCGCGCCCGCGGAAATTGAGCTGCTTGTCGTTGCCGCCCCGGTCGTGGGCATAGCCGGCATGCATCGGTTGGTGCGCATCGCCGACGAAATGCACGACGAACTTCAGTGCCTGCGCGCGTTCGGCCTGCGACCGGCGCCGATCGGCCAGGATCGCGGTTTGCGTTCGGATGGCTTCGACCACGCAGTTCCCGCCGGGACAGTCGCGCGGCGCCGAATAACGGCAGTTGGACTCGGCGATATTGACGTAATGCCAGGACGCCGAGCGCCGGCCCAGGTCCGGATCCTGCCCGCGCAGCTCATCGGCCCAGGTGGCGACGCCAGCCAGGGTCGGATCGGGCTCCTCGGCCAGCAGGCGGGCCACTTCGTCGCGCGCGGCGGGGGTGAGATCGCGCTCGGCGAGCTGTGCCACCACACGGTGGCCCAGCTGGCCCCAGGCGTGGACGGGAGCGGACATGGCAAGGGCGGCCAGCAGGCCGCCGCACAGAAGGATTGGACGCATCATCACGTAAGTTTAACCCGCGACGAACCCTGCCCGGCCCCGTTCCCACATTGCCGAAACTGCTCAGTTCAGCGCGGGCGCAGGATGGCTCGGGTGTGCATGCGGCTTCTGTGCCTCCGGCCCGCACGGTGCCGGCGACGGCGCGAGCGCGAACTCGAGGTGCGCGACCGGAACCCGCGGCAGCAGGCGCCGCGTGAAGTAACGGTCCCGGTAGTAACGGATCTTGCGGCAACGCACCGGGCAGGCGAGTCCCTCGTAGAGCACGATCTGGGTCTGCGGACCCATTGCCTTGAGTTCCTGCGGCAGCATGAGGGCGCGCTTCTCCAGCACCTCGTTGTCCGATACGCCGCGACCGCGGCCATGCGAACGGGTACGCGCACGGCGTCGCACGGTGGTGAAGCCGAGCATCTCGGAATAGTCGTTGGCGTCCTGCTGTTCGCGCGGCGCATAGACGATCTGCAGGGCATGGTTGGTGAGGATGGTGCGCGAGAGTTCCTTGCCGTAGACCGCGTCGAGTTGCGCCATCGATTGCACGATCGGCAGCAGGCGCAGGTTGTAGCCGGCCATGTAGGCGACCGAACGCGCAATGATGTCGACGCGACCGATCGAAGTGAACTCGTCCATCAGCAGCAGGCACTGGTGCTTGAGCGTCGGATCGTTCTGCGGCAGCACCTTGGTGTTGACGTTGATCAACTGGCTGAAGAACAGGTTCACGATCAGCCGGCTTTCGGCGAGCTTGGCCGGCTGGATGCCGACATAGATGGTCATCCGCTTGCGCCGCACGTCGCGCAGATCGAAATCGTCGGCGCTGGTGGCCGCGTCGAGTACCGGGTTGAGCCAGGGATTCAGGGGCTCGCGGAACGCGCCGATGATCGAGGCGAAGGTCACGTCGGCCTGGGAGAGCAGGCCGGAGAAGGCGGTCCTGGCCTGGGCGCCGAGAAACGGAGCAGCGGCCAGAGACTGCAGATAGGGCTTGAGCTCGCCCCCGTTGCCCGACACCAGGCGCAGTACGGCGCCAAGCGTAGGTCGTGCACCGCTCGCCTCGGCATCGGCACGCTCGAACAGGTACAGCGTGAAGGCCAGGAAGGCATTGCGCGCCTGGCCGACCCAGAAGCGATCCTTCTCGTCGCCGTCCGGGTACAGCATGGCGGCGATCGCCTGGAGATCGGAGACGCGGAACGCCGAGTCGTCGGAGACGTAGGTCAGCGGATTCCAGCGATGCGTGCGGCGGTCCTCGGCGAAGGGGTTGAACAGATGGATCTCGTGGCCGATCGAGGCCCGCCAGCCGGAAGTCAGGTCGAAATTCTCCTGCTTGATGTCGAGCACCACCGCCGACTCGCGGTAGTCGAGCAGGTTGGGAATGACGACGCCCACACCTTTGCCCGATCGCGTCGGCGCCGCCAGGACGACGAACTGCTGACCGGCGAGCCGCAAGAGGCGACCGTGGCGGCGTCCGATGACGATGCCGTCGTCGCTGCGGCGCAGGAAGCCCGCGCGCACCAGATCGAGCAGGCCGGCAAAGCGGGCCCGGCCGTGGAGATCGCGGTGGCTGCGCAGCTTGAACAGCATGACCATCACCGCGAGCCACGCCAGGCCCACCAGTCCGAACGCGATCGCGCCGGCCGTCCAGATCCGCCACGCATGCCGCGCCACCTCGGGATGCTCCGCGACGCGGGCATAGGCAAGCCAGGTCCCCGCGCTGGCGGATGCGGTGTCGAGCCCGAGCAACCGCAGGACGAAGTAGCCGGCCAGGTACAGACCCGCCATCGTCGCCGCTGCGGTGGCGAGCGCTGCGGCGATCACGCGCCCACGGCTCATGCGCCAGTTCCCCTGGCGACCCGGCGGCGCCCTGCCTGCAGGCCGCTCATTGCGCGCTGCCCCGGGTATCGACGTACACGTAGTCTTCGTTCGATGGCCAGCGCTCAAGCCCGGCCTCGAGCTTGATGCAGGGCCGGCTGTCGCATGAGGCGATGGCTACGCGTTGCAGCGCCTCGAGCACGTCTGCGCGGACCGAGGCGCGCTCCGCACGTTCGAGATTCAGTTCCGCCAGATGGGCGGTTGCACCAACGATGCCCACTGCAGCGAGCGCCAACGCCAGCAGGGCGCCGCCGCCCAGCAGCCGTGTACGCGCATGGAGCCCTGCATGGAGGTGGCCGAGACTCTCGGTCGCGCGCTCGAGGCGCGTGGCGGCCGCATCCGTGCGCGTGGTGGTCGCGTCGAGCTGACGTGTCAGCGCGTCGCGGACCGCGGCGCCGGTCGCGTGCAGCATTGCCTCGCGACCGGCTGCCAGACGCTGCTCGATGTCCATCGCGGCGCCATGCAGCGCGCCCGCAGCGTCGCGCTGCTCTGCGGCGGCGCGTTCGCACTGCTGGGTCAGATGCGCTGCCAGCAGCGCGGCATTCGCGATGAAGTCTTCCATCTGCGAGC
Organism: Luteimonas chenhongjianii; assembly: GCF_002327105.1. Lineage (GTDB taxonomy): Bacteria > Pseudomonadota > Gammaproteobacteria > Xanthomonadales > Xanthomonadaceae > Luteimonas > Luteimonas chenhongjianii. Next base: position 3,102,515 of record NZ_CP023406.1, on the reverse strand, counting down.
GATCCATCGTCCCGTCCATCGATGTTCCCGGGACATGAGGATGCGTTCAGCGCGAGCAGAATCCGGCGTGGATTTACCGGATCAAGGGGTCAGGGAACCACCAAGCGACATGTGGAGTACGCGTCATCGCGGGTCGGTGGAAGGCGCGTAGACACCTCGCGATTGCTCATGTGCCGGACGTCAAACGCACGGAAATACGCATGATTCCCTGTGTCTGCCGAGGTTCTGTGCCCCTTGCGGTCCCCCTGGAACCCACGGCATGCGTTCAATGGCAGCGCGTTGACGCGGAATTTTCGCGTCGATAGCGTCGCTCCCGTCGAAGTGCCACGGCCCGTATGGACCATGGCAGGGGCGGGGCAGGTCGCGACGCATATACCCGCGGAAACGCGCGGTCCGGTGGAATAAACACCTGGGGACGGACGTCATGGACGGGAGTGCGACAGACGCACGGACGATTCTGCTGGCCATGGCCTGCGCCAGCTCGATTGGCCTGGGTGGGTGCGCCACGCCCGAGGCCGCGGACCTGCGCGGCAAGTGGCGTCCGGTGCATCAGTTCGCGGAAGCGCCTGAGGCCATACCGTTGCAGCGCGCCTATGTCTTCCAGGCGTTTCCGTCCGACCAGACCCTCAAGACCCTGCTCACGCGCTGGTCCGCCGACGCCGGCATCGGTCTGTCCTATCTGCATCCCAACGACTACACCCTGCACGCGCCGGTCGCACGGCTTCGGACCATAAGTGTCGAGCAGGCCGCGGCGGCGCTGTCGGAGGCCTATGCAGGGCAGGGCGTCCAGATCGCAGCGGAGCGCGGGTTGCTAGTGGTCAGCCAGGTCGCTGGCCCGCAGGCGTTGTCCGGTGGGCAGGACTGAGAGGGCGCCATGTCCGGCAAGCAAACCGCATCGCCTGCAGTCGAGCGCGCCGTCGCACAGGGTGTCAGCTTCGAGCTGACGCTGAGCGAGCAGTTGCGCAGGAGCGAGCGCCGGGCGTGGCGCGTGGCGTGGAGCGCAGTGGCGATGTCCGTGCTGTTGGCATGCGGTTATCTGTTGTTCCTGCCGCTCAAGGAACGCGTTCCTTACCTGGTGATGGCTGATCCCTATACCGGGACGGCGAGCGTGGCCCGGCTGGCCGGGAACTTCAACGATCGGGACGTGACCATGGAAGAGGCGATCAACAAGAGCAACGTCGCCCAGTTCGTGCTTGCGCGCGAATCCTACGATTCCGGGCTCATCGGCCAGCGCAACTGGCGCACCACCCTGTCGATGGCGGGGCCCGCAGTCGCGCCGGCATATATCGCGCTGCATGCCGAACACAATCCCGAACGCCCGTTCCGCCTTTACGGCAGTGGCCGTTCGCTCCGTGCCCGCGTGCTGAGCATCGTGCTGATCGGCAGCGGCGAAGGGCAGCGACCCTCGGGGGCGACGGTCCGCTTCCAGCGCAGTCTCTTCGACAAATCCAACGGCCGCGTCGAGCCTCTCGACGCGAGGATCGCCACGCTGGAGTTCACCTACAACGCCGATCTGCGTCTCAGTGATGAAGACCGGCTGCTCAATCCACTGGGGTTCCGGGTCACCAATTACCGGGTCGACAACGATTTCGCCGCATCGCCGCTGCCCGAGCGCGAGTTCCCGCTCCCCCGCGCGACCGCATCGCAGCCGCTCGACGAGACGCCGGAATGGCCTGCCGGAGAATCTGCCGCCGGGCTCGGGGCTTCCGCACCCGTCATGGAAAACGTTCCATGAGGCTGCCGATATCCTCACCCGCCTGGTGCTTCGTCGCATCGAGCCTGCTGGCGGCCTCGTCCGCCACGGCACAGGTGGTGGAGGAGTACCGATATCAGCCCGACGCGGTCTATCAGGTGCGTACCGGTCTGGGCATCACCACCCAGATCGAACTGAGCGCACACGAGCAGATCCTCGACTACAGCAGTGGTTTCAGCGGGGGCTGGGACATCAGCCGGCGCGACAACGTCTTCTACGTCAAGCCGCGGAATATCGACGTCGATACCAATCTGCTGGTCCGAACCGCCGCGCACGCCTACATCTTCGAGATGAAGGTGGTCGCCACCGACTGGCGCTCGCTGGATCAGGCCCGCGCCGCCGGTGTGCAGTACAAGATCCGGTTCAGTTATCCGAGTGACGCGCGGTTCGTGCCCGAAGGTGGCGCCGCGCCCGAAGCGTCGAGTGAACTCGAAACCGGCGTGCACGCCAGTCGCGATTACCACTTCGGCTACGACTACACCCAGCACCGGCGCACACCCCATTGGCTCGTGCCCACGACGGTCTATGACGACCGCCGTTTCACCTATATCCGGATGGGGGATCGCACCCGTTTTCCGAGTGGAAACTTTCCCGCAGTGTTCGCCAGGGACAGCGAAGACGGCGAGGAGTTCGTGGTCAACTCCACTGTCGAAGGTGACGTGATCGTGGTTCATGGAACCTACCCCTACCTGGTCGTCCGGCATGGCGCGTACGTGGTCGGCCTGCGCAGGAGCGCCGGGCCGTGAGCGGCCACGCTTCCGGCGGCGGCCACCCGTCGCAGCCTGCGAACCGGGCCGCAAATCCCTATGAGGCACGGGCCGGCCGCGGCGACGTGGATCTCGATGCCGGGGCTCCGGTGCTGGAGTCGGCCGAGGTGCAGCGCCTCAATCGGCGTGCCTTGCTGTTCCTCGCCGGAATCGTGGTCCTGCTCGGCGCACTGGCGTTCTGGGCGTTCTCGGGTGGTGGGGCGGGCGAGGAGGCCGATCGTCCGGGTGCCGGACCGGTCGAGCAGGTGGTCATTCCCGCAGCCCCCCGCGACCTGCCGGAGCTTCCCGTCGCGCGCGAGGAGATGCCAGTGCCTGCGCTTCCTCCGCTACCGGTGATCGAGGACACCGCGCCTGCTTCGGATCGCCGCATGTCGGAGTCGCTGTCCGGAATCGGCGCGTATTCCAGCGCGCCGGTCCCATCACTGCTGGAGCGCCGCATGCAGGACGTGGAGACCGGTCCGGACCCGGGCGGCTTGACGGCCATGGCGGCGGCAGGCCCCATGGGCGGCCCCGGATACGGGAGCGAACCAACCTCGTCCTCCGTGATGCAGGCGCCCGCTGATGGACCCACCAGCGCGCGTGTGCTCTACAGCCCCGACACGCTGCTGCTTCGGGGCACCTATATCCGCTGCGTGCTGCAGTCTCGTGTCATCAGCGATTTCCCGGGTTACACCTCCTGCGTCGTGACGGAGCCGGTCTACTCGGTGAACGGACGGCGTCTGTTGCTGCCGCGTGGCTCGCGGGTCATGGGCTTCTACAACTCCGACAGCGTGATCGGCGATCGCGCGGCAATCGTCTGGGACCGCATCACCACGCCCACCGGGCTGGATGTCAGCATGCGCAGCCCCGGCGTCGACAACCTCGGCGCCGCCGGCAATCCCGGTCATTACACCGCGCACTGGGGGCAGCGGATCACCTCGGCGCTGCTCATCAGCATGCTCAGTGACGCCTTCAAGTACGCAGGGGCCGAGTACGGACCGGAGCAGACGACCTTCGGCAACGGCTTCGTCGTGCAGAGCCCGTTCGAAAGCAACACGGCGCGCACGCTGGAGCGCCTGGCCCAGACGGCGCTCGAGCGCAACATGGCCCAGCCGCCGACGGTGACGATCAACCAGGGGACGGTGGTCAACGTGTACGTCGCGCGTGACGTCGACTTCTCCGCGGTCGTGCATTGAGGCCTGGCATGGACATTCCTGCAGCCACCGCGACCGCCTTGTCCAACCGGTTCCTCGAATACCAGTACGCGGTGCTCGGCATCGGCGATCACATCCAGTCGCTGGATGTCACCGAAATCTGCATCAACCGGCCTGGCGAACTCTATCTGGAGACCCGCGAAGGCTGGCGCCGCGACGAGGTGCCTTCGCTCACGTTCGAGCGCGCGCGCCAGTTCTGCACTTCGATCGTCAATGAGAGCAACACGGGGCAGCGCATCACGGATGCCGATCCAATGGTGTCGCTGACCTTCCCGACAGGGCAACGTGCCCAGTTCGTGATTCCGCCCGCGTGCGACGCGGGACGCGTGTCGATCACCATCCGGCTGCCGTCGCGGGTGGGCAGGAGTCTGGACGAGTACGAGCGTGAGGGCTTTTTCGCCCAGATTCCGGAACAGGCCGGCGGTATCGGCGAGCAGGATCTCGAGCTGCTCGAACTGCGCCGCGCGCGCGATTACGCCCAGTTCTTCCGTATGGCGGTGCGTTATCGCAAGAACATCGTCGTGGCCGGCGCGACCGGCAGCGGCAAGACGACCTTCATGAAATCCCTCGTCGACCACATCTCCGACCAGGAGCGGCTGGTCACCATCGAGGATGCACGCGAGCTGTTCCTGCGCCAGCCCAATGTGGTGCACCTGCTGTACTCCAAGGGCGGGCAAAGCACCGGCAACGTCACTGCCAAGAGCTGCATGGAGGCCTGTCTACGCATGAAGCCCGACCGGATCATCCTCGCCGAGCTGCGCGGCGACGAATCCTTCTACTTCATCCGCAACTGCGCGTCAGGCCATCCGGGTTCGATCACCAGCTGCCACGCGGGCAGCACCGCGCAGACCTGGGACCAGCTCGCGCTGATGGTCAAGGCCTCGTCCGAGGGGGCGGGGCTGGAGTTCGATGTCATCAAGCGCCTGCTGCGGATGACGATCGAGGTCGTGGTGCACATCAAGGCGCATGCCGGTCGTCGCTACATCACCGGGATCGACTTCGACCCGGAGCGGGCGCTCGCCGCATGAACCACCTTGCGCATACGTCTGTCCAATTCCGTGCCGAGGCGCTCGGCGACAGTGCGGGTGGCTGCGCCCTCGGCGCAGGAGGAATGCGCTGATGTTGCCTGGCATGGAGCTGATGGGGTGCACGGACCTGGCGGTGCCCGCAGAGGTCATGCGCCACGTGGTCGGGGTGGAGTCGTCGTACACCCCGTTCGCGATCGGTGTCGTCGGTGGCCGCCTGGCACGTCAACCGAGGACGCTGGCCGAAGCTGTGTCCACCACCCGGATGCTCGAACGCGAGGGCTACAACTTCTCGGTGGGACTGGCACAGGTCAATCGCCACAACCTCGCGCGCCATGGCCTCGACAGCCACGAGAAGGCATTCGAAACCTGCCCGAATCTGCGCGCGGGCGCAAAGATCCTCGCTGAATGCCATGCACGGGCCGGAGGCGACTGGGGCAAGGCCCTGAGTTGCTATTACTCGGGGAATTTCGTGACCGGCTTCGAGCATGGCTACGTGCAGAAAGTGCTGGCGTCGTGGCGGGCAGGCACGCAATCGCCGGCGATTCCCGTGGTGTCGGGAACGGTCACTCGAAGCGCGTCCAAAGAGTCGCCGGCGCTGGCTTCGCGACTGGCGCGCCGCGTGCAGGAGGCGCAGTCCAAGGGTCAGTCGAGTGCTCCGGAAATGCGTTTGCCCAACGAAGCGCTGCCGGTCGGCGAACCCGCTGCGGCCTCCGCGCCCATGCGGGCAACCGCTGTCCAGCGCGGCGACGCCGGCGATGGTCCCGTCACCGTACAGGCCAGCGCCACCACGTCGCCACCCACCGCGGCCGCCGGAACCGCGGTGTCCACGCCGTCGCGGGACGGTGCGTTCGTGTTCTGACCACTCGGTGCCCAGCCCAGGCCGGGCATCGCCGCTCTTCGATCCGCAACCAGAGGGGATACACGATGCAATCCATCAAATCGATCCAATCCACTGATCTGCAGCGCCGGAGGGTTCGTGCTTTCGCCGCGGCAATCGCGGTCGCGTTCCTGCCGTCGCTCGGGTGGGCGCAGGATGTCGCGGGGGCAACCTCGCGCGTGCAGACGTTCTTCGGCAACATCAACGCCCTGCTGAACGTTGCATCGATTGCGGTCGTGACAATCGCGATCATCTTTGCCGGATATCAGATCGCGTTCAATCACAAGCGGATCGGTGATGTCGCACCCGTACTGATTGGCGGTTTCCTGATCGGCGCCGCGGCGCAGATCGCAAAGATGCTGTTGCCGTCGGACGTTACTTCGGCTGCGATGCTCATGCTCGATCTTCTGCCCGTCCATGCGTAGGAACGTGCTCTTTCGCGGCTGCACGCGCCCACCGATGTTCATGGGCGTGCCTTATGTGCCGTTCGCCATCGGTGCCGGCGCGTGCCTGCTGCTGACGTTCTATATCGACATGTTCTTTCTGGCGCTGCTGCCATTCGTGGTCATGGTCATGCGCCAGATGGCCCGCCGCGACGAGATGATCTTCCGCCTGCTGGGGTTGCGCTGGCGTTTCTGGCTCAAGGCGCGCGCCGGCCGCTCGCATGACGGCGCCTGGGTCTTCACTCCACTGGCCTGTCGTCCCCTGCCTTCGGATCTGGATGGAGAGCCCTGAGCCATGCGTGCGCCCGCGACCGCAATCTCCGAATTCGTGCCCTATTCAGCGCACGTGTCGCCGCATGCGGTGAAGACCACCGGCGGGGACTATCTGCTGATCTGGCGCCTCTCTGGTCTGCCCTTCGTGGGCCGCGAAGCCTGGGAGCTCGAGCACAGGCACGGCACCTTCAACCGCATGCTGCAGACGCTGCGTGCGCCCGACTTCGTCAACGTCGCGTTCTGGGTGCACGACGTGCGCAGGCGAGGTCGCATCGCTACGACCGCCCGCTTCGCACAGGCTTTCAACCAGACCCTGTCGGACGGGTACTTCGCCGCGCTGTCGGGGCAGAAGATCATGCAGAACGAGCTGTATCTGACACTGATCTACCGGCCAATCGTCACCGGCAAGTCGTTCGCCGAGAAGTCCGCGGATCTCAAGCGTCTCCAGGCCACGCAGGAGCGGTGCGTCTCCGCGCTTGCCGAACTTGCGAATAACGTGGAGGCAGTACTGAAGGATTACGCACCGCGTCGGCTGGGCATGTACGAGGGTGCCAATGGCGTGGTGTTCTCCGAGGCGCTGGAGTTGCTCGCCTATCTGTTGAACCGGATCGACGAGCCTGTGCCGGTCCTGCGCGCGCCAGTGTGTGACTACCTCGCGGTCAGCCGGCACACCTTCTCAGCCCGGACCGGCGATTTCGTCATCGGTGTCCCCGGTGGCGGGCACCAGTTCGGCGCGATCCTCAATATCAAGGAATACACCGATGCGACCTATCCGGGAATTCTCAATGCCCTGAAATATCTCGACTTCGAGTACGTGATCACGCATTCCTTCAGTCCGATGGGCCGGCAGGACGCCCTCAAGGTGCTCGACCGGACCAAGGGCATGATGATCTCGTCGGGGGACAAGGCGGTCAGCCAGATCGTGGAGCTCGACCAGGCGATGGACGAGATTGCATCGGGCAACTTCGTGCTCGGCGAGTATCACTTCATCATGGCGCTGTATGCCCCCGACCAGGCGACGCTGTCCCAGCAGATCGCGAGTGCCCGGGCCGAGCTTTCGAATGCCGGCTTCGTCTCGGTCAAGGAGGATCTGGCCGTCAGCGCTTCGTTCTATTCGCAGTTGCCAGCCAACTGGAAGTTCCGGACCCGGCTGGCCAATGTCAGCTCGCTGAATTTCCTCGGGCTTTCGCCGCTGCATAATTTTGCGACAGGCAAGCCGGACCGGAATCCATGGGGCGATGCGGTTACCACCCTGCAGACCACGAACGGCCAGCCCTACCACTTCAACTTCCACGCCACTCACCCGGCCGAGGACTCGGTCGGGGAGAAAGCCATCGGCAATACCATGGTGATTGGCAAGTCCGGCACCGGGAAGACGGCGCTGATCAACTTTCTGCTGAGCCAGGCGCAGAAGTTCGATCCGGTGCCGACAATCTTCTTCTTCGACAAGGACCGGGGCGCCGAGATCTTCGTCCGCGCCTGCGGTGGCGCCTACCTCGCGCTGGAAAACGGCGCGCCCACAGGCTTCAATCCGTTCCAGTGCGAACGCAATGATGCAAACGCGCAGTTCCTCGCAGGGCTGCTAAGGACGCTCGCGGGCAAGCAGCACTACACCGCACGCGAGGACGAAGACATCCACCGTGCGGTGGAAAGCCTGCTCGACATGCCACTTCCGTTGCGGTCGATGGGAAATTTCCACAAGAGCCTGCCCAATATGGGCGACGACGGGCTTTATGCCAGGCTGCGCAAGTGGACGGCCGGCAATGCGCTCGGCTGGGTCTTCGACAATCCTGTCGATGTCATCGACATGCACCGTGCCAGCATCATCGGATTCGATTACACGGATGTCATCGACAACGCCGAGGTGCGGGTGCCGGTGATGGCTTACCTGCTGCATCGGCTGGAAGCCCTGATCGACGGACGCCCACTGATCTATGTCATGGACGAGTTCTGGAAGATCCTCGACGGCGGAGGCGCGCTGAAGGAATTCGCCAAGAACAAGCAGAAGACGATCCGCAAGCAGAATGGCCTCGGGATCTTCGCGACCCAGAGCCCAGAGGACGCCCTGTCGAGCGATATCTCCGCGGCGCTCGTGGAACAGACCGCGACGCTGATCCTGTTGCCCAATCCGAATGCAGCCCGGACGGACTACGTGGACGGCCTGAAGTTGACCGACGCGGAATTCGAGGTCGTCCGGTCGCTCGACGAGCGATCACGCTGTTTCCTCGTCAAGCAGGGCCATGCCTCTACGGTCTGCCAGCTGAATCTACGCGGCATGGACGATGCGCTGGCGGTCATCTCCGCCAGTACCGACAACATCGAGTTGATGCACCGCCTTGTAGCCGAGCGCGCCAGGACCCTCGGCGTCGACCCGGCCGAGCTCACCCCGGACGGCTGGTTGCCGGACTTCTATGCGCAGCGCAAAGGCACCGGGCGTGCCCCCGAGGGGGCTTCCGGTACCCGGGCCGGCCGCCAGCAGGATCCCGCGTCGTCCCGCACGTCCGATGCGTGACGATCATGACCAGAGGAGATGGATCGATGACTTCCAGGACCACGCAAGGCCCGCGCGGTTTCACAGCCGGACTCGGGTACGTGTTCGGTTTGCGCCTCGCTTGGCCCCGTGTGCGGCCCGGACTCGTTTACGCGCTCGCCGGACTCGCCGTGCTTGCGACCGGGGCCGCCGCCGCGGCGTGGCAGGTCCACGATCGCGACACCCATCAGCAGGTGCGCGAGCTTCGCGACCGCGTTGGTGGCAGTGCCAACAACACGGTTGTCGGCGAGCTGCAGAAGGTGGCCGTACGGCTGCGCGTGGACCATGCGCCGAGCGAACCCACGACGGCGCTCGTCGCCGAACCCGTCGGTGGCGCGAGGCTGGATGTTGCGGCGTTGAGCGCAGCGCAGACCACGATCGGCAGGATGTGCCCGGCTGGCGTGCTCAGTATCCTGGGCCAGCAACAGCAGCAGCTCTGCCGTGAGCTCGTGCAGACCGAGCGGGCGCAGTATGCGTTCTCTTTGCAGATGTTCGAGCGGGCTGCGGCGCATCACGCGCGCCTGACGGAGATCGAGCAGCGGCGCCGCGCACTCGGCCCGGAGGACTACGCTGATCTGCAGTCCAACTCCAACGAGCTGCTGGCGCTGACGGCGCTGATGGACAACGACCGCGATCGCTACCAGACGTACATGCGTGCCTACGAGGCCCGGATCGCGCACATCCGGCATACGCAGGTCGCGCTCACGCGCAACCTGTTCAAAGGCGGGGGCAGCGTGGACCTTCCCACGCCATCGATGTAGGCATCGGGAGCTCCGACATGGACGGTCTGGCCAGTCTCGCGCAGTGGGCGTTCTTCGCCCTGATCTTCGAGTTCGTGAACAATCAGATCGAAGGATTCCAGAGCGGGCTGATCGCCCGCGGTACCCAGTTCGTCAGCGGGCTGGCGCTGACGTTGTGCACGCTGTGGGTGCTGATGCAAGGCTTCCTCATCGTCACCGGCCGCAGCCGGGAATCGATGATGGGCCTGGTCGTGGGCTCGCTGCGGGTCTTCCTCATCCTGTCGGCCGCCACCGCGATGTCGTTCGCCGGCACGGACCTGACCAAATTCCTCGCCGACGGATTGCCGCGGTCCATCAACACCATCGTCAGCGGCAGCGACGAAAAGCCCGAGGACTCGATCGACAAGAACCTCAAGAAGATGGGGCTGATCTTCGCCCTGATCGACACCATCGGCGTCGGCGCCGACGATTCCCAGAACCAGGAGAACCAGACGCGCACCATTACCCTGCTGGGTATCGGTATCGCGGGCCCGTCAGTGGTGGGCGGCGCGATGCTGTTGCTCTACAAGATCGCATTGGTCCTGTTCGTAGGCTTCGGACCGTTGTTCATCATGAGCCTGATGTTCGATCAGACGAAGGACCTGTTCAAACGCTGGCTGCTCTATGGACTGGGCACCATGTTCAGCCTTGGCGTCCTGTCTTTCATGGTTGCGGTCGCGACGAAACTCGTGGGCATCACGTCCGCGGCGCTGCTTGCGCAGTACGTCCTCATCGCCTCCCCGGCCCTCGACGCGCTCGGTCTGAACGCGGGAGGGCTCAATGCGGCGGCAATGCAGCAAGGGGGTATCGGTCTGTTGATGTCGGTCTTGATGGTCATGGCGCCGCCGATGGCGGCCATGTTCTTCAACGGCACGCTGGGCCAGTTCGCGGCACATTCGAGCTTTGGTACGCTGGGTCGGAACAGTTCGGGGCAGCAAACCGACTACGAGCAACGCATCGCACATCGGCCACCTGTGACGAGAACCACCGATGGTGGTTAAACCGCAGCGTTACGCTCAAGGGAGTGAGCTATGAAGAATAGGCTTCAGTGTTCTCCATCTTTGTTTTTTTTGCTGATAGCGATTGCGGGCTTTACGTATGCGCAGGATCCTACGTCCCAGCATTATCGGGACACCGTCGTGCTGCCCGCGCTCGGCTACGGCGATACGATTCCGCGGCATGATCGGGGCGGAGGTTGGGGCGCATTGGCAATCAGTCGCCCGTTCCAGGTTTTTGCCGTTGCTGTGGATGGCATTGATGAACAATCCGCAAGGCAGGAAGCCCTGGAAATGTGCCGCAATCTCGGGGGTAAGGATTGTGAGCCGCGAATGACTTTTCGCAATGCCTGTTTTGCCCTTGCAAGCGGGGGTGGGCATTGGGGCAGTGCATCGAGATCCCGCCAGCGAAATGCCGATAAACTTGCGTTGCAAAATTGCCGTAAGTTCGGCGGAGGAAGTGACTGCGCCATTGCTTATCAGACGTGCTGAAAGCAGCTGTCAGAGACCGATCACATATGCCGCGCCATATGCGATTGGATCGATTTGCGCTCTCCCTAGCTTTGTCCCATCGACCCGCACCTCGCTGTCGATATCCATCCAGCGCACGTCCACGCGCAGCTTGCCGGGTCCGGCCTTCATGTCCAGGCCCGCATGCAGTGCCAGGCCCCAGGAATCGCCGAGAGCCAGCCTCGAGCCCGCCAGGGCGCCGCGCGTTTCCTCTTCGAAGAACGTCGTGTAGTTGATGCCGGCGCCGAGGAACGGAGCGATACGCGACTGCGGGCTGAAGTGGTACTGCAGGCTCAGCGTCGGGGGCAGGTGCTTGGTGCTGCCGATGCGGCCGAGGCCTTCGATATCGAGGTCGTGGCGGAACGGGGTGGCGGCGAGCAGCTCGATGCCGACACGGTCGCGCACGAAGTATTCGACGGCGATGGTGGGCCGTGTGCTGTTGCCGACCGAGAGGGGCAGGGCGCCGTCGGCGAGCCGTCCGTTGTCGGATTTCGGCGCGACCTGGTGGACGCCGAGTGCGACGGTCCAGTCACCGGCGGACTGGGCGGCGGCGGGCAGGGTCGGCAGGGCGCAGGCGAGGGCCAGCAGGGCGAGCGGCATGGGACGCATTGGAGGTTCCGGTCTGGGTGAATGCGACCAGTTTCGAGGCCGCGCGTCCTGGCCGCCTTGATCACGATCATTGCGCAGCACGCCGATCCCGGGTGCGTCGGGGTTGGGGGCCCGGCTGTTAGACTGCGCATCGCAGTCCGGGCTGGCGCCGAGGCGCCGCGCGGTCGCGTTTCCTTCCACTTTTGCCGCGTACGCGCGGTTGCAGGAGTTCGGATTCATGGCGATCAAGGTTGGCATCAACGGCTTCGGCCGCATCGGCCGCAACGTGCTGCGTTCTGCGGTTGAGAACTTCGAGGACGACATCGAGATCGTCGCGATCAACGACCTGCTCGAGCCCGACTACCTGGCCTACATGCTGTCCTACGACTCGGTGCACGGCCGCTTCAAGGGCGAGGTATCGGTGGATGGCGACACCCTGCTGGTCAACGGCAAGAGGATCCGCCTGACCCAGGAGCGCGACCCCGCCAACCTGAAGTGGGACGAGGTGGGCGCCGAGGTGGTGATCGAATCCACCGGCCTGTTCCTGACCAAGGAGACCGCGCAGAAGCACATCGACGCCGGCGCGAAGAAGGTGATCCTCTCGGCGCCGTCGAAGGACGACACGCCGATGTTCGTCTTCGGCGTCAACGATTCGACCTACAAGGGCGAGGCGATCATCTCCAACGCCTCGTGCACCACCAACTGCCTGGCGCCGATCGCCAAGGTCATGCACGACAAGTGGGGCATCAAGCGCGGCCTGATGACCACCGTGCACGCGGCAACCGCAACGCAGAAGACCGTCGACGGCCCGAGCAACAAGGACTGGCGTGGTGGCCGCGGCATTCTCGAGAACATCATTCCCTCCAGCACCGGCGCGGCCAAGGCCGTGGGCGTGGTGATCCCCGAGCTCAACAAGAAGCTCACCGGCATGAGCTTCCGCGTGCCGACCTCGGACGTGTCGGTCATCGACCTGACCGTGGAACTCGAGAAGCCGGCGAGCTACGAGGAGATCTGCGCCGAGATGAAGGCGCAGAGCGAGGGCGCGCTGAAGGGCGTGCTGGGCTACACCGAGGACAAGGTGGTCGCCACCGATTTCCGCGGCGAGACCTGCACCTCCGTGTTCGATGCCGACGCCGGCATCGCACTGGATCCGACCTTCGTCAAGCTGGTCGGCTGGTACGACAACGAGTGGGGCTATTCGAACAAGTGCCTGGAAATGGTGCGCGTGGTCGCGGCGAAGTAATCGCCGCGTCATACGCAGGACCGGGAAGCCCCGCGCAGGCGGGGTTTCCTGTATCGGGGCAGCCGCCGGCAAGGCGGTCGTACTCCGCCTTGGCTCCTGCTCTTTACTCTGTGCCGCAAGCCCTCCGTCGTGCCTGAAGGGTAGCCGGCTGCGCCGCGCGTCCAGCGCCATCGCATGGCGCAGACCTTTTCAACCATTCCAGCGAGTCCAGAACCATGACCATCATCCGCATGACCGACCTCGACCTCTCCGGCAAGCGCGTGCTGATCCGTCAGGATCTCAACGTGCCCGTCGACGCCGGCAGGGTCACGTCCGACCAGCGCATCACCGCGTCGCTGCCCACCCTCCGCCGCGCGCTGGAACAGGGCGCGGCCGTGATGGTCACCTCGCACCTGGGCCGGCCCAAGGAGGGCAGCTGGAGCGAGGCCGATTCGCTGGCGCCGGTCGCAGCGCGCCTGTCGGAGCTGCTAGGCATGGACGTGCCGCTGGTGCGCGACTGGGTGGACGGTGTGGACGTGGCGCCCGGTCAGCTGGTGCTCCTCGAGAACTGCCGGATGAACGTCGGCGAGAAGGCCGACGACGAGGGGCTGTCGAAGAAGTACGCAGCGCTGTGCGACGTGTTCGTCATGGACGCCTTCGGTACCGCGCATCGCGCGCAGGCCTCCACCCATGGCGTGATCCGGTTCGCGAAGATCGCCGCGGGTGGTCCGCTGCTGATGGCCGAGCTCGACGCGCTGGCCAAGGCGCTCGACGCGCCGGCGCGGCCACTGCTGGCGATCGTGGCCGGCAGCAAGGTCTCGACCAAGCTGGAGTTGCTGTCGTCGCTGGTGGGCAAGGTGGACCAGCTGATCGTCGGCGGCGGCATCGCCAACACCTTCATCGCGGCGCTCGGCCATGACGTCGGCAAGTCCCTGGTCGAACCCGACCTGCTCGACACCGCCAAGCAGATCATGGCCGACGCCAAGGCCCGCGGCGCCGAGATTCCGGTGCCGACCGACGTCGTTGTCGCGCCTGCGTTCGCGGCCGATGCGCCGGCCACGGTCAAGGCTGTCGACGCGGTGGGCGGGGACGACATGATCCTCGACATCGGCCCGGAGACGGCAAAGCGCTACTGCGCGCTGATCGAAAGTGCCGGCACGGTGGTCTGGAACGGCCCGGTCGGTGTGTTCGAATTCGAGGCGTTTGGCGCCGGCACCGAGGCGCTGGCACGCGCGATCGCGGCGTCGAAGGCGTTCTCGATCGCCGGTGGCGGCGACACGCTGGCTGCGGTGGACAAGTACGGCATCGCCGACGACGTGTCCTACATCTCGACCGGCGGCGGTGCGTTCCTGGAATTCCTCGAAGGCAAGACCCTGCCGGCCGTCGCCGCGCTGGAGGCGCGCGCACAGGCATCCTGAAATGGGACGCAGGACATGGTGGCCTTGACGCGGGCTTTACGTCCGGCGCAAGGCGAGTGTCTATGGTAGTGGCGGGGGACCGGCACCCACTTCCAAGGAGCTCCACCATGATTCGCAGAGGACTGGTTGTATTGGCGATCGTCGCGTCGTCCGCGTTGTCCCAGGGCGCATCGGCAAACTGGCAGGGCACGTTCTATTACTACAGTGAGGAAGGCGCGCTGGTCGGTGGCTGGACCGCCGGTTGCGGGGAAGCCGATGGCCGCTGGGGCGAGACCACCGAGAATCGCCGTTTCGTGCAGGGCTGTCGCGTCTCAAGCTGATTCGACATGGCGCCGGGGCCTGTGGGCCCCGGTCGCTATGGTGGCGGTGGGCGCCAGACCAGTCGCTCGCCAGCAGGTCGACACCTCCGCGTCCGGCATCTCGCCGAGGCGTTTTCATCGGCAGCGCGTTCTCGACCGTTGTCGGCGTTAGCGACGATGGCGCGCGCCGCTACAAGCGCGAACTGATCAGCGAGGCGCTGTCGCGACTGGGGCTCGCGGCCGCGGACGCAACGATGATCGGCGACCGTCGCTACGACATGGAAGGCGCAGCCCAGCACGGCATGCGCGCGGTGGGAGTGCTGTGGGGGTTCGGTGACGCGGACGAGTTGCGCGCTGCCGGGGGCGCAGGCCCTGGTCGATTCGCCCGCCGCCCTGGTCGCCGCGCTCGGCTGAGCGGCGCCGGAGCGTCCCGTCAGTCGACCCTTTCCGGCCGGGCGCGCGCCGAGAGCCCGCGATCGCCTCCGTCTCGATCACGGCCACCCTCTTCCCGCGTACTGCGCAGCGCGCTGCAAGCCGAGTCGTTGCGGCGCCCCGCGGCGCGTGGTCAGCCACTCCCGCCTGCTCAGCGATGCCCGGCGCGCTCGCGCGCTGTCGGGCGTGGGCAAGGCAGCCCGGGTGACGTGTTCTTCCGTCGCGAACGCGTTGGCCCAGCTGCCCATGGGCCGGTTAAGCTCCGGACTCCTGCTCTTGCAGGTCAGACGCACATGTTGCCCCGCAACGTGCCCTTGGCCACCGGTGGACATTACAATCCCGCTATGAATTCCAAAGACCTGCCTTCCGTTCCGGCGCATCGCCGCCGGACCCGCATCCTGGCGACGCTGGGCCCCGCTACCGATGCCCCCGGCGTCCTCGACGCGCTGATCAATGCCGGCGTCAACGCCGTTCGCCTGAACTTCTCGCATGGCGATCCGGAGTCGCAGCGGGTGCGCGCCGAGGCCGTCCGTGCGGCTGCTGATCGAGCCGGTGTCGAGATCGGCATCCTCGCCGACCTGCCGGGCCCGAAGATCCGCATCGAAAAGTTCGCCGAGGGCAAGATCCAGCTGCAGGCGGGCGCGCGTTTCGATCTCGTCGCCGATCCCGACGCGCCGCTCGGCACTGTCCACGAGGTCGGTGTCAGCTATCTGGGCCTGCCCGATGACGTGGAGGCTGGCGACGTCCTGCTGCTCGACGATGGCCTGATGCAGCTGCAGGTCACCGCCGTCGAAGGCGCACGTATCGTCACGACCGTCCTCAATGACGGCGTGCTGTCCAACCGCAAGGGCCTGAACAAGCAGGGCGGTGGCCTGTCGCTTGGCGCCTTGACCGATCACGACCGCCAGCTCATCAAGGTGGCCGCGGACATCGGAGTCGATTTCATTGCGGTGTCGTTCTGCCGCAATGCCGCAGACATGGAAGAAGCGCGCTCGATCGCACGCAGCCATGGCAGCGACGCGGCGCTGGTCTCGAAGATCGAGCGCACCGAAGCGATCGACAACCTGGCCGAGATCATCGATGCCAGCGATGTGGTCATGGTCGCGCGCGGCGACCTGGGCGTGGAGATCGGCGATGCCGAACTGCCGGGTCTGCAGAAGAAGATCATTCGTGAGTCGCTGGCACGCAACAAGGTGGTGATCACTGCGACGCAGATGCTGCAGTCGATGGTCGAAAGCCCGATGCCCACGCGCGCCGAAGTGCTCGACGTCGCGAACTCGGTGATCGACGGCACCGACGCGGTGATGCTGTCGGCGGAAACGGCGGCCGGCGCGTATCCGGTGCGCGCGGTCGAGGCGATGGCGCGCATCTGCGTCGGCGCCGAGCGCCAGTTCGCGCAGGACACCGATTTCGAGAAGGCGCAACGCAACCTCGAGCGCGCCGACCAGGCGATCGCGATGGCCGCGATGTTCCTGTCCGAGCACATCGGCGTGGCGGCGATCGTGGCGATGACCGAGTCCGGCGGTACCGCGCGGTATCTGTCGCGATTCCGCGGCGGCGTATCCATCTATGCGTTCTCGCGGCACGACGGCGCACGCCGGCGCATGTCGCTGATGCGGGACGTGTTCCCGTTCAATTACGACAGCCGCGGTCAGACCCCGCGCGAAGCCGCGCGCGGCAGCATTCGCCTGCTGGTCGAGGCCGGGCTGCTGGGCGAAGGCAAGCGCGTCGTATTCACCAGCGGTGAGCACATGGAAACCCACGGCGCGACGAACACGTTGCGTCTGCTGCAGGTCGGTGCAGACGGCCGCGCCGAGGGCTTGGGCGAACTCTGACGTTGCCGGCAGGCGTGGCGATGCCGCGCGGGGGGCGTACCCCCGGCGGCAGTCCTGCTGGCCGGGTGATGGTCCAGGCCAGCCGCGATCTGCTGGCTGGGCCGTCGGCCCGCGGCCGCGACGGGCTTCGACACTGCGGATCGGGGCTGATCGGTGAACAGGCTGCACGGCCTTCGAAGACGGCGTGCCGCCAGTCCGTTCCCGACGCGGAGCCCGGGGAGCCGATACCCCGGCCTTCGCTCAGGGGGCGCCGGTGGCCGCGGGCTATAATCGGCGGCTTCCCGCACCGGATTTCCCCGTCCCATGAGCATCGAACAGCTTGCCGAAACCGCCCAGGCCATGGTCGCCAAGGGCAAGGGCATCATCGCGATCGACGAATCGACGAGCACCATCGGCAAGCGTTTCGAGCAGGTGGGGATCGCCAACAACGAAGAGAACCGTCGCGCCTACCGCGAGCTGCTGCTGACCACGCCGAAACTGTCGGAGCACATCAGCGGCGCGATCCTGTTCGACGAGACGATCCGCCAGTCCACCCGGGACGGCGTGCCGTTCGCGAAGTACATGACCCAGCAGGGGATGATCCCGGGCATCAAGGTCGACAAGGGCACCCATGCGCTGGCCGGTTTCCCCGGTGAGCTGGTGACCGAGGGTCTCGACGGCCTGCGCGCGCGGCTCGAGGAGTATTACAAGCTCGGCGCGCGCTTCGCCAAGTGGCGCGCGGTGATCCGGATCGGCGAGGACATGCCGTCGGGCACCTGCATCGACGTCAACATGCATGCACTCGCGCGTTACGCCGCGCTGTGCCAGGAGCAGGGCTTGGTGCCGATGGTCGAGCCGGAAGTGCTGATCGATGGCGACCACGACATCGAGACCAGCTACGAAGTCACCGAGATCGTGCTGCGTGGCCTGTTCGATGCGCTCTACAGCCAGAGCGTCATGCTCGAAGGCACGATCCTCAAGACTTCGATGGTGCTGCCCGGCAGCGACTGCGACGAGGAGGCCGACGTCGAGGAAGTGGCCGAGGCGACGCTGATGTGCCTGAAGTCCTCGGTGCCGGCGATCCTGCCGGGCATCGTGTTCCTGTCCGGCGGGCAGTCCGACGAGCGCGCAACCGCGCATCTCGACGCCATGAACCGCCTGGGCCCGAACCCCTGGCCGCTTTCGTTCTCCTATGGGCGCGCGATGCAGCAGGCGGCGCTGAAGCTGTGGTCGCAGGACCTCGCCGGCAACGTGCGCAAGGCCCAGGACACGGTCTACGCCCGCGCCCGCGACAACGGGCTGGCGGCGCAGGGCAAGTTCGCCGGCTGATTGCCGCCGCGATGCGTTGCGCAGACGCCGGCCCAGGGCCGGCGTCTTTGTGTGCGGAGCCGGCGCAGGCGGTCACGGCCGCAGCGCAGCTTCGTAGCGCGCCAGCATCGCGCGGTCGTGGCAGCAGAACAGTACCTGCGCCGGAGTCGGGCCATCGAAGGCTCGGACGGCTTGGACTGCGATCGCGACGGCGGCGTCTGGCGGATAGCCGTACACGCCGCAGCTGATCGCCGGGAATGCGATGCGTTGGAGCCCGTGCGAGGCCGCCAGCGCGAGGCTGTTGCGGTAGCAGGCCGCGAGCGCCTCGGCTTCGCCCGCGCCGCCGCCCCGCCAGACCGGCCCGACGGTGTGGATCACATATCGCGCCGGCAGGGCGAAGCCCGGCGTGATGCGGGCCTCGCCGGTCGGGCAACGGACGCCCGGGCGCACCTGCGCGATCCCTCGGCAGGCTTCCAGCAGGTCAGCGCCCGCTGCGCGGTGGATGGCGCCATCCACGCCGCCGCCGCCCAGCAGGGATTCGTTGGCGGCATTGACGATCGCGTCGGCCTCGACGCGGGTGATGTCGGCCAGGCGGGCCTCGAGAATCGGCATGAGCGGCAGCGTCCTGGCGTGGATGTCGAGGCGGGGTGAGTGCTGCGCCGGCAGCCGCCAACCAGGCTGTCGGCGCCCGAGCCGAAGGAGAGCGTCATGAATGCTGTTTCCCGATCCAGCCGCCTGCATGTGCCGCTCGCGGTCCATGATGCCTTGCGACGGGGCTGCGTCAGCGAAACCATCCGGCATCTGCAGGACGCCAATCCCGGGCTCGGGGCCGTCGATGCGCGGACGGCGGTGCAGCGGCTGGCCGAGCATCCATCGGGCGCGCTGGATCCTGACGATCCCTTCCAGCCTGCCGGCGGTTCGGCCCCGCAACCGACCGGCACGCTGCCGAGCGAGGTGGCCGCCAAGATCGCCAACGGCAAATGCGGCCAGGCGTCTGCGCGACGCCAAGCCGGGCATGAGCGAGGACGCGGCCCGCGAAACGGTCGCCAGGCACTGCTCGCCGCTGCTGAGCGAGGCGCGGCAGGAAACGGTCGTGCGCGGGACAGTGCCAACTACGGCTGGCTGTTCTGGGTGCTTGCCGTGGTGGTCGTCGGCGGCGGACTGGCGCTGTGGCTTGGTTGGCCTCGTGCGGTGCGCAGGGTGAATGCCTGGCCCGCACCGGCGTGCGCGCCATAAGGCGCGTGAGTCAGGGCAGGCCGGCAAGCCAGTCGTCGTCCGAGCCCTCGCTGACATCGGCGAACAGCGGCGTCGAGAAATACCGTTCGCCGGTATCGGGCAGCATCGTCAGGATCACGTCGCCATCGTTCGCGGTGCGGGCCACTTCGAGCGCGGCAGCGGCGGTGGCGCCGGCGGAGATGCCGACGAAGATGCCTTCCTCGGTCGCCAGCCTGCGCGCGGTCTCGATCGCCAGTGCGTCGTCGATCGACAGCACCTGGGCGGCGACGTCGCGGTTGAGCACGGCGGGGATGAAATCGGGCGTCCACCCCTGGATCTTGTGCGGTGCCCAGTCCTTGCCCTGCAGCAGGGCGGCGCCGGCAGGTTCGCAGGCGGTGATCTTCACGTCCGGCCGCGCGACCCGCAGCACCTCGCCCACGCCGGTCAGCGTGCCGCCGGTGCCCCAGCCGGTGACGAAGTGATCGAGCCGGCGCCCGGCGAAGTCGCGCAGGATCTCGGCCGCGGTCGTCTGTCGGTGGTAGGCCGGGTTCGCCGGGTTCTCGAACTGGCTGGCCCAGAACCAGCCGTGCTGCTCGGACAGCTCCTTCGCCCGGCGCACCATGCCGCTGCCGCGTTCGGCAGCCGGTGTGAGGATGACTTTGGCGCCATAGGCGCGCATCAGCTTGCGGCGTTCGATCGAGAACGTCTCGACCATCGTGGCGACGAACTTGTAGCCGCGCGCCGCGCAGACCATTGCGAGCGCCACGCCGGAATTGCCGGATGTCGCCTCGACCACGGTGCCGCCGGGCTTGAGCACCCCGCGCGCCTCGGCGTCGAGGATGATCGCCAGCGCCAGCCGGTCCTTGACCGAGCCGCCCGGATTGAAGGATTCCACCTTGGCGTAGAGTTCGACGTTCGGCGGAGCGAGACGGTGCAGGCGGACGACCGGCGTATTGCCGATGGTCTGCAGGATGCTGTCGTAGAGGGGCATGGGGGGTGCCTTAGACGAAGCGCGGGCGCGCGGTTTCCGCAGATTGGGCCATAACGCACGCCGCAGCCAGCGGTTGACGTGGAACGCTGTTTTTTCGCGACCATCTGATGGCACGGTCGGCCTCACCGGCCAACGGTTAAGATCGGGCGGTTTTTCCGTATCCCCCCGCAGGTTTTCCCTTGTCCAAGCATGACTTCGCCCATCCCGCCCTGTCGTTGCGGCTCCTAGGCATTGCCTTCGCCTGCGTGCTGTCCGCATGTGGCGGGAGCGCGCAGGGGCCATCGCGCGGTCCGGCGGCGCCAGGCGCGGTACCGGTGACGACTACGGTCGTCGAGTCGCGCCAGTGGAACGACACGCTCGCGGCGCTGGGCACGGTGAATGCGCGCGAGTCGGTGACCATCACCGCAAAGGTCAGCGAGACGGTGCAGCGCGTGCATTTCGAAAGTGGCGACCGGGTCGCCGCCGGCGACGTGCTGGTGACCCTGTCGGGCAACCAGCAGCAGGCGACGCTGCGCGCGGCCGAAGCCGCCGCGCGCGAGGCCGAGCAGCAGTACGTCCGCGGCAATGAATTGGTGGGCCAGCAGCTGATCGCCCGCGCCTCGATCGATACCCTGCGCGCGAACCGCGAGTCGGCACGCGCCCAGGTGGCCGAGATGCGCGCCAACATCGGCGACCGGACGATCCGCGCACCGTTCGCCGGTGTGCTGGGCCTGCGCCAGGTCAGCCCCGGGGCACTGGTCACGCCGGGCACGGCGATCGCGACGCTCGACGACATCGCTAGCGTCTATGTCGACTTCCCGCTGCCCGAGGTCCGCCTGGCCTCGATCGCGCCCGGGCAACGGGTGTTCGGACGCAGCGCCGCCTATCCGGGCGCCGACATCGAGGGCGAGGTCCAGATCGTCGATTCCCGCATCGATCCCGACACACGCGCGGTCACCGTGCGTGCGAAGTTCGCCAACCCGCAGATGCGTCTGCGCCCGGGCATGCTGATCCAGGTCCGGCTCGAGCAGCAACAGCGCCAGGCCCTGATGATTCCGGAGATCGCGGTCATCCAGGTGGGCCGGGATACGTTCGTCTATCGGGTGCTCGAGGATGAAACCGTCGAGCAGACGCCGGTGACCATCGGTGTGCGGCGCGAGGGGCTGGCCGAGATCGTCAACGGCCTCGAGCCGGGTACGCGTATCGTCGTCGATGGCACCGGCAAGTTGCGCCCGGGCATGACGATCGTCGAAGGCACGGTGCAGGAAGCGAAATCTCAACCGGTCGATGAAGGCGAGGCGGCCGGCGGGGCCGCGCCATGATCATCTCGGACATCTCGATCCGGCGGCCGGTCTTCGCCGTCGTGATCAGCCTGCTGCTGGTCGTCCTCGGCATCATGGCGTTCACCCGCCTGACGCTGCGCGAGATGCCCAATATCGATCCGCCGATCGTCTCGGTGGACGTGTCCTACCCGGGCGCCTCGGCCGCGGTCGTGGAAACCCGCATCACCCAGATCCTCGAGGACGCGCTGGCGGGCATCGAAGGCATCCGCACGATCGAGTCGCGCAGCCGCAACGGCCGCGCCGACGTCACCATCGAGTTCAACCTCTCGCGTGACATCGAGGCCGCCGCCAACGATGTGCGCGACGCCATCAGCCGGGTCGTGGACCGGTTGCCGATCGAAGCCGATGCCCCGCAGATCTCCAAGGTCGAAGCCGACGCCGACGCGATCATGTGGCTCAACCTGCGCTCGAGCACGATGGACACCCTCGAGCTGACCGACTACACCGACCGCTACGTGCTCGACCGCCTGTCCTCGCTCGACGGCGTCGCGCGCGTGCAGCTGAGCGGCAGCCAGCGCTACGCGATGCGCATCTGGCTCGACCGCGATGCGATGGCCGCCCGCAAGGTGGCGGCAGCGGACGTGGAGGCGGCGCTGCGCAACGAGAACGTCGAGCTGCCAGCTGGCCGCATCGAATCGGCGACACGCGACTTCACCCTGCGCGTCGAGCGCGGGTACCGCGAGCCCTCCCAGTTCGCGCAGATTCCGGTCCGCCGCGGTGACGACGGCTACGTGGTGCGCATGGGCGATGTCGCCCGCATCGAGCTTGGCACCGCCGAGCGTCGTTCCTACATGCGCAGCAATTCGGTGCCTAATGTGGGCCTCGGCATCGTGCGCACGTCCACCGCAAATGCGCTCGACGTTGCCCGCGCCGCGCGCGCCGAGGCCGAGCGCATCCAGGCCTCGCTGCCCGAGGGCACCGAGATCTTCGTCGCCGCCGACAACACGGTGTTCATCGACTCTGCAATCACCCGCGTCTACTGGACGCTGTTCGAGGCGATGGCGCTCGTGTTCGTGGTGATCTGGCTGTTCCTGGGCAGCCTGCGCGCGGCGATCATTCCCGCCGTCACCGCGCCGGTCTGCCTGGTGGCGGCGTTCACCGCGCTGTACATGTTCGGCTTCTCGATCAATCTGCTGACCCTGCTGGCGCTGGTGCTGTGCATCGGTCTGGTCGTCGACGACGCGATCATCGTGCTGGAGAACGTGCAGCGGCGTGCCGATCTCGGCGAGCCTCCACTGGTCGCGGCGCGACGCGGTACCGCACAGGTCGCGTTCGCGGTCATCGCGACGACGGCGGTGCTGGTGGCGGTGTTCCTGCCGGTCGGCTTCATGGAGGGCAACTCGGGGCGCCTGTTCCGCGAGCTGTCGGTGACGCTGGCGGGCGCGGTCGCGTTGTCGGCCTTCATCGCGCTGACGCTGACGCCGATGATGTGCTCGAAGCTGGTGCGCAAGCACGGCAAGCCGACCGGCTTCAATGCCTGGACCAACCGCCACCTCAACCGTCTCAGCGCCGGCTACGGCCGGCGGGTGGAAGCGCTGGTCTCCCTGCGGGGCCCGAAGCTGATCCTGCTGCTGGCACTGTCGATCGGGGCATGCCTGGTCGCTGCATTGCTGCTGTTCTGGCGGGTGCCCAGCGAGTTGTCGCCGGCCGAGGATCGGGGCCGCTTCTTCGTCACGGTCGACGGGCCGGAAGGTGCGGGCTTCGATTACACCGTGGCCCAGATGCAGCAGGTGGAAGCGATCTTCGAGCCGCTGGTCGGCCCGGACCAGCCGATCGAACGCGCCAACTCGCGCGTGCCGCGCGGCTGGGGCGGCAGTGAGGAGATGCACAACGGCCAGGTCATCGTGTTCCTCCAGGACTGGCGCGAGCGCGATGTGCCGACGCGCGATGTGGTGGAGACGCTGCGCGCGCAATTTGCCGAGCTGCCGGGTGTGCAGGTGCGCGCCAACGTGCCCGGGGGCCTGATCGGAAGCCGTGGACAGCGCTACCAGCTGGTGCTCGGCGGGCCGGACTACGCCGAGATCGCGCAGTGGCGTGATCGCATCCTGGCGCGCATGCGCGACAACCCCGGTATCCAGGATCCCGATTCCGACTACAAGGAAACGCGTCCGCAGATGCGCGTCGACATCGACCGCGCCCGCGCCGCCGATCTGGGCGTGTCGGTGCAGGAGATCGGCCGCACGCTCGAGACGATGATGGGCTCGCGCCAGGTCACGACCTTCGTCGACAACGGCGAGGAATACGACGTGCTGCTCCAAGCCGACCGCGACCGCCGGATGACACCGTCCGACCTGTCGGACACGTTCGTGCGCGGCCGCGACAACGCGCTGGTGCCATTGTCTAACCTGGTCACGCTGAGCGAGATCGCCGAGCCGGGCAGTTTCAACCGCTTCAACCGTCTCCGTGCGATCACCATCTCCGCAGGCCTCGCGCCCGGTTACACGATGGGCGAGGCGATCGAATGGACCCGGCAGGTGGCGGCCGAGGAACTGCCCGATTACGCGCAGATCGACTGGAAGGGCGAGAGCCGGGAATTCCAGGAGGCCGGCGGGGCGGTCCTGCTGACCTTCTCGATGGCGCTGCTGATCGTGTATCTGGTGCTGGCCGCGCAGTTCGAGAGCTTCGTGCATCCGCTGTCGATCATGCTCACGGTGCCGCTCGCGGTGCTCGGCGCGTTGCTCGGGCTGTGGGCAACCGGCGGCACGCTCAACCTCTTCAGCCAGATCGGCATCGTGATGCTGATCGGCCTGGCAGCGAAGAACGGCATCCTGATCGTCGAGTTCGCCAACCAGTTGCGCGACGACGGCCGCAGCGTGCGCGAGGCGATCGCCGAGGCCTCGGCGGTGCGCCTGCGCCCGATCCTGATGACTGCCGCGGCGACGATCGTCGGTGCGGTTCCGCTGGTGGTCGCGGGCGGGCCGGGCTCGGCCAGCCGGGCGACGATCGGCGTGGTGATCATCTTCGGTGTCGCGTTCTCGACGCTGCTGTCGTTGTTCGTGGTGCCGGCCTTCTATGCGCTGCTTGCGCCGTTCACGCGCTCGCCCGATGCGCTCGCGCAGGAACTCGAGCGGCTGGAGGCGGAAACGCCCGTGGTCAGTGGCCATGCCTGATGCCCCGCGCTGGGATGCGGTGCGCCTCGTCGGGCCGGGCTTCGTGCTCCGTCGATGGCGCGCCGATGATCTCGACGCGCTGCTGCACCATGCGGACGATCCACTGCTTGTTCGCGGTCTGAGCGAGCGCTTTCCGTACCCCTACACGCGCGCCGACGGCGCGCGCTTTCTCGCCGGTCGTGTCGTCGACCTGATCCAGCCGGTACTGGCGATCGAGATCGACGGTGTCGCCTGCGGCAGCATCGGCGTGCGTCACGACCCGTCCGGCGAACGCGCACATTCGGCGGAACTCGGCTACTGGCTCGGCCGCGCGCACTGGAACCGCGGGGTGATGCGCCAGGTTGTCGCCCGGTACGTGCCATGGGTGATGGAGGCCCTGGCGCTCGTGCGCCTGCAGGCGCAGGTGCTCGACAGCAACCCGGCCTCGGCTCGCGTCCTGCAGCTCAACGGCTTCGTCGAGGAAGGGCGTTTGCGTGGCGCGATCCGCAAGGCCGATGGCCTGCACGATCTGCGCGTGTTCGGCCTGCTGCGCGGCGCTGCCGGCAGCTGATCGGGCGGGGACAAAAGGTCACGGCGCGGGGGCACGCAGCGCGGAAATGCGGGTATCGTGTCGGCCAGTCGCGGCGGGGATCGCGACAGCCACCCGACGGGAGCATCGCGCATCGTGGATACATTTTTCAGTGCATTGAACGGGCTGATCTGGAGCAAGGCGCTGATCGCGCTGTGCCTGGGCGCGGGCCTCTGGTTCTCGTTCCGGACCCGTTTCATGCAGGTTCGCGGTTTTGTCGAGATGACCCGGCTGACCTTCAGCGGCAAGAGCTCGAATGCGGGCGTGTCTTCGTTCCAGGCGCTGGCGATGTCGATGGCCGGTCGTATCGGCATCGGCAACATCGCCGGCGTCGCCACCGCGATCGCCTTTGGTGGTCCCGGCGCGGTGTTCTGGATGTGGGTGATGGGCTTCCTCGGCGCCTCGACGTCGTTCGTCGAGTGCACGCTGGCGCAGATCTACAAGGAAAAGGACAACGAAGGCCGCTATCGCGGCGGCCCGGCGTACTACATCGAAAAGGCCATGGGCCTGAAGTGGTACGCGTTGGCCTTCGCCTTCGCAACGCTGATCGCCGCCGGTCTGCTGATGCCCGGCGTGCAGGCCAACGCGATCGCCGACAGCATCGCCAATGCGTGCGTGGGTACCTCGGTCTGCGGTGATCTGAGCGGCCAGTGGATGGGCATGGACGCACGCGTCGCGCTCAAGGCCGTTATCGGCATCGCCGTCGCGCTGATGCTGGCGGTGATCATCTTCGGCGGCGTGAAGCGCATCGCCGCGTTCGCCGAACTGGTCGTGCCGGTGATGGCTTTGGCGTACATCTTCATCGCCGTCGCGGTGATGATCATCAACTACGATTTCGTGCCGACGATGTTCCGCATCATCTTCGAGAGCGCGTTCGGTGTGCACGCCGGCTTCGGCGCGATGCTGGGCCTGGCGATCGAGTGGGGCGTCAAGCGTGGCATCTACGCCAACGAAGCCGGCCAGGGCACCGCGCCTCACGCCGCCGCCGCGGCCGAGGTGTCGCATCCTGCCAAGCAGGGTTACGTGCAGGCGTGGGCGATCTACTTCGACACGATGCTGGTGTGCACTGCGACCGCGTTCCTGATCCTGGCGACCGGCATGTACAACGTGATCCTGCCCGACGGCACCGTGCTGCAGCAGGCACTGCCCGGCGTCGAAGCAGGCTCGGGTTTCGCCCAGGCGGGCATCGAATCGATCCTGCCGGGCTGGGGCGCGGGCCTGGTCGCGGCGGCGCTGTTCTTCTTCGCGTTCACCACCATCATGGCCTATTACTACATGGCCGAAACCAACCTGACCTACCTGAACAACCACGTCGTACGTCCGGGCCGTACGCTGCTGCTCCGCATCGCGATCCTGGGCATGGTGATCTTCGGCGCCGTGCGCAGCGCGGAGATGGCGTGGATGCTGGGCGACATCGGCGTGGGCCTGATGGCCTGGCTCAACATCGTCGCGATCCTGATCCTGCAGAAGCCCGCGATGCTCGCGCTGCGCGATTACGAGACGCAGAAGAAGCAGGGTCTCGACCCGGTTTTCGATCCCGACAGGCTCGGGATCCGCAATGCCGATTTCTGGCGCAAGGCTCCCTGACATGACGAAATCACGTTGGCCCGGTGGCGGCCAGGACACACCCCGAACTCCAGCGCCCGCGCCGGGACGCGACAGCCCGTGGGGCGCACGAGCGCGGCCGAACCCCGAGCCGCCGCGCGCTGCCGCACCGCGGCCCGATGCGCGTGCCGACGACGTCGCTGCCGCCGGCGAGGCTGAAGACAGGCGCGAGATGCGCCTCTACGGGCGCAATGCGATCGACGCCGTGTTCGCGCGTCGGCCCGAGGCGATCCGCAAGCTCTATCTGCTCGAGGCGCGCATTCCGCAGTTGCAGCCGCTGCTGAAGTGGTGCGCGGCGAACCGGGTCGGGTATCGCGTGGTCGCCGAGGACGATCTGCGCAAGCTCGCGTCGAGCGCGCACCACGAAGGCGTCGTCGCCGACGTGCTGCGCGAGGCGCCGCAGTCGCTGGGGACGTGGCTGCAGTCCCTGCCTGCAGGACCCGCATGCGCGCTGTGGCTCGACGGCGTGGGCAATCCACACAACCTCGGTGCGATCCTGCGCTCGGCGGCGCACTTCGGCGTCTCCGCGGTGCTGCTGCCCAAGACCTCGCCGCTGGCGTTGTCGGGCGCGGCGGCGCGCGTCGCCGAGGGCGGCGCGGAAGCGGTCCCGTTCGTGCGCCTGGGGCGTGAGGACAACGCGCTTGCGCAGTTGCGCAGCGCCGGCTTCAAGCTCGCGGCCACGGTGGTCCGCGGCGGCGACGACGTGTTCGCGGCAGAGCTGCCGGAACGTCTGGTCTTCGTGCTCGGCGCCGAGGGCGAGGGCATGGACGCCGAGCTCGTGAAGGCCTGTGACCTGCGCCTGTGCATCCCCGGCAGCGGCAAGGTCGAAAGCCTCAACGTGTCGGCGGCCACCGCAGTGCTGCTGGCGCAATGGTCGGCCCGGTTGCGCTGAGCGTGGATCCAGGCTGGTCCGACTACGACGCCTGGCAGGCGGCGGCGCCGGATGTGCTCCTGGCAGACGCCGAACCGGCCGCAGGCCAGGCCGTGGCAGGACGCTGCGATGCCTGTGGCGCGGGACGCGGGTTCCTGCCGCCGATGCAGCCCGCCGATACCCGCGAGGGCATGCACTGTGCTGCCTGTGGGTGCATGGCGCGCCAACGGGCGGTGGCGCGGGTACTGGCGTCTGCCGGCCTGGATCCGGGGGCGCGCGCGTATCTGACCGAGCAGGCCAGCCCGCTGTACGTCGCGCTGCGCGCGCGGTTCCCGGCGCTCATCGGCTCCGAGTACGTCCATGCACCGTTGCGCCGGCTGCGGCTCATGTTGTGGTTGTGGCGCCGCGGGGTCTATCAGCAGGTGCACCGCGGCGACGTCACCCGACTGGTGTTTGCGGACGCCACCCTCGACGCGGCCCTGAGTCTCGATGTGCTCGAGCATGTGCCCGACGCCGAGGCCGCGTTCCGCGAGTTCGCCCGAGTGCTCCGGCCGGGCGGTCATCTGATCGCCACCGTGCCGTTCTACCAGGACGCCGCACACAGCAAACGCATCGCGAGCCTCGGCCAGGGCGGCGAGGTGGTCCACCACGGGCCGGCCGAATTCCATGGCGATCCGCTCGGCGGCGGCGTGCTGTGTTTCCACCACTTCGGCTGGGACTTGCCAGCATTGCTGATCCGGGCAGGCTTTGCGCATGCCCGGATGCATTACGTCCGCGATGCCGCGTGCGGTCTGCCGCGCGGCATCTGGGTGCTGGCGGCGCGGCGCTGACCGCTCAGGGCGCGGCTTTCGGCGCGCTGCCGAATCCGCCTTCGGATTCCGCTGCGAGCCAAGCGAACACGGCGTACGCGGCGGTGTTTTGCGCGACCGCGTCTGGATCGACCTTGTCGAGTGTGTCGTCGGCGTTGTGGTGCAGATCGAAGTAATCCGAACCGTCCTGGCCGAGCCAGCCCCAGGCGCCGCCCTTGGCCGCCAGCGGCGAGATATCGGGGCCCGGACTGCCCTGGTCCTGCAGATAGTCGATGCCGAGCGGGCGCAGCGCCTCGGCGATCGCGTCGCTGGTCGCGCGCTGGTCGGCCGGCGCGCTGGTGTTGAAGCCATAGATGCGGCCCGCACCGAAGTCGCTTTCCGCACCGATGATGTGCCTGGCGATGACGTCCGCGCCGCCATGCGCGTCGGCGTAGGCGCGAGCGCCGAGCAGGCCCTGTTCTTCGTTGGCGAACGCCACCACGCGCACGGTTCGACGCGGGCGCTGCGGCAGCTGCGCGATCAGATGGCCGGCGGCCATCGAGATGCCGACGCCGGAGGCGTCGTCGACCGCGCCAGTGCCCAGGTCCCATGAATCGAGGTGCCCGCCGATCAGCACGATCTCCTCCGGCGCTTCCCGGCCGGTGAGTTCGGCGATCACGTTCTGCGAGGTGTACTCGCCGTTCCAGCCCACATCCAGCGCCAGATGCACCTGCACCGGCCCGCGCTGCAGCAGGCGGGTGAGCTGGTCGGCATCGGGCAACGACAGCGCCGCCGATGGAATCGGCGTGACATCGGCGTCGAAGCGGGTGATGCCGGTATTGGCGACGCGGTGCGGGCTGGTGCCGATGGAGCGCATCAGATAGCCAGCCGCACCCTTGCGGGCGGCGATGGACGGTCCGCGGCTGCGCACGGGACCGGCGGCGCCATAGCCGCTGCCGTCGCGCGAGCGCGCCATCGGCACGTCGACGAAGGCGAGCTTGCCGCGCAGCGCCGCGGGATCGGCGGCTTCCAGGGCAGCGATGCTGTCGAAGCGCACGAGCTCTGCGGTGACATCGCCGGCCGGGCTGCCGCCCAGTGCGGTGATCACCAGCGGCTGCGCATGCGCACCCACGACCGCAGCCCGCTCGCTGCGGCGTTCCCACTTGGGAAACGTCACCGGTTCGGTCCAGACCTTGTCATAGCCGAGTGCCTCGAAGCGCGCCTTGGCCCAGGCCACCGCGCGCGCATCCGCTTCGCTGCCCGGCAGGCGCGGGCCGACCTCGGTGGTCAGCGATTCGATCAGCGCATAGGCGGTGCCGTCGGCCACCGCGCGCTCGCGCAACTGCGTGGCCAGCTCGATCGATGCCCGGGACATCGGTGCATCCCCGCGCGGTTGCGCAAGCAGGGGCGCTGCGGAGAGCAACGCGGACGACAGCAGGGAAACGGCCAACGGCCTGAGGGACGGGATGCGCAAGCGGACACTCCAGCGGAAAGAAAACGGGCCGCGGCATTGTGCGCGCGGCCCGTGGAATTGCGAAGCTGTCGAAGAAGTCAGGGCTGGCTGCGCAGCGAATCGCGGATCTCGCGCAACAGCTGCACTTCCTCGCTGGGCTCGGCGGGTTTGTCGGCTTCCGGTGCATCCGCCTGCTTGCGCCTGAGGCGATTGATGAACTTCACCGCGATGAAGATCGCGAAGGCGACGATGATGAACTGGATGACGGTGTTGATGAAGATGCCGTAGCCGATCGTGATCGCGGGGATCTCCTCGCCGGTCGCGGCGTCGATCGTGGCCCCGCGCAGCGTGATGGCAAGGTCCGCGAAATCGATGCCGCCGATCAGCCAGCCGACCGGCGGCATGATGATCTGGTCGACCAGAGCGGTGACGATCTTTCCGAACGAAGCGCCAATGACCACGCCCACCGCAAGATCGATCACGTTGCCGCGGACCGCGAATTCCTTGAACTCGCCGAGGATGCCCATGGATCACTCCTGCACTTGGGGGAGACACGGTGCCGACTATAGCGACGGCGGAGTGATCTCCAGATGCAGTTCGATCACATCGTCGAGCCGCGCCACGCAGCGGTCGCCGGGCTGCAAGGCGGCCACACCCGCAGGCGTTCCCATGAAGACCAGATCGCCGGCCCGCAGCGCGAACAGCTTCGACAGCTCGTGCAGGATCTCGGGCACGTCCCAGATCAGCTGGTCAAGCGTCGATGCCTGCCGGCGTTCGCCATTCACCTCGAGCGAGAGGGTGCGCGGTGCGAGGGGACCGACATCCTCGGCGGGCACCAGCTCGCCGACCGGCGCCGATGCATCGAAGCCCTTGGCGACGTCCCATGGCAGACCCTTGGCCTTGGCCGCGGCCTGCAGATCGCGCCGGGTGAGGTCGAGCCCGACGGTGTAGCCGAACACCAGCGCCTGCGCGGCGTCGACCGCAAGCTCACCGGGCGGCGCGTCGGCGCCGAGCGCGACGACCAGCTCCACTTCGTGGTGCAGATCCTGCGTCGCAGTCGGGTAGGGCACTGCAGCGGCGGTCACCACCGCATCCGCGGGCTTGGCGAAGAACACCGGTGTGCCGCGGGCGGCCTTCGATGTCGGGGCCTGCGCGCCCATTTCCCTGGCATGGTCGGCGAAATTGCGACCCACGCAGTACACGCGACGCACCGGGAAAACACCGCCGCCGCGCACCGGCAGGCGGACGGGTTCGATGGCGGGCACGACATCACGCACGGAGACTGTCATCGCGAAATCCTTTCGCGCCGTGCGGCGCAATGGGGTGTTGGGGTCAACAGCGGGCGCGGCGTGGCCGCGCAGGGGATTCAGCGCAGCACGACCTGGGTGCGCTCGCGGACGACGCGGTATTCGGCGTCCACGATGCGGGTCTCGGGACGCGCCGCCGGCCGGCGTACAAGCAGACGACGGGTGACCCCGAACAGGATCATCGCCGCGCCCACGAAGAGGCCGGCCACCAACAGCATGGCCAGCATCGCGACGCCGACCAGGCCGAGCGCGATTCGCAGCAGCGGGTGACGTGGCTTGCGCGGCGCGAACATCGCGCGCACGCCGGAGGCGTCGAATCGGGCATGCAGGTCGCGGAAGAAGGCGTTTGACATGGGTTCCAGAAGCGTCGTGACACAATGAGGCCGATTGGCCGGTGTCCAGTATCGGTCGACATCGCCCCGGAGTTGTAATGCATTCGTTAAAGCCACGTGACAGGGCGGCGCCCCTGCTCGCCCTCGACGCAATTGCCGATGGCGGATTTACGGAGGTGGAGGCACTGGTCGACGGCGACGCGGAATCGCTGATGCTGTTCCGGCAGGGACAGCAGGTGCGGGCGTGGCTGAACATCTGTCCCCACGCCGGGCGTCGCCTGGACTGGGCGCCCGGACAGTTCCTGCGATCGAAATCCGGCGACGTGATCTGCGCGGCCCACGGCGCCAGCTTCTCGGTGGACGATGGACTGTGCGTGGCCGGCCCCTGCAAGGGAGCCTCGCTGCGCGGGGTCGCAGTGGCGGTGGTCGACGGGCAGGTCGTGCTCGCCTGAGCCCATCGGATCAGAACAGCAGATTGACCATCGTCACGACGATCGCGGTGTAGATCAGCGAGATCGGCACACCGATCTTCCACAGCTCGCGCGCCTTGTAGCCGGCTGGACCGATGATCATCGACATCACCGGATTGGACTGGGTGACGAAATTGTTCGAGGCCGACAGCGCGACGATCAGCGCGAACGCGGTCGGGTTGCCGCCCACCGCCAGCGCGAGGTTGATCGCCAGCGGCACCACGACGATCGTCGCGCCCACGTGGCTGATCACCATCGAGAACGCCGCGGTCAGCAGTGCGACGGCGATTTCCAGCACCCAGATCGGCAGGCCGCTGGGCAGGCGCTCGATCGTGTGGCCGGCGACCCACGCCGCCGCGCCGCTGGAATCCATCGCCCAGCCCAGCGGGATCAGGCAGGCCATCAGGAACACCGTCTTCCAGTTGATCGCGCTGTAGGCCTCGTCCATCTTCAGCACGCCGAATACCAGCATGCCGGCCACGCCGGTCATCAGGGCGACCGAGGTCGGTACCCGTGACGACAGCGCGATCAGCAGGGTCACCGCGAAGATCGCCATCGCGACCTTGAACTTGTGCGGGCGCTGCTCGCCCTTGGGGTAGTCGGTGACGATGATGAAGTCGAGCGACTTGGCGGTCTTGGCGAGGTCCTGCCAGATGCTGTGCAGCACCAGCATGTCGCCGGCGCGCAGCGGCATGGTCCGCACGTTGTCGCGGATCACTTCCTTGTCGCGGTTGATCGCCAGCAGGCGCACGCCGTATTCCTTGCGCAGGTTCAGCTCGGTCGCCGACTTGCCGATGAACTTGGAGGTCGGCGGCACCACGGCCTCGGCGATCCCGGCGCGGCTGGGATTGAACAGATCTCCGAAATTGCGCAGCCGCGTGCTCATGCGCAGGAACTGGTTCTGGGCGAAGTCGGCGACCTGCTGGCGCTGGCCCATCGCGCCGATCACGCTGCCCACCCAGATGCGCGCATCCGCCGGCGGCGCCAGCCGCGACTCGTTCTCGGATTTGAGCGCCAGCAGCACCGGCGCATCATGGATCGCCTCGGCCTCGCCGAAGGTCATGCCGACCATCGGGCTTTCCGCGGTGACCACCAGTTCGTAGACGTCGCCCTCGATCCCGTAGGCGCTGGCGAAATAGCTCTGCGTCCGTGCGGGAGTCACGTTGCCTTCGCTGCCATCCTCGAGCTCTCGCAGCTGGTCGTGGCCTCGGAAGTGGAAATACGCCAGGCCCGAGGCCAGCAGCACCAGACCGATCGGCAGCGGCGCGAACATGTTCAGCGATTCCAGCGTCGCCGCGCCCGAAGGCAGGTTGGCATTGGCCGCGGTCAGCAGGTCGTTGAGCAGGATCAGCGGCGAGCTGCCCACCATCGTCAGGGTGCCGCCCATGACGATCGCCACGCAGATCGGCAGCAGCATCTGCGCCAGCCGCAGGCCCGAGCGCGAGGCGAGTCGCGCGGCGACCGGCATGTACAGGGCCATGACGGAGGGATTCTGCATCACGGACGAGTTCAGGCCGGCAATGCCGGCGGTCAGCAGGAGCAGGCGCTGCTCCATGCCCTTGGAGCGGCGCAGCAGCCAGCCCGCGAGCCGGTTGAGCGCGCCGGTCCGGTCCAGACCCATGCCGAGGATCATCGTGGCGATCACGCTGATCGTCGCGTTCGAGGAGAAGCCGTTGAACACGTCCTCGGGCGCCACCAGCCCGGTCAGCCCCAGCATCACCAGCACCACCAGTGCGACCAGGTCGGCGCGTACGCGCTGGAATACGAACAGCACCATCGTCAGACCGACGAGGGCCAGTACGATCTTCATGTCCGTGGTGAGCGCGAGCGCGGTGTCCATCAGCGTCGCGCACCGTGCGGGCGGAGAGCGGAGCGTGAGGCGTTCCGGGCGCAGGCCATCGGCAACAGACTGCGCGGCGCCGCGTGCAGCGGATGTCGAACCCGGCGTCCAGGGGCCCGTATCACGACACTACTGTCCGCTGGCGCCGTCTGCGACGCGGTCGTAGAGCAGGTCCCAGACGCCGTGTCCGAGCTTCTGTCCGCGCGTCTCGAAATGGGTCTGTGGCCGCCACGGAGGACGCGGCACATGGCCACGCGAGCCGGCGCGGTTGCGCAGTCCCGGCGTCGCGTCGAGCACATCCCACATCTGTTCGGCGTAGTCGGCCCAGTCGGTCGCCAGATGCAGGCGTCCTTCGGGCGCGAGCTTGCGCACCAGCAGCGCCGCGAACTCGGGCTTCACCAGCCGACGCTTGTTGTGCCGCTTCTTGTGCCAGGGATCGGGGAAGTAGATGCGGATCTCGTCGAGCGCGCCGTCGCCGATCTCGTGCTCCAGCACTTCGACCGCGTCGTGGTGGTACACGCGGACGTTGCCGTTGCCGTCCTCGGCCAGTGCATTGAGCACCCGCCCCACGCCGGGCGCATGCACCTCGATACCGATGTGGTCACGCGCGGGATCCATCCGCACCGAGTGGCGCAGCGCAGCGCCGTTGCCGAAGCCGATCTCGACGATACGCGGCGCGCTGCGGCCGAAGGCGGCATCGAAATCACGCGGCGTGCCCTGGTAGTCCAGCCCGAACTTCGGCCAGGCGCCATCGAATGCGCGCTGCTGCGCCGGCGTGAACCGCCCCTGGCGCAGCACGAAGCTGCGGATCTCGCGTCGGCCTTCGACAGCCGTGAACGGCTTGGGCGGGGCCTTGGCGCCTTCGCTGGAAAACGGGTTGGTCATCGCGCCGCGATCAGCCGACCAGGCCGTCGACCGGCGAGGAGGCGCTGGCGAAGCGCTTGCGCGGAATGCGACCGGCAAGGAACGCCTCGCGACCGGCTTCGACCGCCTTGCGCATCGCGCTGGCCATCAGCACGGGATTGCGCGCGCCGGCGATCGCGGTATTCATCAACACGCCGTCGCAGCCCAGTTCCATCGCGATCGCGGCGTCGGACGCGGTGCCCACACCGGCGTCGACAATGATCGGCACCTTGGCGTTTTCGATGATCTCGATCAGGTTGTACTTGTTCTGGATGCCGAGGCCCGAGCCGATCGGTGCGGCCAGCGGCATCACCGCGGCGCAGCCGATCTCCTCCAGCCGCTTGGCCAGGATCGGATCGTCGGAGGTATAGACCATGACGTCGAAGCCGTCCCTGACCAGCTGCTCGGCGGCCTTGAGCGTCTGCACGACGTCGGGGAACAGCGTGCGCTGGTCGCCCAGCACTTCGAGCTTGGTCAGGTTGTGACCGTCGAGCAGCTCGCGTGCCAGGCGGCAGGTGCGTACCGCGTCTTCGGCGGTATAGCAGCCTGCAGTGTTGGGCAGGATGGTGTACCGGTCCGGCGGCAGCACGTCGAGCAGATTGGGCTCGCCCGGGTTCTGGCCGATGTTCGTGCGCCGGATCGCGACGGTGACGATCTGTGCGCCCGCGGCCTCGGTGGCCAGGCGCGTCTCGTCGAGATCCTTGAACTTGCCGGTGCCGGTCAGCAGGCGGGAGGAATAGGTCTTGCCGGCGATGACGAGGCCGGCATCTGCATTGGGAGCGGTGGTCATTGGGGGATTATCGCCGATGCGGACACGGCTGCGCGCGGAGCACGTGAACAGGCGGCCGTGCGATGGCGCAACCGCGGGCCGATCGCTTCGCCCACGAAGAGGCTGGCCGGCTGCGGTCGGCAGCCCATTGGGGCCAGGCGAGAGCGGTTGGCAGGGTGGCGTGCGCCAGGCAGCGCCTGGCGCCTCGGCAGGGCAACTGCCTCAGGGGCGCAAAGACCTGCTGAGCGTCGCGTCGCGCGTTCCGCTCAGCCGCCACCCAGGGCGTGGACGATCTCGACCGCATCCCCTTCGGTGATTACATGGGTGTCATGGCGCCCGCGCGGCACGATCTCGCCGTTGACCTCCACGGCGACGCGGCGGCCCGTCAGGCCCTGCTGCTCGAGCAGCGCGGAGACCGTGCTGCCGGCTTCGATGGCGAGTTCCTCGCCGTTGAGTCGGATGTCCATGGGGCAATTGTCGCCGCTTCGCTTGTTCGGCGCATCCGTGCGGCAGTGCGGCGTGCCGCGGGTGAATACGCGTGGGATCATCCGCGCCCGACGCGGCCGTGGTCCGCGCCGCGCCCGGCCCGGTGGATCGTCCCCGGCCGGAATTTCCAGGAGAGCTCCCCCGATGTCGTTCAGGCCCATCCGTGCCGCCCTTGCCGTGGCAATCGTTGCTGCTGCCGCCGGTCCTGCTTTCGCTGCCGAGACGTTCTCCCGCACCGTGTTCTTCGGCGACAGCCTGACCGATTCGGGCTACTTCCGGCCGGTGCTGACGCAACCTCAGCTGCTCGGCCCGCAAGGCGCGATCCTCGGACGTTTCACCACCAATCCGGGCCTGACCTGGGCCGAATACGTCGCCGACCGCTACGGCACGCGGGCAACCCCCAACGGCAACGGTCAGAGCGGCGACAACTACGCGGTCGGCGGTGCGCGCATTGCGGTCGATACCGCGACTGCGCTGGGCAGCGTGCCATCGCTGCAGACCCAGGTGAGCCGCTATCTGGCCGCCAACGGCGGGCGCGCGGATGCCGACGCGCTCTACAGTGTCTGGGGCGGCGCAAACGATCTGTTCGCAGTCTCGGCGGCCCCCGCCCAGGCCCAGCAGATCATCGGCGCGGCGGTGACCGCGCAGGTCGGTCTGGTCGCTGCGTTGCAGAACGCAGGCGCGCGCTATGTCGTCGTGCCGGCGATCCCCGATCTGGGCCTCACCCCGCAGTCGCGCGCCGGCGGCGCCGCGGCGATGGCGGCCGGCACCCAGCTCGCGAGCACCTATAACGCTGCCCTCTACGGCGGGCTCGCAAGCCAGGGGCTGCGGGTGATCCCGGTGGACGCCTTCCGCTTCCTGCAGGAAGTCTCGGCCGCGCCGGCGCTGTACGGCTTCGCCAACGTGACCTCGCCGGCATGCCGCACCCAGCCTGCGCCTGCCGGGGATTCCTCGCTGTTCTGTAATCCCAATTCCTATGTGACGCCGTCCGCCGGGGAGTCGTACCTGTTCGCCGATGGCGTGCATCCGGCGGCGCGCGCCAACGAGATGATCGCCGACCTTGCAATTGCCATGATCGATGGCCCGCAGCAGATCGCGGTCCTGCCGCAGTCGGCGGCGATGACCGGCCGCGCCCGGGCGGACCGGATCAACAGTCGCCTGAGCCTGGCGCCGGCCCGCGGCGAGGGCCGCAGCTGGTGGACGGACGTGCGCGCCGACATGCAGCGCTACGACCATGGCGATGCCTATGACGGTGTCGGCCCGGCGGTGACCGCGGGGCTCGACTGGACGACGGGCGCCGCGACGTTCGGCGGCTTCATCGGCTACGGCAAGCAGGGTAACGACTGGGGCATGCGCCGCGGCAGCTGGGATCAGGCCGAGACCACGGCCGGCGCCTTCATCGGCTGGCGCGCCGACGGCGGTGCCTGGGTCAATGCGCAGCTCAGCTACACCTGGCTGGACGTCGACTCCGACCGCACCGTGCAGATCGGTCCGGTCACCCGTCTGCATCGTGGCCAGGCGGACGGCAGCAACACGACCGCAGCGATCGCCGCAGGATGGAACTTCGGCGAGGGCGCGCTGCAGCATGGCCCGGTCCTTTCGCTGGTTGGCCAGCGCATCAAGATCGACGGATTCGCCGAGAGCGAGCCCACGCTGTCGAGCTCGCTGGCCTATCCGGCCCAGGACATCGACTCGCTGGTCGGCAGCGCCGGTTGGCAGATCGCGTATGCCGCCAGCGATGCGCTCCGCCCCTACGCGCGTCTCACCGTCGACCGCGAATTCGAGGACGCCCCGGCGGAGGCCTTCGCGCAGGCCCAGTCGCTGCCGTCGACGCTGCCCTATGCCGTTCCGGCACGCGGCTACGACGACAGCTACGCGACTGCGACGCTGGGCACCCAGACCCGTCTGTTCGGGCTGGATGCCAACGTCGGCGCGAGTCTGACGGTGGGGCAGAAGGCCGGCAGCAACACGACCTTCTTCGCGACGATCGGCGCGGGCTTCTGATCCGGGCGCGCAACGCTGCCGTCACGTCGGCGGCGTTGCCAACGCGCGCGGCCGCAGCATAGACTGGGCATCTCGCGCGGGTGTAGTTCAATGGTAGAACTGCAGCTTCCCAAGCTGCTAGCGTGGGTTCGATTCCCATCACCCGCTCCACGTTCCAGCTGCATCCGGCGGCGACACCAATGAAACTGGTGTCGCCGCTTTTCGTTGGCGGCTGTCCTCGGGCATGCGCCCTACCGGTGATTCGATGAAGCTCGCGATCCTCTCCCGCAACACCAGGCTCTATTCCACGCGGCGCCTGGTCGAGGCGGCGCGCGCGCGCGGGCATTCGGTGCGCGTGCTCGATCCGCTGCGCTGCTACATGCGCATCGGCAGCGAGGGCATCTCGATGCGCTACAAGGGCAAGCCGATCGTCGACTACGACGCCGTGATTCCCCGCTTTGCAGCGTCGGTGACGCGCTACGGCTGCGCGGTGCTGCACCAGTTCGAACTGATGGGCACCTTCGCGCCGAATCCCTCGGCGGCGTTCGCGCGCGCGCGCGACAAGCTGCGCTGCCAGCAACTGCTCGCCGCCGAGGGCCTCGGCCTGCCGGTCACGGTGTTCGGCGACAACCCGGACGACACCGACGACCTGCTGGCGATGCTGGGCCCGCCGCCGCACGTGATCAAGCTCAACGAGGGCAGCCAGGGCGCGGGGGTAATGCTCACCGAAAAGCCCTCGGCCTCGCGCGGCGTCGTTGAAGCACTGCGGGGACTGTATGCGAGCTTCGTGGTGCAGGAGTTCATCGCCGAGGCGCAGGGCGCCGACCTGCGTTGTTTCGTGGTGGGTGATCGCGTGATCGGAGCGATGCAGCGGCAGGCGCCGCCGGGCGACTTCCGCTCCAACCTCCATCGCGGCGGGACTGCGACGCCGGTCGACACCACGCCCGAGGAGCGCGCGGTCGCCGTGCGCGCGGCCCAGGTGATCGGTCTGGGTATCGCCGGGGTGGATCTCATCCGCTCCGAGCGTGGCCCGCTGGTGCTCGAGGTCAACGCCTCCCCAGGTCTGGAGGGCATCGAGGCGGCCACCTGTGACGACATCGCCGGTGGCATCGTCGATCACCTCGCGGCTCATGTCCGGGGCCGCGCAGGCGGCCGCCGTGGGCGGCAGGCCCCGGCCAACGGAAGTTGAACGATTTCTTACCTTATTTCGACGGCGGCGCGCGTAGCCTGCAAGTCCGGAATGCGCTAGCGCTCTCTCCACCCCGGTTCGCCGGGGACTTAGCGGATGACGGCAATCGGGGCAACACCTTCGACCCGGGCGACCCTTCGCCCGGGTCTTTTTGTGGAC
Source organism: Luteimonas chenhongjianii (assembly GCF_002327105.1). GTDB lineage: Bacteria > Pseudomonadota > Gammaproteobacteria > Xanthomonadales > Xanthomonadaceae > Luteimonas > Luteimonas chenhongjianii. The sequence continues at coordinate 3,062,925 of NZ_CP023406.1, read as the reverse complement.
GCAGCGGCAATCATTGTCCCGTCCAGGCCCTACAGGCAGAATCGGGAGGATTGCAACGCGGCCGCGGTGTGCGAACGTCGTTCGATTACAGGAGGTGTCGCATGTGCAAGTGGATGCTTCCGGTTCTTCTCGCGTTTCTTCCGCTGGGCCCGGTGAGTGCGAACGTCACTGCGAACGATGCAGTCGCGCTGGACAAGGGCGTGGACCTGGGCCGATCGTTCGAGGCGCAGCGTCAGGCGATCCTCCAGGCCTTGGCCGACGGAGAGGTCTACAAGGAGATTTCTCCGGAAGATATGCAGATCGTGCGAGACTCGCTCGCCCGGATGTCGGGGCTGCTTGGCGACGTGCAGGACGTGGGACGTTTGCCTGAGCTGACGAGGGTCGAGATATTCAACGAGCAGGGCCGGGTCAACGCCCTGCTGACCCGTGCCCACGCGGACAGCCGTCTGGTCTGCAGGCGCGAGAAGCCGGTCGGTTCCAACCGTTCCATCAATCGGTGCATGACGGTTGCCGAGCGCAACCGCGAGCGCGACAACGCGCAGGACCTCATGCGGAACCAGAAAAAATCCGAAGAACTAATAAATGTACGTTAAGAGGTTTCAATGCACATTCTCGTTATCGAAGACAACCAGGACATTGCCGCCAATCTCGGGGATTACCTCGAAGACCGCGGGCATACGGTCGATTTCGCTGCCGATGGCGTGACCGGCCTGCATCTCGCGGTGGTCCACGACTTCGACGCGATCGTGCTTGACCTCAACCTGCCGGGCATGGATGGTCTGGAGGTGTGCCGCAAGCTGCGCAACGACGCGCGCAAGCAGACGCCGGTATTGATGCTCACCGCGCGCGACAGCCTCGACAACAAGCTGGCCGGCTTCGACTCCGGCGCCGACGACTATCTGGTCAAGCCGTTCGCGCTGCAGGAAGTGGAAGTGCGCCTCAACGCGCTTTCGCGGCGGGGCAAGGGCACCCACACGCGCGTGCTCGATGTGGGGGATGTCGAGTACAACCTCGACACCCTGGAGGTGCGCCGCGGCGGCAAGCTGCTGCAGCTCAATCCGACCGCCCTGAAGATCCTGCAGTCACTGATGGAAGCATCCCCGGCCGTGGTGACCCGCCAGGAGCTGGAAACCCGGGTCTGGGGTGAGGAATTGCCCGATTCCGATTCCCTGCGCGTGCACATCCATGGGCTGCGTGCGGTGATCGACAAGCCCTTCGACGTTCCCTACATCCAGACCCGCCACGGGATCGGCTACCGCATCGCGGTTCCCGATGCGGCCAGCTGAATCGAGTCCGGGCCGACCGGCCCGGACCCGCGGTCGCCGCCGTTTCCGCAGGCGGCTGCGCAGCCGCATCATCCTGTCGTTCGTGCTGCTCGGTCTCGGGCTCACGACGATCTTCGCGTTCCTGACCCAGGAAGCGCGCGACCGCGTCGAGAACACGCTGGTCGAAGACCTGATGAACCGCAACATCGACGAGTACGCGCGACGCTACTACGTGGATCCGGCGCGCAATCCGGCAGTTCCGGTTGAGCAGATCCGCGCGCGCGTGGTCAAGCGCGAGCGCTTCGAGGAGCTGCGCCGTGAGCAGCCCGACTGGTACGAACTCGGCGACGGCATCCACAACCTCAGCGGCATCGACGAGGATGGCACGCCCTTCATGTACAAGCTCGCCGTGCGCAAGACGCCCGATGAGTGGTTCTTCCTCGCCTATGACATGAGCGAGACGATGCGCGGCGCGACGCAGTTCCAGCGGGCGATCTTCGGATCGGTGGTGCTGGTGTCGCTGCTGTCGCTGCTGATCGGCTGGTGGTCGGCGGCCCGGGTCATGAGCCCGGTGTCGGCGCTGGCCGCACGCCTGAGCCGATCGGGCGACAGCTCCATGCCCGAGGCGCTGGCGCCGCATTTCCCGGATGACGAGGTCGGCCAGCTGGCCAGCGCACTCGACGACTATGCGTTCCGGCTGACCGAAGTTGTCCAGCGCGACCGGGAGTTCAACGCCGATGTCAGCCATGAACTGCGCACACCGCTGGCGGTGATACGCGGCGCGGTGGAGCTGCTGCTGTCGCGGCCCGACCTCGACGACAAGACCCGTACCCGGCTGCTGCGCATCCAGCGCGCCGAGCAGCAGTGCACCGACCTGATCAGTGCACTGCTGTTGCTGTCGCGCAACGAACGCGGCCACGGGGCGACCGATGTCGGCCGCGTCGTCGAGCAGTTGTTCGACGCGCACCGAGGGCAGCTCGGCGGCAAGCCGCTCACGCTGCGGCTGGAGGCAGGCCCGCGGCCGCTGATCGTCGATGCCCCGGAGTCGGCGGTCACCGTCGCCGTCGGCAACCTGGTGGGCAACGCGATCAAATACACCCTGGAGGGCGAAGTGGTCGTGCGCCTGGGCGATCACGCCGTGGAGGTGGCCGATTCCGGGCCGGGCCTCAGCGCCGAGGATGCCGCGCGCCTGTTCGAACGTGGCTATCGCGGCACCCATGCCGAGCATTCGCAGGGCGGCGGCATCGGCCTGTCGATCGTGCGCCGCCTGTGCGCCCTGTACGGGTGGCAGGTGCGCGTGGTGCCGGGTCCGACCCGCGGCGTGGTGGCGACACTGTCGTTCCGGCCCCCGGCGCCATCGATGCCGGCGGACTGACGCCGGCATCGAGGCAAGCCTTCACGGCTCCAGCGGTTCCAGCCAGCCGTGTACGTCGGGCGTGGTGCCCTTGAACAGGCCGAAGAACAGGTCCTGCAGGCGCCGGGTCACGTCGCCCGCGCGGCCGGTGCCGACCTGGCGCCCGTCGACCGAGCGGATCGGGGTGATCTCCGCCGCCGTGCCGCACATGAAGAGCTCGTCGCACAGGTACAGATATTCGCGCGGCAGGTCGCGCTCGATAACCTCGATGCCGTTGGCGCGGGCGAGGGTGATGATCGTGTGCCGGGTGATGCCGTTGAGCAGCGCCGCGCTGACCGGCGTGGTGTGCAGGACGCCCTCGAAGACCAGGAACAGGTTCTCACCCGCGCCTTCGCTGAGCAGGCCCGTCGACGCAAGCGCGATGCCCTCGCCGAAACCCAGGCGCCGGGCCTCGCGCGCGACCAGCTGGCCGGAGAGGTAATTGCCGCCGGCCTTGGCGCCGGCCGGAATCGTGTTCGGCGCGAAGCGCTGCCAGCTCGACACGCAGGCGTCGATGCCGTTCTCAAGCACGTCGTCGCCGAGATAAGCACCCATCTGCCAGGTCGCGACGGCGACATCGACCGGCGTGTCGGCCGACAGTCCGAACCCGCCGAGGCCGCGATAGGCGACCGGACGCAGATATGCCGAGCGGAAGCCGTTCCTGAGGATCACCTCGCGCGATGCCGCGTTGAGCGTGTCCAGATCATAGGGAATCTCGATCTCGTGGATTCGCGCCGAGGCGTAGAGGCGGCGATTGTGTTCGGTCAGGCGGAAGATCGCCGGGCCGCTCGGCGTGTCGTAGCAGCGGATGCCTTCGAACACTGACGAGCCGTAGTGCAGCGCGTGCGACATGACATGGGTCGTGGCCTCGGCCCACGGCTTGATGCTGCCGTTCTGCCAGATCCATTCGGGATAGTGCATCGGTACGCTCGCAAAGGATGGAGCGGAGATTCTGCCCGAAGCGCGCGCTAGAGGCTCAGCCACCAGCAGCCCAGGTGGCGGCGCAGGCCGAACACCGTGTGTACGGTGCCGCCGTCGTTGCCGCTCTGGTCCACGCGCAGGGATGTGGGCGCGCGCTCGGGCGCTGCGGTGGGAATGTCGCGCGCGCTGACCCAGCCCGAGAACCCGAGCTGCTGTTGTGCCAACACCGGCTGGGCCGGGCGCTGGGCGGTGATGTCGATCAGCGGTCGCTGGGCGATCCCGTCCAGGCGGTCGAGGATCCGGTAACCGCCGCTCTGGCTCAGGCCCTGCCAGTGGTAGAGGCCGATCAGGCGATTGGTGTCGCGCTGGTGGATCGCGAAGCCCAGTTCCTGGATCAGGCCGCGCAGGTGGCGCTGGCAGCTGAACCGGGGCGTATGCGACGTGGCGGCACCGGGACGGGGCGTACTCTCGCTCGCGCCGACGGCCTGGCAACTGCGGTCGGTGTAGATCGTGCCGCCGTCGGGTCCGGTGCAACGTCGGACCTGCGCGGCGACGAGCGGCACCTGCAACGCCGGCAAGGCCACGATGGCCAGCAGGACGGCGGTCAGGAATCGGTGGGGCATCGGTGCAGACTAGCGGCTGGGCGGCTGCTGCGACAGTGGCACGCGCCTCAGGACAGGCGCGCCAGCACTGCCTGGGTCGGGCGGGCGAGGTTGAGCGTGTAGAAGTGCAGTGCCGGCGCACCGCCGGCGATCAGGCGTTCGCACAGCCGGGTCACGATGTCGACGGCCAGCTCGCGGATCGCATCGACATCGTCACCGTAAGCGCTCATCTGCCGGAGCATCCAGCGTGGGATCTCGGCCCCGCAGCCTTCCGAGAAACGGCGCAGTTGGCTGAAATTCGAAATCGGCATGACCCCCGGAATGATCGGCACCTCCACGCCTGCGCGGCGCGCGCTGTCGACGAAGTGGAAATACGCATCCGCGTTATAGAAATACTGGGTGATGGCGGCATCGGCGCCGGCATCGACCTTGGCCTTGAAATGACCCAGGTCCGCGCGCGCATCATCGGCCTGGGGATGGATCTCCGGGTAGCACCCCACCTCGATGCGGAACCGATCGCCGAACTCGCTGCGGATGAAGGCCACGAGTTCCGAGGCATAACGCAGGTCGCCCGGATGGCCCATGCCGGAAGGCAGGTCGCCACGCAGCGCCACGATCCGGTTGCAGCCCATCGCACGATAGAGCTCGAGCAGCTCGCGGATCTCCTCGCGACTGCCGCCCACGCACGACAGGTGCGGCGCGGCGTCGAGACGATGCTCTTGATTGAGCCGGCGCACAGTCACGGGCGTGTGGCTGAGCGTGGAGCCGCCGGCGCCGAACGTGCACGTCACGTATTCGGGCGCGTGCGCTGCCAGCTTCCTCACGGTGCGATCCAGCTGCGTGCGCTGGTCGTCGGTCTTGGGCGGGTAGAACTCGAAACTGATCGGGATCATGCGCGGCGCCGTTGGCGGATCTGGAGAAGATCATATCTCTTTATCGCGATGGATTCATTTGAATTGCCACTGACGATCCTGCACAAGGGGTGCACGGACTGGTATCCGCGCGCTGTGGGTGCGGTCCCCGTCCAGGCCGGGCGATCGCCGACTGGGGGCGTGCTGAGCCACCGCGTCTGGTCGCTGCGAGGGATGGCAGACGAGCCGCGGATGTCCGCTTGCGGCAATCGCGGTTGCGGCCACTGCGGCGGTCGCGGTGCACTCCGGTTCCCAGGCCGCGGGCGATCCGATCCGACATGGCGCTCCCCACTGCGATACCGTCGCGCCTTGCCGCGCGCGGCAAGGCCGGAATTTCCTTCATCCTCCAATGATTGCCCCATGTCCATCGTCATGACCCCCTTCGCCCGCGCCCGCCTGTTTCCCCGCGGTGGACGCGCCAACGCCATCCAGGACTGCACGCCTGCGCAGTTCCAGCAGCGTCTCAACGACGAGGCGCCGTTCGCCGTGCTCGACGGCTACGCGCCCTTCTGCAAGCTGCACGTGCATCGCAACTGGACCTCGACCCGCTGCCTCACCGTTCCGGTCACCGAGGCCAACCGTCATCTGCTGCGCTCCGGCTACGAAGCCCGCAACCCGGCCGAGCTGCCGGTGCTCGTGCGCTGGTTCGAGGGCGTCGAAGCGCCGGTGGCGCGCTTCCTCATTCCGATCCTCTACAGCCGCCAGCAGCTGGACAAGGAAGGCACGCCGATCGAGGGCGACTGGGGCATCGTCGGCTGCCTGTACACGATGGAACCGGCGGAGATTCCGATGGCCCCGATCACGATGCTGCGCAACGCACTGGGCGTGGAAGAGGGTGGATCCGGCGTGCCGCTCGATCGCCAGGCATATCGCCGGAGCGTGGAGTTCTGGGACAGCAACGCCAACTGGCGTCCCTGAACACGCTGCCGAAAGTTCGCTGATCCCCGCGCCGCTTTCACATGCGGCGCGCGATGGTCTGGCCTCCGCCGAATCCGGCGCCGCCGCCCACGGAGAATCGAATGCTGGCCACCACCTACCGGCGACCGCGCACGATGCGCATCGCTCACGTCGCCGAGCCCGAGATCGAGCATCCCAACGACGCGATCGTGCGCGTGACCCGCAGCTGCATCTGCGGTTCCGATATCCACATCTACAACGGCCTGGTGCCCGATACGCGCGTCGGGTCGATCATCGGCCACGAGTTCACCGGCGTCGTCGAGGAAGTCGGGCCCTCGGTGCGCAACCTCAAGGTCGGCGACCGTGTGCTGGTGCCGTTCAACATCTTCTGCGGCAGCTGCTTCTTCTGCCAGAAGGAGCTCTACGGCAATTGCCACAACGTCAATTCCGAAGCCAGCGCGATGGGCGGCTTCTACGGCTACACCCACACCGCCGGCGGCTATGACGGCGGCCAGGCCGAGTACGTGCGAGTGCCCTTCGCGGATGTCGGCCCCACCGTGATTCCCGACGACATCCATATCGAGGATGCGGTGCTGCTGACCGATGCGTTTCCGACCGGCTACCAGGCCGCGGAGATGGGCGACATCCGCGAGGGTGACACGGTGGTTGTGTTCGGTGCCGGCCCGGTCGGATTGTTCGCCGCCAAGAGCGCGTGGTTCTTCGGCGCGGGCCGGGTGATCGTGGTCGACTGCGAGGACTACCGCCTGGAGTTCGCGAAGAAGTTCGCCCACTGCGAGACGGTGAACTTCCGCGAGATCGACGACATGGCCACGCATCTGAAGAAGATGACCGACTGGCTGGGTGCGGACGTCTGCATCGACGCGGTGGGCTGCGACGCCAGCGGCAGTGCGTTCCACACCTTCACCGGAAAGATGGCGCTGATGCAGGCTGGCTCGCCGATCGCGCTGCACTGGGCCATCAACAGCGTGCGCAAGGGCGGGCGCATCTCGATCGTCGGCGTGTACGGACCGACCTTCAACATGATTCCGATCGGCAACGCGGTGAACAAGGGGCTGACGCTGCGCATGAACCAGGCCAGCGTCAAGCGCCACCTGCCGCGGCTGATCGAGCACATCCGCGCCGGGCATATTTCGCCGCGGGACATCATCACGCACCGCATTCCGCTGGAGGATGTGGCCGACGCCTACGACATCTTCGTCAACAAGCGCGACAACTGCATCAAGCCGGTGCTGATACCGCCCTCCGCATACGGTGCGGTGTGATGGCCGGCCAACGGGAGACGACCATGGACAACGCAAGCAAGTTCGCCCACATCCCCGGCTGGGGCGCAGACCTGCCGCGGGAAAACCGCCCGGCGGTGCCGATGGAGCGCACCCCGCCGCGGCTCGATGTGCCGTGGAGCGATCCACCGCCGCAGCAGCCGATGACCGTCGAAATCCTCAAATCGGTCGAGCGGCCCGAACATTCGCGCACTTTCGGCACGCGCCTGCCGCCCAAGGGGCTGAGCGGCGTCATCCGGCGCGCCGCGTTCAAGCGCAGCGAGAACGACATCGGCCACTGGCTGATGCTGATCGCCGCCGACCGCGTCAACGTGGTGGAAGGACTGTGCGAGGACGTGCGTCGGTCGCCGACGAAGCTCGCAGTCGTCGGTATCGGCGCCGCGCTCGCTGCGTGGTGGTTGCTGCGCGACGACTGAGCGCAGCAGCCTGGCAGAACGGAAACGGAGCCATGCGGCGCCGTTCCGGTCTTGCGCGGGCGGTGTGGTTTGCCTGTCCGCCTGGCTCGCGGTCGCAGCGGGGCTCGCAGTGGGCGGAGGCCGTGGCTGCTTCTCGTCACCGTTGCCGCGCTCGCAACCGAATGACTGGTATGGCCGAGCGCGCACTCCTGCAGGGGCGCGTGTGTTCGAGGCCGCCGGCGATTGTGGCAGGCGTCTTGGTCGCGCTTCGTACGCTGAGCGCACGCACAAAAAAAGGGCGCCTTGCGGCGCCCTTTTTCCGTACCGCGGTGACCGGCGAGGCGATCAGTAGCGGTAGTGATCCGGCTTGAACGGCCCTTCCACCGGCACGCCGATGTAGTCGGCCTGCTCCTTGGTCAGCGTCGTCAGCTTCACGCCGATCTTCTCCAGGTGCAGCCGCGCGACTTCCTCGTCGAGGTGCTTGGGCAGCAGGTAGACCTTCTTCTCGTAGCTGTCCTTGTTGGCCCACAGGTCGATCTGCGCCAGCGTCTGGTTGGCGAACGAGTTCGACATCACGAAGCTCGGGTGGCCGGTGGCGCAACCAAGGTTCACCAGGCGGCCTTCGGCCAGCAGGAAGATGCTGTTGCCATTGGCGAAGGTGAACTTGTCGACCTGCGGCTTGATGTTGGTACGCGTGGCGCCAGAGCCGTACAGCGCATCGACCTGGATCTCGTTGTCGAAGTGGCCGATGTTGCAGACGATCGCCTGGTCCTTCATCGCCTGCATGTGCTCGAGGCGGATGATGTCCTTGTTGCCGGTGGTGGTGACATAGATGTCGCCGCGGCCGAGGGTCTCCTCGATCGTGGTGACTTCATAGCCTTCCATCGCCGCCTGCAGGGCGCAGATCGGGTCGATCTCGGTGACGATCACGCGGGCGCCGTAGGCACGCAGCGAGGCGGCCGAGCCCTTGCCGACGTCGCCATAGCCGCAGACCACGGCGACCTTGCCGGCCAGCATCACGTCCATCGCGCGCTTGAGGCCATCGGCCAGCGACTCGCGGCAGCCGTAGAGGTTGTCGAACTTGCTCTTGGTGACCGAGTCGTTGACGTTGATGGCCGGGATCAGCAGCGTGCCGGCCTCGGCAAGCTGGTAGAGGCGATGCACGCCGGTGGTGGTCTCTTCCGAGACGCCCTTCCATTCGGCGACGGTGCGGGTCCAGAAGTCGGGACGCTCGGCGCGCACGCGCTTGAGCAACGCCTTGATCACCTGCTCCTCGTGGCTGCCGCCGGTGCTGTTGACCCAGCTCTCGTCGCCCTTCTCGAGTTCATAGCCCTTGTGGATCAGCAGGGTCACGTCGCCGCCGTCATCGACGACCAGCTCCGGGCCGATCAGGCCGCCCTTGCCGTCCGGGAAGCTCAGCGCCTCCAGGGTGCAGTCCCAGTATTCCTCCAGCGTTTCGCCCTTCCACGCGAACACCGGCGTGCCGGTAGCCGCGATCGCGGCGGCCGCGTGGTCCTGGGTCGAGAAGATGTTGCACGAGGCCCAGCGCACGTCGGCGCCGATGTCCTTGAGCGTTTCGATCAGCACCGCGGTCTGGATGGTCATGTGCAGCGAACCGGTCACGCGCACGCCCTTGAGCGGCAGCGTGGCGGCGTGCTTCCTGCGGATCGACATCAGGCCCGGCATCTCGTGCTCGGCGATGTCGATTTCCTTGCGGCCCCAGTCGGCCAGCGAGATGTCGGCGACCTTGTAGTCGCCCTCGGTCGAAAAGACGCGCTCGGTCTTCAGTTGTGCGTTCATTGCGTGCTCCGTAGCAGGAATGCGGGATGCGCATTCGCGATTACGGGCGCCGTTTGCAGGACACCGCGCCGAGCCTGGCCGTCGTGGACAGCCGCACTGGAAGTGTGGCGCGTGGTTGACCCACGTGACGGTCGCAGCGCCCCTCGGCGAGGCGGACGCCCATTCTATCGCAGGCCGCGGGCCGGCGATCCCGGGACGTCGCACCGGTACGGCACTTCGGGGTCATCGAATGAACAGAAGTTCAGGCTGGGGGCATGGCCTCGGGTTTACCCCAGTAGGTCGGCGCGTCCGGCATGCAGGACCATCTGCAGTACGCGCCGATGGCGCGACTCTTCGACGACGACCAGGTGGATCGCGTGCACATGCAAATACATGACGGCGGCGGCTCGATTGCGCGGACCCTCCCCACACCTACGCTCGATCCCACCCGGCACAACGTGGTGGCCGGCGATACCGTGGCTTCGCTCGCCGAGCGCTACATGGTCAGTCCCGAAGCGATCCACGCGGCCAATCCGCAACTGGTCTCGCCGACTGCGCAGGGCGGCAATGTCATCCAGCCGGGCGATGTCATCGAGATCCCCGTCTCGCCGATGAGCGCCAGTGGCGATGTCGAGGGCGGAGATGCGAACCACTCCACCACCGACATCAAGGTGTCCGCCAAGGCGGCCGATGGCAGCATCACCTGGCAGCCCGACAGCACGGCGGTGAAGCTGACCGCCGAGCAGGAAGTCCAACTCGGGAACAGCCGCGCCGAAGGTGCGGCAGCTGGCAGTCGCGGCGCGTCGATCAGCGTGGCCAGCGAGTCCTCCGTCGAAGTGCAGGAAAGCAGCGGCGATGGCACGACGTCGTTTGCGGTCACCACAGGCACCCAGGTCAGCGTGTCGGGGGAGGCGAACGCCGGTGGCCGCGGCGGCGCGGAGGTCGAGGCCAGCGCCGCAACCGGTTTCGAATCCACCTACAAGGTCACCTTGCCCGGGGAGGACCGCAGCGTCGAGGCGGCGGCAGCGGTGAATCCCTTCGACCCGACGACGATCCCGGTCGGCGGCAGCGTCACGCTCGACAGCAGCGCGTTCGCCGAGACCGCGCTCGCCGGCTCGTTCCGCATGATCGGCACCGAGACCAAGGTCAAGGAGTCCGATGGGGTCAGCTACACGGTCGAGCGCGTGGACGCCGACACGGTGCGGGTGACCAGCGGCCCGACCGAAACGATCAACGCCTTCAACGGCGTGGGCCTGCGCGCGGGCGATCTGTCGCTGATGGCAGGCCGCGAGGACCAGCTGCACGGCGCGACCCTGCAGACCGCCGAGTTCGACATCTCCAGCGTCGAAGGCCAGGCCGCGTATGCCCACTTCAATTCGACCGGACAGGTGGCGCACGAGACAGCGGGCGTCGACAACGTCGCCACGATCTCGCGCATCGACTATTCCTCGCAGACCCAGCTTCGTGCCGGTTACGACAGCCTGAGCGTGGCGCTCGGCGGGCAGGCCAATCTCGGCAGTTCGGTGCAGGTCGAATACCCGGACGGCTCGCGGTCACTGACCACCGATCTGAGCTATGGAGGCAACGTACCGCTGACCATCGAGCAGCGCTTCGACGCAGCAGGAAACGAACTGCCGGGCGAGCGCAGCTACGCCTTCGAGCTCGATACCGATCGACCGTCCTACAACTGGTTCGAACGCAACATCCTCGGTCGCAACGAAGCCAGCGAAGAGCAGGCCAACGCCGATCTGCTGAACTGGGCGCTGACCGGCGACGTCGATGGCGCGGGACCGGTCGGGGCCGGCGAGACGGTGACGCTGACCTTCAGCGAATCGCAGCTCCAGGCCCTGATCACGCAGACACGCGCGACGGTCGACGGCAACGAGCTGGGCGGCGCGCATCCGGACCTGCGCGTTCTCGTCGAGGACTACAGCGGCACGCCGGTCAACGACACGATGGACTTTGCGGTGGCGCTGGCGCGCAATCTCGGCGGCGATGCCTACGGTTTCGCCGCGCGCCTGCAGACCATTTCCGCAGGGGCCGACGGAGACAGCTCCAATCGCGGCTATGCCCGTATCGATGCGGATGTGCAGACGCGCTGATCCGCTGCACGGTTTGGCATCGAATGGATGTCAGTTTCGGGGCCACCTTCGGGTGGCCCGTTTTTTTGCGTCCCGTTGTGATGCGTCTGCCGCAAACGCGTGTCTCGCTGCAAGTCCCGACGGTCCCGGTCCGATTGCGCGGGTAGGCCCTGATGCGGCGGGTATGCTCGACGACCCGCGTATGTCCGGATTGCCTGCCGATGTCTTCAACGAGTACCCGTCGCCACCTCTCCGTGGTCGTTTCCGCCACGCTGCTTGCCGCAAGCCTGTCATGGAGCGCGCCCCTGCTCGCGCAGGACGGCCTTGGCGCGGCGACGTCCAACACCAGCGGCTACCAGTTGCCGCCCGAGGCCCTGCAGGCGATCGTCGACGCACCGCGCCCGCCGCGGCTGCTGCTGAGCCCGAATCGCGATCTGGCGGTTTTCCTGCAGACGCCTGCATTGCCCGGTATTGCCGAAGTCGCGCAGCCCGAGCTCAAGCTGGCCGGTATCCGGATCAACCCCAAGACCTATTCCAGCAGCCGTGCCTCGTACGTCACCGATCTGTGGCTGCGGCCGGTGGACGGCGGTGGCGATCAGCGTATCGCCGGACTGCCCGAGCCGCTGTCGCTGGCCTCGCTGCTGTGGTCTCCCGACCAGCGCCATATCGCCTTCAGCCAGGTCGACATGCGCGCCGGGCAAGTGCAGTTGTGGATCGTCGATGTCGCCACCCGTCAGGCGCGCCGGCTGCTCACGCAGCCGCTCAATGCGGTGGTCGGCAACGGTTTCGAATGGATGCCCGACAGCCGCTCTCTGCTGGTCCGCCTGCGGCCCGAAGGGCAGGGCGAGGTGGGGCAGGAAGATGCGGTGCCAGCCGGCCCGAATGTGCAGGACACCGGCGCCGGTGGCACGGTGCAGCAGCTGCGCACCTACCAGGACCTGCTGCGCAGCGAGGCGGATGCGCGCGTGTTCGCGCACTACATGACCAGTCAGCTCGCGTATGTGGCGCTCGATGGCCGGGTCACGCCGATTGGCGCGCCGGGCATGACCACGAGCGCGAGCGCGTCACCCGACGGACGCCACATCCTGCGCCAGCAGATCGACCGGCCGTTCTCCTACCAGGTTCCGTATTCGCGCTTCCCGCGCCGGATCGAGGTCGTCGGTCTGGACGGCGCCGTGCAGCACACCGTCGCCCGTCTGCCGCTGGTCGAGGGCCTGCCGGTCGGCAACGACGCGGTGCCGACCGGTGTGCGTTCGGTCGCCTGGCGCAGTGATGCGCCCGCCACGCTCGCGTGGGTGGAAGCGCAGGACGGCGGTGATCCGTCGCGTGAGGCCGACGTGCGCGACATCGTCTACATGCAGGCTGCGCCGTTCCGCGATGCACCGCAGGTGCTGGCCGAACTGTCGATGCGCTATGCCGGCACGCAGTGGGGCACCGGCGATCTCGCCCTGCTCAGTGAGTACTGGTGGAAGACCCGAAAGATCCGCGAGTGGAGGTTGCAGCCCGATGGTGGGGCGGCGCCGGTGCTCGTGCGCGACGGTTCCTACGAGGATCGCTATGCCGATCCCGGCAGCGCGGTCACGATGCCCGACGCCACCGGCAACAGCCGGCTGCTGATCGCCGCCGACGGCACCAGCATCTACCGCATCGGTGATGGCGCCTCCGACGATGGCGATCGCCCCTTCCTGGATCGCCAGAACCTCGCCGACGGCAGCACCGAGCGGCTGTTCCACTCGCAGGCGCCGTACTACGAAGCCCCGGTGGCGGTGCTCGATGCCCAGGCCACGCGGCTGTTGACCTCGCGCGAGACCCAGGTCGACCCGGCGAACTATCTCGTGCGCCGGGTCGATGCACCCGACGCGGCGCCGATGGCGCTGACCGCATTCGAACATCCCACGCCGCAGCTGCGCGACGTGCAGAAGGAGCTGGTGCGCTTCAAGCGCAAGGATGGCGTGGACCTCAGCGGCACGCTGTACCTGCCGGCCGGCTACGACGCCAGGCGCGACGGCCCGCTGCCGATGCTGATGTGGGCGTATCCGGGCGAGTTCAAATCCGCCGATGCCGCCAGCCAGGTCACCGATTCGCCGCACCGCTTCAATGCGATCGGCTACTGGGGGCCGCAGGCGTTCCTGGCGATGGGGTATGCGGTGTTTGCCGACGTGTCGATGCCGATCATCGGTGAAGGCAACGCGGAGCCCAACGACACCTACATCGAGCAGCTGGTGGCGAGCGCCGAGGCCGCGATCGACGAAGCGGTACGCCGCGGCGTGGCCGACCGTCGCCGTGTCGCGATCGGCGGGCACTCCTACGGCGCGTTCATGACCGGCAACCTGCTGGCGCACTCGCGCCTGTTCGCGGCCGGCATCGCCCGCAGCGGCGCCTACAACCGCACGCTGACGCCGTTCGGTTTCCAGGCCGAGGAGCGCAACTACTGGCAGGCCCAGGACACGTATCTGAAGATGTCGCCGTTCAACTATGCCGGGCAGATCAAGGACCCGATCCTGCTGATCCATGGCGAGGAGGACAACAACTCCGGCACCTTCCCGATGCAGAGCGAGCGCATGTTCGCTGCGATCAAGGGTCTGGGTGGCACGGCGCGTCTGGTGATGCTGCCCAAGGAGTCGCACGGCTACCGCGCCCGCGAGTCGATCCTGCACATGCTCCATGAAACGGAGGCGTGGCTGGACCGGCACGTGAAGAACCGACCGGCGGATACCGCGCGCTGAGCGCGTCTCGTCAATCGGCCTCTCCCTTCGGGAGGGGCCGATGCGCGCAAGCACTTCGGATGAGAGGTATGGGGGTCTGCGCTGGTGAGCATCATCCGCATTTCGCGAATCTCTCCCGGAGGAGGGCCGGGGAGGATGCGGGAGCCGGGCGCGTCGGTTCCCCGTGGGTCATGCGCCACGCGTGCAGCGGCCGGATCAGGCCCAGTCGGGCAACGGTAGATCGGCGACGGCGCGGCGCATGCTCTCGTTCCAGTGGCTCCGGATCGACTGCAGGTAGGCGTCGCCATCCTCGTAGCGCCGCTGGATCTGGACCTGGAGGCTGTCGCGGCAGTAGACCAGCAGATCGATCGGCGGGCCGACCGACAGGTTCGAGCGGATCGTCGAATCGAACGACACCAGCGCGCATTTTGTCGCGGTGACCAGGTCGGTGCGCGAGGTGATCACCCGGTCCAGGATCGGCTTGCCGAACTTGATCTCGCCGCTCTGGAAGAACGGTGTCTCCCGCGAGCTCTCGATGAAGTTGCCTTCCGAGTAGACAAGAAACAGGCGCGGCGCCTCGCCGCGGATCTGGCCGCCGACGATGAACGAACCACTCGGATCGATTCCGCTGTCGCGCAGATAGCTCTCGTCACGGGCGCGGATCTCGCGCATCGCATCCCCGACCACCTGCGCCACCTGGAACATCGACTGCGCATTGAGGATGCCGACGCGATCGGTCTCGTGACGCGCGCGATGCTCGATGAGGTTGAGCACGTTCTGCGTCAGCGAGAGGTTGCCCGCCGACAGCGTGACCACGACCCGGTCGCCATCCTGGGCGAAGACCCGCAGTTTTCCGGCACGGCGGATGTGGTCCACACCGGCATTGGTACGCGAATCGGAGGCCAGTACGAGGCCTTCGTCGAGGTTCAAACCGATGCAGTAAGTCATAAGGTGCCGCGACAGCGCGCAATTGCAGCACGCATTGTGCCCCGCGCGGCGGCGCAGCGACAGCTCAAGACGAACGCTGCCATTGTGACTGCGACATTCCGGGCGGGGAGAACGGCACCACTTCGGTGGTCATGAACTGGCGGTGGATCTCGTTGCCGAGTCGCGACAGCCTGCCCATCGTGTCCTGCAGCCACGTCTCCAGGCCAGCGGCAATGATCTCGTCGATGCGCGCATAGCGGGCCTGCGCCGCCAGTGCGCCGGCCTGACGCGCGACCTCGACCGATTCGCCGCCCGACAGCGATTGAAGGATACGGTGGATCGCGGCGACGCAGGCCTGCAGTGAGCGCGGATTGTCGTCGTTGAGCAGCATCAGCGCGGCCACGCCGGCGGGGCTCACCGACTCGCGATACAGGCGACGGTAGGTTTCGAACGCCGAGAGCGCCTGGAGCAATGCGCTCCACTGGAAGTACTGGGTCGCGTCGCGCACTTCACCTGTCTCGGGCAACTCTTCGTCGCTGCTGATCATGTCGAGCAGTCGGATCGACCAGTCCGCACGTTCGATGAAGGCGCCCAGTTGCAGGAAGCGATAGCCCTCGCCGCGGCCGAGCGTGCCGATGGTGATGCCGCGGAACGCGGCCGAGCGCGTCTTCACCCATTC